>NZ_DASWYK010000111.1:0-40438 GCF_036405015.1 Flavobacterium sp. | reverse complement strand
CTCTATTCTCTATTCTCTATTCTCTATTCTCTATTTTCTATTTTCTATTTTCTATTTTCTTTCAATCCACAACCGTTGTCCCCAATAATTGAAATTCATACGGCCATTGTTCATCAGGAGTTTTATCTGCTTTTTCTCCCCATCTATTTGGTCGCTGCCAATGTTCTGTTGGCGCTCCCATAACGACCAGCCATAAATACTCTGTTTCTTTCGGTACCTTAAAGGAATTTTTCTCATTATTCTTTTTGAAAGCTTCGCTGTAAACTCTTTTACCATTTTTCAATTGAACCACAAAACCATATCTCCAGCCTGCTTGTTCTACTTTCACTTTTGAAAAACCATCTGCTCCAGCAATTCCTTTAAAGTTCAATTCTATTTTTGTTGCCGCTTTAGGAACAGTAAGTTGTATTCCGTTATAACCGTAATTTTGAGGACAATTTGTCGAATCCACTCGATACCAATTATCTTGTAATTTGTTCACTTTCGTGAAATGTTTGTTTGCATAAGGCTTGGCAACAACTTCGATTCTTGGTAAATCCCATGTAATAAATCTTCTTGAAGCATCGAACATTTCATCATTAAATTGTTCCTGATTTATAGCATTCAAACGCTTGTAAGTCATTACCGCATCTTCTTCTTTTTCAGAATTGCGCATTAGTTGTCCAAAGAAATCTTTTCCTCTTTTTTCCGACCAATATTCAATCACATAAGGCGAATGATACATATTGTACGGATGCAAAAAGGCGTAATGAGTTCCTTTTAAATAATCAACCAAATGATAATTTTCAAAAGTCATCCAATCCGAATAAACCTGCCAAAGCATATACTGCGCCGACATTTCCATAATTGCTCCTCCGGGACCTTTGCCTGTATCAGCATGACTTAAATACTGAAAACTATGTCCTAATTCGTGTGCCAAAACGCCATAAGGTTCTTTGTTTACACGAACAGCTGGTGTCCAGAAAATGCCAACTTTATCTTCGTCACCGCCTCCAAAAGCCGTTTTTTCTTCACCTTTAAAAACAAAAATCAAAATTTTATATTGATCGATGAGCGAATGTCCAGACTGTACCAACTTTAGCTGATTGACATAAACATCATAAATACGTTCACATTCACTCAGCATTTTTTGAGGATTAAATCGTTCTGTCTCTTCTTGATTAGACATCGGATTTTTTCCATAATCTTTGTGCCAGAACAGAGCAAAATTTTCCGAACTAATCATGTAATCCAAATTATAGTCGCTTTTTGGATCTTTATAGTCATTATTTTCAGGCAGCATCCATACTTTTTTAGGAATATAGAGCTCTTTCTTTTTTATTTCTTGAGCCGAAACCATAAAAAAAGCACCGTAAATAATAGCTGATAAAATCTTTATAAAACGTCTTTGATTTTGCATTACAATGGATTTATTAGTTCTTTAATATCCAAAAGGATTCTCAACACTCTGCATTGGCGTTGTAAACCATTTTGGACCGTTTTCTGTCATATAAAAATGATCTTCATGTCTGATTCCGAATTTTCCTGGAACACAAATCATCGGTTCATTGCTGACCACCATTCCTTCCAACAATTTTATTTCGCTTCCGCGGACTAAATACGGGTACTCATGAATATCCAATCCTGTTCCGTGCCCGACTCTGTGAGGTAATCCCGGTAATTCATAATCTGGACTTAATCCTGCTTCCGCCAATGTTTTTCTGGCAGCATCATCGACAGAACCGCAAGTCGCACCAATTTGAGCAGCTTCAAAAGCCGCAAATTGTGTTTTTTGTTCTAAGTTCCAGATCGTTTTATATTCTTCTGAAGGTTCTCCGTAAACATAAGATCTTGTGATATCAGAAAGATATCCTTCTAATCTGCATCCTGTATCGACAATAACCGCTTGATTTTCTTGTAATGGCTGAGGAACAGAAACACCATGCGGATACTGCGTATCATCTGAAAACAAAACAATACAGAAATACGAACCCGAAGAAATTCCTGCCTTGATATGTGCTTTATTAATAAAGTCCGTCACTTCGCTAACTGTAATTCCGGGTTTTAATATTCTTGCAGCCGCTCTTTGCACTTCCATTGTAATATCTTTTGCTCTTTGAATGATAGCAATTTCATTTTTAGATTTTTGCATTCTACAAATAGAAGTAATTTGCTGTGCCGTTATAAAATCAAACGAACTATTGGCTTTTGCAATTCCATCAACTAAAAAATAAGCTGCCGATTCATCAATGGCAATTTGTCCGAAAACATTTTTGGCAGCTAATAATTTTCCAAACAAAACATACGGAGATTCGTGTTCTTCCCAACAATTAATATTGGATTGCACTTTCATGTATTTTTTAAAAGTCCCTTCTTCAAATTTTGGTGCGATATATTCCAAAGATCCATCGTCAAACAATATACCTCCAACCATTCTTTCTGAAGCACTCCAAAGTGTTCCTGTAAAATAATATAAATTCGTTCCTGCATTCAGATAAAGTGCTTTTACAGAAAGCGATTTCATTAACTGAACTGCTTTTTGAATACGTTCTTGATATTCTTCTAATTGAATCGGCTGAACACCTTGAGTTCTGTTTTCTATTTTTTCTAATTCAATAGCTGCACTTGAGCCGCCAATACCTTTTGTCATTTTTTATTCATTTTATATTCAAAAGCCTAAATTAGTATTTATTCCTTTTTAGGTTTTGAATCATTCATTAGTTTAACTAAATCTTGTTCGTTAATTGCATAATCGTACAAACGTAATGAAGCCATAAATCCTGAGAAATTCTCTCCAATATCCGAAGCTCCAATAATAATCTTAGCCTTGTCAATCGCCGATGATAAAAGCATGTTTTGCGAATTATCTAAAACGCCATCTACATACACTTTTTCTACAATACCATCAAAACTCAAAACGATATGATGCCATTTGTTGGCTTCGGGAACTTTGTTAAATTTCATATCAAAATGTCCGTCTAAGTGTACGCCTGCACCGTAATTACCGCTGTTATAAGCCAATGAGTTGTATGAATTGGCTAAACCAAATTCGGTTCTGTCACACCAAGATGCTAGAATTTCGCCTTCCTTTGCTATTTCTGGATTTTTAACCCAAACGGCAACGGTATACGAACCATTCCATGCCAATGTTTTGGGTACAGATTTATCCAAAGTAAAAGCACCGTTTTTAAAATTAAAAGCTTTGATGCCATCTGTTTTTTCTAACGAAACATCGCCGCTTTTAGTAAAAATACCACCTAATGAACCTTTATTTGAAGTCGTATTTATAACAGTATTATTTTTAATTTTTCCTGCATCAAAATGAACTAAAAGCTTTTTAGAACTTTTTCCTGCTGGAGCTTTTTCTGATTCTTTATTTTGTATTTGTAACGGAATATCAAACAATGAACTATAAATTTTAATACTCCAAACCGCAGCGTAAAGTCCCATTTTTTCAGTTCCTAAAACAGTTAGTTTAATGAAACGGGCATTTACATCCTTATCATCAATCATTGGACTTCCTGCTCTTCTATTTTTGGATTTGTCAGCAAATAAATGCCACTTTTTTCCGTCTAAAGAATATTCCAATTTATATTGATAATAATAACTCGCAAATTCAAATTGCGTCATTACTCTTTTAATATTCTTTTCAGAACCTAAATCGACTATTAAATGTTGTGGCGAATTATTATCTGCCGCCTTCCACATTGTGGCATTGTTATCATCAGTAGCAAACGATGGTTTGTACTCATAATCGTATTGAGTTGATTTTAAATGATAAAATGAAGAAGCCGATGTTTTGGCCTGAAAAGCGATATTTTCTGGAACTTCCGATTTCCATAAATCTTTAATTCCTTGACTTGAAGGCACTATTTTTTTGATTGTCGAATCGTTCTCAAAAATCATTTGATCCACACAAATTTGTCTCGCCATGCCGCCTCTCGTCATTGGATAATCATGTTTGTGATAAACGATATAATAATTTCCATTTTCTTCTAAAACAGAATGATGTCCCGGACCATGAACCGTTTGATCTTCATTAGTACTCAAAATCGGATTGTTTTGTCCTGCTGTAAAAGGTCCGTAAGGCCAATTGGAATACGAATACCGAACATTATAAGTCTCATCATGACAAGAAGCTCCAGAATACATTAAGATATATTTGGAACCTTTTTTAATCATATAAGCGGCTTCAAACGGAGCGGGAGTTTGTTCTAAAGGAATATTTTTAGAATTCATCATTTCATTCATATTCTTTTTATTCAATTCGCCAACCGCGTAACCTCCGTTATAATGTACCCAAGTTCCCCAATAACCGTATATTTTTCCATCATCGTCTTTAAAAAATTGGGCATCAAGCGAAGGGAAATTTTCTCTCGGATAACCATTAGAAATGACAGGCACATCCTGATCGCTTAATTTTTTCCAAGGTCCAACAGGTGAATCTGAAACATAACCGTAAATATTACAGCCCATTTCACAATTTCCAAAATACAGATAATATTTTCCGTCATCTCCTTCTACAATATCAGGCGCCCAAAAATTAGTTATTGATTTTGCTGAAAAAGAAGGAATTTCCATGATATAATTGTACCAATTTTTAAAGTCTTTGCTGTACCAAACCGTTGGAGCACCAGATGCCAGCATTTCGTTATCAGTAGTGGCATAGATATAATAAATGTCTCCAAACTTTTTAATCGTTGGATCTGCAAACCAACCTGGTAAAATTGGATTACTTACCTCAGCCTTGCTATCCTTTTGAGCAAAAACAACTGCTGAAAAAGCGAGTACAATAAGACTGTAAAATAGTTTCTTTTTCAGCATTTTTCTTATTCTTAAATACTTAGAGTATAAAGTTTTTTCTAACACATAGATACATAGTTTTCTCTTTGTGAAAAGGCATTTCACAGGCATTAATGCATCCCGATAGCTATCGGGACTATGTGTGAAAACTAGTTTTTTCCATTATCTTTTTACAAGATATTTAGCCTATGTTTCTATGTGTTAAAACTTATTTTTTTTTTGAATTTGCTAAAGTGATTTAATATTTCCAAACCAATACGCCAGCGGTTTTGATTGCTTTATTTCCGATAATTACTTTAGCATTTTTTGGTAAATTGATTTCGTAGATTTTATCGGAGTAATTGACTGCAATACCAAATCCGTCTCTGTAATCTACCATAACTCCTTCAGGATAATTCTCTATTGGAGCATTTTGCTTTTGGTATAATTTTCTTAAAACTTGTTTTTCAAGATCACCATTTTTAGAATCTACACCAATGTAAGTTACAGTTCCTTTTCCGAGATTACGGGAAATAACGGCTGGAGTTCCGGCATAAAATTCGCTTCCGTAAGTCGCCCAGATTTCTGTTCCTTTATTCGGTTTTAGTAAATCTCCCCAACTTGTCCAACCAAATTCCTGATTGTCAAATTTTATTATTCCTGAAGATTGCGGCATTAACAAGTCATAGGATTCTATTTCGGAACCAATTAAATTCCACATTGGCTCATAAAACTTTGCTTCCCAAAGATGTCCTTGACGATTTTGAATTCCAGATCGACAGCTTAAAACTAAGTTTCCTCCGTTTTTGGCGTACAAGGTTAATTTATCAATCATTTTTTGATCGATCATTTGATACGCTGGAACAACTAGAAAAGGATATCTTGAAAAATTAGTTGTATCACGAACAAAATCAACAGGCGCACCAAAAGATTTTGTCGCTTTATAATATTTCAAGAAATGTCCCATCGTACTCCATTCCTTAGTTTGTTTATTCAAATCGATTCCCATCACATTATCTCCATTGAATAAAATACCGGTTTTGCGTTTTAAATACTCATTTGGCAATCCCGCTTTCGGATCATAGTTTTTTCGCAGCGTATCTATTTCTTTAATAAACTGATTGAATTCTATACCACCTGGTGTTGGCGTTACACCATCTGTACCTACAATTCCGTAATGGTATTGCTCATATCCATACAAAGGCGCACGAAAACGATACGTACAGGCAAATTTACTTCCGCCTGCAAAAACATGCCACAACCACATGCGAACCGTTCCCGGCATTGGCTGCGGATTAATACTTCCCCAGTTTACTTGTCCTGGCTGTAATTCCATGCAACCGTACATTCCTTTCGTTGGACGAAAAAAGTCATTCGACATTCCGATACTGGAATAATCTCCTAAACGATAGCCTTGCGAACCAACTCCTAAAGTTCCTCCATAAACCAAATATCTTGTATAACAATCGAAATCTAATTCTTTACTCATTCCAACAAAACTTTCGTTGTAATTGGATCTGTAATTAGAAGTAATCCATTGATCTTTACTTGCAAATTTGCGTATCGTAATCGCCTGCTCGTCTAGAAAAGTTGCTGTTTCTTCATCAGCAAAACGATAATGATCCAATTGAGAATGTAAATTCATTCCCCATTCTTTGTGCAGTGGAATATTAATTTGACTAAAATCTGAATATATACCACTCCAAAAACTATTTCCCCAAGCTTGATTTAAGGCATCAATAGTTTTATATTTTTCTTTTAACCAATTGCGATAGCGTTGTTGTGCATCTGCACCATAATCCAGAAAACGTGCAGGTTCGTTGTCAACCTGCCAGCCTATTATGTTTTTATTATTGCCATATTTTTTTGCCAATTGCTCAATCATTTTCATCGAATATGTTCGGTAATAATTGCTAGAAAATGAAGCGTGCTGTCTAGAACCATGATCGGTTTTGGTTCCGTCTTCGTAAGTCGCCAAAACATCTGGATGTTTGCGAACCAGCCAAACTGGAGGCGTTGCCGTTGAAGTACACATTACAATTTTCAACTTATATTTTGTGGCAATTGCAACTGCTTTATCCATCCATTTAAAATCATAAACGCCTTCTTGAGGTTCTAATTGCGCCCAGGCAAATTCACCAAAATGAGTAAATTCAAATCCCATTTCGGCAATTTTTTTCAAGTCGCGATCCCATTGACTTTCATCCCAATGTTCAGGATAATAGTAAACTCCAACAGTAGTTAAGTCTTTTTTGGGAAAATATTTATCAAACTTTTGCGCATTTGAATTTAAACTAATCAATATGCCAAACAGCGTAAATAATACTTTTTTCAAGAAGTTGTTTTTTGATTTTTGCTTCATTCTATCTTATAATTTAATTTGAATTGGTTTGCTTTTTAGAGCAATTTTATAAGCGCCTCTCACTTTTTCGTAAGACAATTTCACGTCCTGATCTACTCGTAAATAAGCATTTGGCGTAAAATTATCTTTAGCATCTAATGTAATCGTGACAGCGCCCGTTTTGGTATTGTAACTTACGGTTTTAAAAGTTCCTGCATCTAATGTTAACCATAATTTTTTTGGTGCAATAAATACTTTAGATTTTGCCGCAGTCGTAATCGCTACTTCAACCTCATCTCCTTTTTCTTTTAAATTTCCTCCAAAAGCCAACCAACCGTATTCTTTTTCATTGGTAATGAAAGTCGCAGAATTCACAGCATAACCAAAGAAACCCGAACCATAATCTCCTGACAAATAATCGATTCTTAATGTTTCTGGATAAGAATGAAAAGCAGCCGATCCAAAACCGTCTTCTGTAATATTTGAAATACCACCTAACAAACCTCCATAACCTACTTTTAATAAATGAAAATCGGGAGTTTTTCTAAATTGTTCTAAAACTGGAATCGCATTTAAAGCCGAACCATAATGATGAATCTGTCGCTCTACTCTTGAGAGTTTTCCTCCATAAAGAAAATCCCAATATCTACGAGCATTTCCGTTGTACGCCCAGTGTGGCATTGTAGGCATATAAGCCAAAATAGCATCAAGGGTAACTTTTGCTTTGTCATTATATCCAAAATAATCAGACCACATATACACTTCTTCCTGACCTGTAGAATCCCAAGGCATTTCACTTCCAAAAGGATAATTTAATGATTTCCAATGGTCTGCTCTTAGCTTCATTTTTGCTTCAAGATTATTAGCCATTTCTGTATAACCTTCTGTTTTTAAATCTTTTAGAATCAATAAAAAAACAGTTCCCTCCATTTGTCCAAACTGCGCATAATAAGGTGCTAATCTTGTCATTGCGATAGTAGTTTCATAAGCATTTTTCAAATACCAATCCCAAGAATGATTGGTTACTAAACCCTGATGATATCTTGCTAAACGATACATAGTCCAATGTGCCGCCGCAACATGCGGATAATTATAGGATCTTCCTGGATCATCTGCGCCTTTTTTATCCCAAGCTGCCCAAGTTTTATAATTAATGTCTTTACTGTATGTCCCTTCTGGCATTTTTGTTGGTTCATAATAAAAAAGACTTTTTTTGACTCCGTACTTAAGTGTATCGGCACCATTATATTGAAGTCCGCCCCATAATGTTTTGTCTACAAACTGCTCTAGTTTCTGAATTTCTTCTTTATTGGGTAAAATAAATTGTTTCATAATCGCACCAAGCCAGCCTCCTGCTCCACCTTCGTCACTTAAACCTGCAATCCAAGCGCGACTGTCCTGACTTACTTGTTTTTTGGTTTCATAGTCATACGAAATCACAGATGGATTTCTATGAAAAGGATCATCTTTTACATCAAACCATTGTGCTGTTGTAGAAAAATGTCCAAAATCGGCTATTACATCACTTTCAGATTTTATAACTTTATAATTGATTGTCTGCTGTAATCCGTCTTCATACGTTACTGTTACTCTTGCTCTACCCCATTTTTTTCCTTGCACAGCGTATTGAAAATAATCCTTTTTATTAGTTGATTTTTGTTCTAAAACCAAAGCACCTTCTGGTTCTACTTTTAGTGATTTTACTGCTTGATTGTATTTTAGAAAAAGCTGTCCGTCTACATCATGAGGTAAGACATAACCCGGAACTCCAACCGCAACTGAACGTTGGTTTTGAATTAATGTCGCTTGAATATTTTCTATTTGATCTACCAAAACAAATTTCAACGAGAAATTCTTCGTTTCTCCTGCTTTAAGGGTCAATGAAGTTGGCGTATTCCATTGTTCGGCATTTTTCCATTCTTGCTCGGCGTAAGCTTTACTGAATGGCATCCATTCGTGGAAACCTTCAAAAACAATACTTCTTGGAGTTTCATCATCCAATAACGGACGATACGCTTCAAATGGCATATTATTTTCTGGAAGCAACAATAATGCTGGACCGTGTCCGCTTAATCTTTTTACTTCTAAATAACCTGCATCTTTACCAATATAAGGATCAAAAAACACATTTTGAACGTGTGTTTCGTCCAATGATTTTCCTTCCAAAATATTATTAAAAACCATCGGAATTCCCAAAGCACCAATTTCCTGTTGAGAATTTGATTTATTGGTAATCTCAAAACGCAATACTAAATCCCCGTCTTTTTGTTCGTAAAAACGTTTTATCGTTAAAGGAATATCAGTTGGCAATGTATTTGAAAGATCAGCTCCAGCTAAAACATTTCCAGAAACATTCAAAGTCGCAACAGCTGCTCTTTTTGCCGCTGTTGAATAACTTTTCCAACTTCCATCTGCTGCTTTTACGCGAAGATTAATATCACCTAATTGATACAAACCGTCTTTATCACGAATTGCTAATCGATCTCCTGGTGTAAAATCGAAACTTTTATCTGAAAGCGGTGATAAACTAGCAACGGTTTGAGAGGATTTAACCAGCTTTAAATCGAAATACTTGGTGTTCAAATTAATAAATCCTTTGTCGATTTCAAGCGTCGATTTTTTCGCTTTAATCTTATCCCAATATTCTTGCGCGTGCAGCTTATTGGCAGCAATCGAGCAGGAAATTATCAAAGTAAATAGTATAATCTTCTTCATCATTTATTGTTTTTGGATGGTTGGTTTTTCTTTTGGTTTCGTTTTAATTCTAATAACAAATTCAGATAAAAATAGAATTAGCTATGTGCATTTAAAAAAGTAAAACACCTTTTAAAGCTTTCTAAATCTATGTTTCTATGTGTTAAAATAACTATTTAAAGTCGGTTGAAAATTTCCAATTGGTTTTATAATCTTCCGAAACTGGTAAATCTTGTAATAAAATTCGGAGCATTTCAACTGGCACCATATTTTCTTTTAACACGCGGTCGTGAAACTGCTTTTCTGTCCATCCTTTTGCTAATAATTCATTTCTTAAAGCAAAAAACTGCAAACCTCCTGTCATGTACGCGACTTGGTATAATGGTGCGTCTCCGCTGGCAAATGAACGTCTGACTTCTGCTTCTGCATTGGCTTTTTCATGCCCCACTTCATTGACTAATAAATCAATACATTGTTGTGGTGTCATTTCTCCTAAATGGTATTTCAATGAAAAAATGATTCTGGCGCAACGGTGAATTCTCCAAAATAACATGCCAAATTTTTGTTCTGGTGTCTGCGGAAATTGTTTGTTCCAAAGAATAATTTCCCAATACAATGCCCAGCCTTCCATCCAAAAAGGGGTATCAAAAGGCTGACGATACGATTTGTGACGGCTGTTCATGAAAAACTGTAGATTATGTCCTGGCAATAATTCGTGCTGTACTGTCGCAAAAGAAAAATTCGGATTATTACCTCGCATGCTCATCAGTTTATCTTTCTGATCCATGTCTTCTGTTGGATAAGAAATACTGATTTCCCAACCTCCAGTAAAAAATGGATTGATCTTCTGACGTTCTGGTGTCATCATAATCATCTGCCAAGTTTCTTTGGTCAAATCGGGCAACGTAATTAAATCACGGTCTTCAATAAATTTAACCGATTGATTGTATAAATCTGTAATAGCTTGCGGTTGTTCGCCTGCTGGAACATAAGTATCTTTTACGTGTTCTAATGCTTTTTTCCAATCTTTGCCGTAACCAAGTTCAGTTGAAGCTTTGATCATTTCGTTTTTACACCATTCAAATTGTTTTTGTGCTGCTGTAATTAATTCCTCAGGAGAATAGGGAATGTATTCGTAAGACAAACTTTTGATGATGGCATCTCTTCCAATTGGTTTTCCTATAATTCCGCTCCCGTCATCTTTTATGCTTGTTTGCGCATAATTTGTTTTTAAAAAATCTTCATACGTTTTTAATTTCTCTGATAAAGTTCTATACGGTTTTTCCATCCACCATGTAAAATCGGGATCGTAGCTGTAATAAAATCCATAGGCTTCTTTTAATGATCTTCCAAAAAAAGCAACTGATTTTGAGGCTTTTTCGGCTGCAAACCAATCTTTAAAAGGTTTGTTTTTAAGCTGTTCTATTTTTTTTTCAATACTTATTGTAGCGTCATCAAATGTTTTGGCTAACTGACTGGAAACTGGTCGTTTTCCTCTTCTTCTTTCTTGAATAAATACGTTTATTTCTGATGAAAAATCCAATACTGAAGCGATTTCTTTATAAGCTTTATAATCGATTTGTAAAAAATAATCTTCTTTACTGATTAGATTTTTCAATAATAAATAATCTACTTTTCCGTCTTTGGATAAGTTTTTAAAATCGATGTTTTTTACTGTTTTTGTCCAATCGGAATAAAACTTGGAAAAACGCACATAATATTCTTCTGATTCTTTATTGGAATAGAAGTTTTGCAGTGCTGTTTTATCTGCCTGAAATGTATTGACGACATCTATTAGTTCGCTTGAAAAAGAAGGCGTGATCATAAATAAAAATATAATAAAACTTAGAATTGATTTTTTCATGGTTTGATGATGCTAAATGTTTTGGCTTTCGTTACTTATTTTTTTGCCACAGATTAAATGGATTTTAAAGATTTTTATTTTGCCACTAATTGCACTAATTTTCACTAATTTATTTTTATCATATATAACTAAATTTGCTTAAATCTTTTGGTATCTCCGTGAAAAGAAATCATTTTTAATCTATTAATCTATGGCAAACTTTTGCCTTTTTTTGCCACAGATTAAATGGATTTTAAAGATTTTTTTTGCCACTAATTGAACAAATTTTCGATACTTTCTTTTTATCATATATAACTAAATCTTCTTAAATCTGTAAGATCTGCGTGAAAAGAAATCATTTTTAATCTTTTAATCTGTGGCAAAATTTTACCTTTTTTTACCACAGTTTAAATAGATTTTAAAGATTTTTTTTTACCACAAATTGCACAAATTTTCGCTAATTTCTTTTTATCATATATAACTAAATCTGTTTAAATCTGTAATATCTGCGTGAAAAGAAATCATTTTTAATCTTTTAATCTGTGGCGAACTTTCATCTATTATTTTTTGCCACGAATTGCACAAATTCACACTAATTCAATTTTCTAAAACCCATGCAATTTGTGGCAATATTTATCAACTATTTTAAGGTAACGTCCAAATAAACAGAGTGGCGACCATAAGTATCATAAAATGGTTTGTATGAAACTCCGTCTATGGTAAACTCTAATTTTTTAGGATCTCCATTTATTGTTTTGCTAATGTCTTTTGCATCAAAAGTTACTTTACGCCAGTCTTTTCTTGGTTCTTTTTCTTGCGCTGCTAATAATATTGGTCCATAAAACAAACTCGCAATATTCTGCTGATCCATTACGGGTTCTAGGTGAAATTCAAACGGCATTCTTAACTCAATTGTATCGCCATTTTTCCATTTTTTGTTTAAAGACAAATAACTTCCTGGTGTTGCTTTTACCTTTTCTTCTTTTCCATTTATCTTAACGAAAAATCCTTTGGTTACCCAATGTGGTACGCGAACTTTTAGATCAAAATTTCCATTTCCTTTAATAGTCAATTTTGTGAAATCTTGTTTTGGAAAATCGGTTGTCTGTTCGATTGTAATGTTCTTTTCTGTCCATTTTAAAGTTGATGGCACATACAGATTAACGTATAAGGCATTGTTATCTGCACTTTTAAAATAAATCGAATTTTGAAATTTCGTATTGCTTTCTATAGCTGTTCCATTACAGCACGTGAAACCATTCATGTGAGCATTTCCAAACTGTTTAACCGATCCTGGTCGTAACGGAACGTGATACGTATTCGCTGGACTATTTTCTGCCACAGAAGAAAGAATGTGATTGTATAATCCTCTTTCATAATAATCCATTAACTCGCCGCGTTGTTCGTACAGGAATAAATCTCCCGTTAATTTAAGCATGTTATAAGTTGCACAAGTTTCGTTTTGTCCGCCAGATGAAAAACCATTTTCATAAATTGTTGCGGGCTGACTGATAAAACATTCCGCATTTGCAGGATTTCTTGCTCCTGCAACACCACCAATCGTGTACATATAATCGTTTACGGTTTTGTACCAGAAATTATCGGCGATATTAAAATAATCTGGAGTATTGGAATCACGATACATCTCAAGCGCTCCCATAATTTGTGGAATGTGCTGGTTCGCATGTAATCCTCTAAAAGTATCTACGTTTTTAGCTAATCCGTGCGAGTGCTCAGCGTCTCCGTAAAACACCTTAATATTATCAAATAACTGAGCTACTTCAAGATAATGAGGATCTTTTGTGATTCTGTATAATCTTGCCATTGCTTCGTTCATTCCGCCAAATTCACCCGCAATGTATCGGTTCCACATACTAATTAAAGTTTCTGTCGGAAGTTTTTTCATACGAGCATAAACCCAGTCTCCCATTCCTTTTGCGGTCTGCAATGCTTTTTCATTGCCACTTACCTCGTAAATATCCATTAATCCGGCAAGAATTTTATGAAGTGTATAATAAGGCGCCCAAATTTGAGTTTTTTGTCCACCATAAGTCGCTCCATTTTCCAGCATAATAAATTGATCTGGTGGATAAGCACTAATAAATCCTGTTCCCCAATTTTCATAATCGGTGCGAATTCCTTCTGGACTTAAATCCGAATCAAAAGCTGTTTTTCCTGGACCAAACGGAACAGCAGTTGGATCTGCAACAAATTTTCCTCCAGCCGTTCTTGGTTTTCCAGAAAGTTGTGCTAATTGATACAAAGTATCAACCATGTAATTCATTTTATTAGCAAAATTAGCTTGAAGTGTTTTATCATAACCTGTACTTGCATAAGCCTGAGCAATTGCCGTTAAATAATGTCCAGTCGCATGTCCACGTAATTTGGTTTCCTGCGTATCCCAAACCCCAAGCGGTTCTGCTTCTTTTGGCTGTGTTTGTCCAAAAGCATTACGAAACATATACAAGAAAGAATCTGGATCTGTTGTGGCCAATGTTGAAATGAATTTATCACGATTCTCAATGAATTTGGTTTGATGTCCGTCTGCATCTGCATTCAATGAAACTTCTTCTAATTTAAAGGATTCTAATTTACGTTTTGGCGAAGCTGTAGCTTTTCTATCTATAACTGTTACAACCGCTTTAGGTTTAAGATCTGTTCCCGAAACTGTTCCAATTACAGTATATTGTCCGCTTTTAAGTGCCTGACTATTGTCTTTCGGCGAAGGCCAAATTACACGTACTTCTGGTCCTTGGATTCCATCACGATAAACTCCTTTTACATAACTTGGTAATCTTGGAAGAGTTCCAGCAACAGTTTGAACTTTAACATCTGAAACATTTGTCAAAAACTGATTGTAAAGTTGCGGCGTTGTGCTGGCGAATTTTGGTAAATCGGTTGTTTTTTCTTCTCCCGATTCTTCTTCTTCACCTTCTCTAAAGGCATTATTAAATATTCTGGTAATTTGTTTATCAGTCAATGCTACGCGATAAATTCTGAAATCGTGCAATTTGGCATTTAGATAACTATTTTCATTGCCGAGAGATTTCCCAATGTAAAGTTTATTTTTTGATGCGGTATTGTAATCGAATAGTTTTGATAAATCTAAATCGGCATTTTTGGTTTCAGCTGCCAGTTTACCATTCACGAAAGTGCTGATAGATTTAGAAGGAATATTGATAACCACAGCCACATGATTCCATTTTCCAGCTTCAAGCGCTGGTGATTGTGTTTTATGTTTCGCTCCTTTCTCTGTTATAACCTGAGTCTGCGCTCCTGTTTCATTTTCTGTTCCTGTTGGTGCAAAAAACAAATGAGAATTGGTACTTTTTCCAAAATCAAAAACAGTTTGTCCTTTTTGAGCTGTTCTTAAGAAAATCCATCCTGAAATACTTAATGACTCTTCTCCTATCAATCCGTCACCAGGAATAGAAACAAAAGCTTTACTGTCAGCAGGAAGCGAAAGCACTTTTCCGAAAAATTCATCATTTACAAATTTGGCTTTGTTTTCTTCAATTTTACCATGCAAATTATTTCGCGACCAGTCTTTTGCATCTCCGTTAAAAACATAACGTGCAATTAAACCTGTTTCGCCAATTCCATCTAAAATCTGATCGCCGTTTTGAGCCTGTAAAGTTGTGGTTGATAATGTCCAAAAACTTAGTACAGCACAAACAAAAAATTGAAACTTCTTCATCTTTAATTCTTTTTCTTCTGATTTACAAAACCTTTATTTTATTCTATCTTTTCAGAAACTCTAATTATAAATTTCTTCCCAGCTTGGCGGAATAACGCCTAATAAATGCTGTACAAAATAATCTCTGCGTTTGCGTTCTCCAAAATCTCCTCCTGCAGAATGTCCCATTCCGGGAACCGTAACTAACTCGAAGTTTTTATTGGCTTTAATTAATGCATTGGCAAACTGCATGGTCGAAGCAGGATCTACATTATCGTCTAATTCTCCTAAAATCAACATTAGATTTCCTTTTAACTGCGCTGCGTTTGCGGTGTTGGAACAAGCTTCGTATTCTGGTCCAATCGGATATCCCATCCATTGTTCATTCCACCACATTTTATCCATTCTGTTATCGTGACAACCGCAAGATGCTACAGCAACATCATAAAAATCGGAGTTGAAAACCAGCGCTGCTCCAGCATTTTGTCCTCCTGCCGATGTTCCATGAATGCCGACTTTATCTATATTCATGTAGGGATATTTTGCGGAAGCGGCTTTCATCCAAAGTTTTCTATCTGGGAAACCACCGTCTTTTAAATTCTTCCAGCATACATCGTGAAACGCTTTTGAGCGATTTGAAGTTCCCATTCCGTCAATTTGAACTACGATAAATCCGAGTTCTGCCAGAGAAGTCATTGCCCAATAATACGGTTGAAAATTCTTTGGAACAAACGAATCCTGCGGTCCTGCATAAATATATTCGATAATTGGATATTTGCGATTCGGATCAAAATTGGTTGGACGCACAATTACACCCCAAATGTCTGTTTTGCCATCTCTTCCTTTTGCGGTAAAAACTTCTGGTGCTGTCCAACCTGTTTTTTGTAATGCCGAAATATCTGCTTTTTGCATTTCAACAATTATTTTTTGTGTTTCGATGCTTTTTAAAACCGTAATGGGTGCAACATCTACTCGTGAATATTGATCGACATAATATTTGCAATCTGGCGAAAAAGTCACTTTATGATTTCCATTTTCTGTCGTTAATCTGGTAAAGTTTTTTCCGTTGAAATCAATTCGGCAGAAATGCAATAAATAAGGATCTTGATCATTATCTAATCCGCTGGCTGTAAAATAGATTTGTTTTTTTTCTTCATCTATTTTTAGGACTTCGCGAATAGGCCAATTTCCTTTTGTAATCTGATTTTTGACTTTTCCTGTAAGCGCATCATACAAGTACAAATGATTCCATCCGTCTCTTTCTGAAGCCCAGATAATTTCATTACTTTTTTTAATGTCATAACGGTATCTTTTTCCACTATATTCCACAAAAGTTGGACTTGTTTCTTCTATAATAGTTTTTACTTTTCCAGTTGTAGCATTTACTTCCAAAACGCGATAAACCTGATGCCCTCTTTGATTGTATTCAAAAGTTAAAGCACTATTATCATCTTTCCACTCAAATCCAGATACATCATATTGTTGTTGAAATAAATCGGTGGCAATTTGAATATGCTTTTTTGAAGCTATTACAAACAATTGCGGACTTTTAAATGGCAGTTGATCTCCTGGTTTTAAATAATCACGCGTTTGTAATTTTGGCTGAAATTGATCTGACGGACTAGATTCTACAAAATAAATTTTATGTTCTTCGCCTGGTCTGACTTTATATGCCATAATTTCTTTGCTGTTTGGCGACCATTGTAAATAAGAAGAATAATAAAATCCTTTTGAACCATCATAACTCAACTGCGTTTCTGTATTGGTCTTTTTGTCTTTTATGTATAAATTGTAATTTTTAATAAAAGCAACATGCAATGAATCTGGCGAACCTACAGGTTTATTTCCTAATTCATCAAAATTACCACCCCAATAACGATCTTTTTTTGGTGGTTTTATGTAATCTCCAGTTTTCGTTAATTCGTTTGTATTTAAATTATAAGAAAACTTAAAAGCATCTGAAGTAAAAGTCAATTTTGACAGATTTTTATCAAACTCTAAATTTTCTATTGGTAAGTCTTTTGCATTTACTTCTTTTCCTAAAACTTTAGCTAAAGACTGTGCCAGTCGATTATGGTCAAAGGCTTGTGATTGTTTTTGCTGTTTGGCATCCACTAAAAGAAATTCTTTTCCTTTTAAAATGTTGTTACTATACCATACATACTCATTTCCAACCCAATGAAATTCTTTTGGAGTATTGCTGATTTTATTCTTAAACAAAGAATCTACAGCATTTGCTCTTTTATAATCTTTCAATGTTCCTTGAGCTTGACTAATCAAACACCACGAAAGTGTTAAAATTACACTTATTTTTTTGCTAGTTGTTCCCATAATTTTCATATCAATAAAAATATATAATATTTTTTGAGAGTTATGGGTTAATATTAACAGATACTAATATTATATTACCCATGGAAATTGATTTGCGGAGAATATCGGTTATTAAATGCGAAATAGCCTTTAGCATTACGTTTTTCTTAGCCTTTTATAGCAATCCTAACACGTTTTTGAAACCTGTTAGGGTTCGATACTATTTTAAAAACTTATTACTAAAAAATAAAAATAGGAATAAATAAATACCTAACAGGTTTTTAAAACCTGTTAGGTTCTTATAAATCAATTTATTCTTTTTCTTTAATTACATAATAAATCGGAATTCCGATTAACATAATCAAAACGCCCCATCCGCAAGTTGAAAATTTCACAAATAACAAAGAAACACAAACTGCAGAGGCGATTAAAATATAAACCAAGGGCAAAAATGGATATCCGATAGCTTTGTAAGGACGAACTGCATCGGGCATTTTTTTGCGAAGGCGAATGATTCCGTAAATGGTAAGAATATAAAATATTAAAACAATGATAATTACGTAGTCCAATAAATCACCATATTTACCTGTAAAACATAATACAGAAGCCCAAATACATTGCGCCCAAAGCGCCCAAGCAGGAACACTTGCTTTGTTTAATTGTGCGGCTTTCTTGAAGAATAAACCATCATTTGCCATCGTGTAATACACTCTGGCACCCGCCATAATTAATCCGTTATTGCAGGCAAATGTCGAGATCATGATCATAATCGCGATAATCAACGTTCCAATATTTCCGAAAATATATTGAGATGCTACAACTGCTACTCTATCCGATTTTGCACCCGCAATTTCGCTTAACGGAATTACAGCAACGTACATCAAATTGGTCAAAACATAAATTACCGTTACGATTAAAGTGCCTAGAAACATACTTAATCCGACATTTCGTTTTGGGTTTTTAATTTCTCCTGCGATAAAAGTCACTCCAGTCCAAGAATCACTGGAAAATAAAGTTCCTACCATTGCTGCAGAAATTCCTGAGAGTAAAGCGGTAGTTCCAATTGGCATCCAAGAACCTGTTTCTTTGTCAAACGCGTGAGGAGTCCAAGCATCGGTCCAATTGGCATTCCACACAGAAGCTTTGGCAGCAAGCGTAAATCCAAAAAGAATCAATCCAGAGATTGAAAGGATTTTTATAATCGTTAAAATAGTTTGCAGCATTTTACTGTTTTTAACGCCACGAGTATTTAAATAGGTTAAAAATATAACGGTTACAATAGAAACAATTTGCGCTACATTGAGTTTAAAACTTCCTATTTCGTATAGAATATTTTCGTCACTAACGGCTGGAATGAGATATGCTGTAAACTTAGAAAATGCCACTCCAACCGCAGCAATAGTTCCGGTTTGAATGACAGCAAAAAAACTCCATCCGTATAAAAAGGCAATTAATTTATTATAAGCTTCTTTTAAATAAACATATTGTCCGCCAGCATTAGGAAACATGGCGCTGAGTTCGCCATAACTTACAGCAGCAATCATTGTGATAATTCCAGAAAGCAGCCATATTAAAATAAGCCAAGCTGTAGAACCAACCTGCCGGGCAATATCGGCGCTTACAATAAATATTCCCGATCCTATCATCGAACCTACGACAAGCATAGTGCCGTCTAGAAGTCCGAGTTCTTTTTTGAATTCGTCCTGGTTTTGGTTTTCCATTTTTTGGTTGTTTTTTGGTTGTTTTTTGTTTTGTAATGCATCGCTCTAAATTTGGTTAGGATTTAGAGTTTTGGTTAAAATCAATCTTTCATTTTAATTCATAATGTTGATTGTGTTTCGAATAGTTTAATATTTCGCTCCTTTGGAGCTCTTTCTGTACATTCATCTTATTTTCTATAAATATTTCGCCTCGCTGAGGCGGACAAACTATTTTAGAAAAACTAATTCATGTAAATTAGAGTAAATCGTGGCAAAAAAATTCGTTTTCATTAATAATTTGTAATTATTAGCCTTCTATTTTGAAAGCTTCAGAGAAGCTTAATATTTATAGATAAAATTTATTCCAATTTATTAAAGCTCCAGCGGAGCGATATATTCTCGACGCAAAAGTTTCACTCCTACGAAGCTTTTCTCTACACACATCGTATTTTCTATAAATACTTCGTCTCGCTGCCACGGAAAAACTATTTTAGAAAAATTAATTCAAGTAATTCGTGGCAACAAAAAAGCTTCATCTTTTTTACAAAATGAAACTGGTTTTATTAAAGTTGAAACATTTCGGTTGCAACAGAAGTTGGTTTTTCTGCAATGATTTCGGATACAATTTTTCCTGTTGCAGGTGCAAGACTTAATCCCATCATGGCGTGTCCAGTAACCAAAGTCAAATTTTTAAGTTTTTTATCTCTTGTAATTATCGGCATTCCAGAAGGCGTACACGGTCTGAATCCGAACCAAGTATCTTCTTCTTTTGGCATTTCGATTTTTAATTCTGGATAAAAGTCATTAATTGAATTTACAATTCCTTGTAATCTGTTCTGATTGATTTTGGTATCATTTGTATGCGTAATTTCCATTGTTCCTCCAAAACGAATGTCATTATTCATAGGTGTTACCGCTACTTTCCCTTCGCATAAAATACTTGGAATAGAAGGTTTATGATTTTTATCTTTTAAAGTAAAACTATATCCTTTTCCCGGTAGAATCGAAATATTGACATTGAGTTTTTTTGCAATATGCGGACTCCATGATCCTGTTGCTAAAACAACCTCATCTGTTGTAAAAGTGCCTTTGTCTGTTATAATTTCTGAAACTGAATTGTTTTTTAAAACAAAATCGGTTACGGTTGTATTCGTATGAATTTCGACATTCAATGTTTTTAATTCATCTTTTATAAACTGCATGAATTTTTGCGGATAAATGTGAGCATCACTTTTGTAATGAACACCGCCAATTACATCTGTTACAGTTCCTTTCTCTAAATTTGAAACTTCTTGTTTGGATAAAAAATCTACTTGCAAACCTAATTTTTCTGCTAGTATTCCTTCATGCTGAATTTCGTCTCCTGTTTTTTCTGTTTTATAAAGCATCAAAAGTCCTTTTTCTTCATAGAAAAAAGAATTGCTTTCTTTGGCAAGATCTTTATATAATTCTTTGCTAAGAAGAGATAAATCGCAAAGAGCGGGCATTGCTTTTTCGACATGTTTTAAATTGGCGTGTTTGTAAAACTGCAAACCCCATTTCATTAAATCCATATTCAATCTTGGCTTTACATAAAACGGACTATGACTATCAAACATCCATTTTACACCTTGTGCAATCATACCTGGCTGTGCTAGCGGAATAATGTGCGAAGGAACGATCATTCCTGCATTTCCGTAAGAGCAACCGTCATTCATATCCGATTTATCAAAAACAACAACTTCATAACCTTCTTTGGCTAAATAATAGGCTGAGCATAAGCCAATTATTCCCCCGCCAATAATACTTACTTTTTTCATTTATACCTAAAATTTAAAAATTCATTGGCAAGAGAAATATTCTGTAAACCAATGAATTTTTTATATTATCATTTTTTCTAAATCACTTGAAAACCAAAAGCATACGGATCATCATCTTCATCAATAATGATGTTGTTGTAACCGTAAACTTTTGCCCAGCCTTGAATACTTGGCACTATGGCTTTAATATCTCCAATAGAAGTTTCTTCTTCTACTTTACCAATAAACTTGCTTCCGATAAAGCTTTCATGGATGTATTCTTCTCCTTTTTTTAATTTTCCTTTGGCGTGAAGCTGTGCAATTCTGGCCGAAGTTCCTGTACCGCATGGCGAACGATCTATGGCTTTATCTCCATAAAAAACAGCATTTCGTCCTGAAGAAGTTGGGTCAAGAGGATCTCCTGTCCATAACATATGACTTACATCACGAATGGTATCGTTTTCTGGATGAATGAAAAGATTTGGATATTTTTCATTAATGCGCTTGCGTACTTCTTGACTGTATTGCACAATTTTTCCTGCTGTAAAATCCTGTATTCCAGAAAAATTCTTTTGCGGATCGACAATAGCGTAATAATTTCCTCCGTAAGCTACATCAAAAACAATTTCGCCTAATTCTGGACAATCAATTGTAAGTCCTTCTGCAGCTAAATACGATTTCACATTTGTCAAACGTACCCAATCTACTTTTTTTCCAGTTTGCTGGTATTCAATCTGAACCAAACCTGCTGGCGCTTCCATTTTAATCTTTCCAGGAACTTTTGGCACAACCAAACCTTCTTCAATCGCAATTGTTATGGTTCCGATGGTTCCGTGGCCGCACATTGGCAGACAACCTGAAGTTTCGATGAATAAAATTCCGAAATCATTCTCCGAATTACTTGGCGGATATAAAATACTACCGCTCATCATGTCATGACCTCTTGGTTCAAACATCAGTCCTTTGCGGATCCAGTCGAATTCTTTTAGAAAGTGCTGGCGTTTTTCGCTCATGTTGTTTCCAACCAAATTTGGACCACCACCCGCAACTACTCTTACAGGGTTTCCGCAAGTATGCGCATCGACGCAAAAAAATGTTTTTCTAGGCATATATCAAATAGGATTCTGGGTTAATACATCGTTTACTATTCTATTAATTCCTAACGGATTTTTATCTTGCAACGCACTTGGCAGCAATTGATCTGGCCAATCTTGATACGTTACAGGGCGCACCCATCTTTTTACAGCTGTTAATCCTACCGAAGTAAATTTACTGTCTGAACTGGCAGGAAACGGTCCGCCGTGTGTCATCCCAGAACATACTTCAACTCCTGTCGGAACGTTATTAAAAATTAATCGTCCGACTTTATTTTTAAGGTTTTGAATTACTGCTGCAAAATCTTCCCATTCGTTTAAATCAGCATTTAAAACAGTTCCTGTCAATTGTCCTTCCAAATCCTGAATGATAGTATTGAGCTGTTCAATGTCATCGCATTTTACAACTACAGAAAAAGGTCCGAAAACTTCTTTGTGAAATGTTTTATTTTTTAAGAAAGTATCACCATCAACCGTGATTACATTTTGTAGAGCATAATTTGGTTTTAACTCTTTATCTAAATTGGTTTGTTGTGTATATCCCTCTTGTCCAAGAACTTCTGATTTCAAACTTTCATATTGACTTTTAATAGCGGGATGAAGCATGCATGCTGGCTCTATTTTGTCGACCTCTAAAGCTAAAATAGCAATAAAATTTTCTAATTCCGAACTATTTATTCCTAAAATAAGCCCTGGATTTGTACAAAACTGACCTGTTCCAGCAACGATTGAGGCAGCATAATTTTTAGCCCATTTTTCAGCATCTTGCTTCAAAGCAGATGGTAAAGCCAATACAGGATTAATACTTCCCATTTCTGCATAAACTGGAATCGGAGTTTCTCTACTCGCTGCAATCTTACAAAGTGCAGTTCCACCTTTGATGCTTCCTGTAAAACCAACTGCTTTTACGGAAGGATGTTCTACCAAAGCTTTTCCAACCTCAATACCACTGCTGTTTAAATTAGAAAAAACACCATTTGGTATTCCGGTTCTTTGAGCTGCTTTTATAATAGCCGAAGCTACTAATTCTCCAGTTCCTGCATGAAGCGGATGCGATTTTACAATTACTGGACAACCTGCAGCCAAAGCACTTGCCGTATCTCCACCCGCAGTAGAAAAAGCAAGCGGAAAATTACTAGCTCCAAACACAACAACAGGTCCCATCGGAATTTGCACTCTTCGAATGTCTGGTTTTCCTTCGGTTTTATTGATAATCGCTTCGACCCAAGAACCTTCGCGAAGCATTGTCGCAAAAGCTCTTAATTGACCTGTGGTTCTTGCCCGCTCTCCATTTGCTCTTCCCGCAGGAAGAGCAGATTCTTGCATATAAGTATTTAACAACTCATCACCAAGTGCTTCAATTTCTTCTGCAATTGCGTCTAAAAAATCGGCTTTTTTTGTGTCTTCAATTGTTCCGTATGTTTTAAAAGCTTCTTCGGCTAATAACACAGCTTGAGCAATTTCATCATTGGAAGCTTCATAAAAAACGGTTTCATTCTCCAAATTTAATTCGGGATTGATCGTTTTGTATGTAGTTTTACCTTTTGCGGAAAGCACGTCTCCAATATAATTTTTTCCTGTAGTCATCGCTTCCTTCTTTTATTTTGATTAAATATTTTTATAATCTGGTAAAGTAGGTCTGTTTTTCATAGCAGTAGAAATGATATTCAAAACACGTTCTCTTTCAGCTCCTTGCAATGGTAATCTTGGCGCTCTAACATTTTCTGTTCCAAGACCAGTTGCTACTTCTGCCAATTTGATATTTTGTACCAATTGAGGAGAAATATCCAATTCTAACAATGGCATAAACCATTTGTAGATTTCGACAGCTTCGCTTATTCTTCCCGCTTTTACCAATTTGTAAATGGCTACAGTTTCGGCAGGATATGCTACTACTAGACCAGCAACCCATCCGTCTGCTCCAGTTGCTAAACTTTCAAGCGCCAAAGTATCTACTCCGCATAAAACTTTTAATCGGTCGCCAAAACGATTTCTAATTCTAATTACATTTGTTATATCACGAGTTGATTCTTTTACTGCCTGAATGTTGTCTAATTTTAAAAGTTCTTCAAACATATCCAGCGTTACTTCAATTTTATAATCTACTGGATTATTGTAGATCATAATGGGTAAAGAGGTACTTTTTGCAATTTCCTTAAAATAAACAACAGTTTCGTAATCGGTTGCTTTGTAACGCATTGGAGGCAAAAGCATTAATCCGTTTACGCCTAGCTCTTCTGCACGTTTTGCCAAAGTAATTGCTTCGCTGGTTGTCTGCTCGGCAATATTTACGATAACTGGAATTTTTCCGTCAGCAAATTTTAAGGTTGCATTGATCAAAACCTCTTTTTCTTCTTTGGTTAATGTACTTGCTTCTCCAAGTGTTCCGCCAAGGATAATTCCATTAACTCCAGCGTCCATTTGCGCTTTAATATTTTTTTCGAACATTACGAGGTCTAGTTGACCATCTGCTGTAAACTTGGTAGTTACAGCCGGCATTACGCCTTCCCAGTTTATCTTCATATCATAATTTTTATCAAAAATAAAACTTATCTAAAGAGCCGTCTTTGTTATTATTAGCCTATATCAGGACTATATTACCACATCTATTGTGTAATTTCTTTTTTTTGATAATATTTACAAAAACAAAAAACAAGAAGGTGAAAATCTTACCATTTAAAATACCGAAAACAGAGCGCGAAGCTTTGATTTATCAAGAAGATATTGAGCAGATTTTCTATGATCAATTACATCAGCATGAAGAAATTCAGATTAGTTATATTCTAAAAGGTGCTGGATCTCTGCTTGTTGGAGATTCAATAAACGATTATAAAGAAGGTGATATCTTAGTAATTGGTGAAAATGTGCCTCATGTTTTTAGAAGCAATGTCGAAGCTAGTCCAGAATCTGTTATGCTGACTTTGTTTTTTACTAAAACGTCTTTTGGACAAGATTTTTTCAGCCTTAATGACATGAGTAGCGTCGAAGATTTTTTTAAGGATTCTGAATATGGAATGAAAATCTTATCGAACCAAAAAAAGATTATTCACCATTTTATCAAACTCAAAAAACAAAACAGAATACAGCGAATTGCTTCTTTCTTAAAAATTATAAATATTATTATTTCTTCTGAAAAAACTCCTCTTTCTTCCTTCGTTTATAAAAAGAAATATACCGATGATGAAGGTCGAAGAATGAGTGCCGTTTTTGAATATGCAATTGAATTTTACCATCAAAATATTACTCTGGAAGAAGTGGCAGAAAAAGCAAATATGAGTAAAAATGCATTTTGCCGCTATTTTAAAAAACGTACCAACAAAACTTTTTTTCAGTTTTTGATTGAAATCAGAATTGAAAATGCTTGTAAATTACTACATCATAAAAAAGATCTTTCGATTGCCTCTATTTCTGAACTTTGCGGATTTCAGGATATTGCTAATTTCAACAGGAAGTTTAAGGAGTTGAAAGGAATTTCTCCATCACATTATCGTGCACAGTTTTAATTTATTGCTTTTTTTTTCTTCATACAGAAGATTTTTATTTCACGCAGATTTTGCAGATTTTAAAAGATTTTTTAATTTCTAAAAGATAAAAATTACAAGTTATGAATTGCCTTCAGGTTTAGCTGGAGGAATAAATTACTCAAAAAAATAGGGCTTTAGCCGAATTTAAATTTTGGCTAAAGCCCTTAAAGTTGACTTCATCTTCCCTCAAGCTAAAGCTGAAGGCAATGCAATAAAAAACTTTGCGATTTTGCGTCTTTGCGAGATTAAAAAATCTTTTCAAATCAACTTAAATCTATTTAATCTGCGTGAAAATAACTTAAAAAATGAAAAGCCATTCTTTAAAAGAACAGCTTTTCACTCAACTTACAATTACAAGCTAACCAAAACTTGTAAAAACTTACTTCAACTACTAACTATTTTTAATATCCTGGATTTTGCTTTAAGTTACTATTTGTATTTAATTCTTCTAAACCAATTGGGAAAAGCATTGTATAATCTCCTTTTGGAACGTGATTGTACCAGTTTTTCTTTTGATAAACTCCAAAACGAATTAAATCTGTTCTTCTTCTTGCTTCTGCTGCAAACTCCCATCCTAACTCGTCTAAGAATCTACCATATTGCACTACAGATTGATCTCCAAGTTGATCGATAGTTCCGTTTTTAGCTAAAGTTCCATATTTAAATACAGAGTTTTCCAGAAGTTGTGTTCCTGTTACAACTGCATCAGCTGGATTATCAAAAGATCTGGTTCTTACTTCTGTAACGATTTGCGCTGCTTCGTTGCTTTGTCCTGTTCTTAATAAACATTCAGCTTTCATCATCAAAACATCTGTATATCTTAAGAAAGGTAAATCGTTATTAAGGCTTCCTCTTGCACCACGCTCTATTTGATATTTTCCGCATCTAAAACCTTCTGTTTCTTCACAGAAATAAATACTTGGCATCGCTTTAGTCAGCACATACACAATACTGCCATCGTCAATATTATATTGGTTGCCCATTAACCAAGTATCTTTTAAACGATTGTCTTTGGCATTGTAAGTATCAATAAACTGTGGATTACAGCTTGATCCTCCCCAAGGCTGTGCTTCCATTCCGAATACTCTTCTGTGGCTTGGCAATAACATTTTCATATGAGCACTAAATCCGCCAGCATAAATTTGATCGTAAGGAATTGCGAAAACCATTTCTGGATTGCTTTCGTTTGTTGCACTAAAAATGGCTTTGTATGAATCTGATTTTTTAAACAAACCACTATCTATGATTTTATTACAAGCTTCGATACATTTTTGCCATTGTGCAGTACCTGAGTAAACCTGTGCATTTAAGTACAATCTAGCTAAAACATGATATGCAGCCCATTGTGTCATACGTCCGTAAGTACTTTTGTCTACTTTGGCAGATAAATCAGGAATAACTTCTGTTAATTCGCTTACAATAAAATTATATACTTCAAGTCTTGTATTTTGTACTGGCAGTTTATCGCTATAATTAGGAATAATAGGGACATTACCGTGTGTATCGACCAAAATAGAGTAATAAAGCGCTCTTACAGCTCTCATTTCAGCCAGAATCGCTGTTTTTTGTTCTGCACTAATTGGAAATTTTCCAGATTCCATTTGAAGCATAACTCTGTTTGCAGCGTTAATTCCGTTAAAACAAGTTATCCATGTATTTCTTGGTTGCCAGTCTGTTTTGGTCCATTCATGAAAATGCATTCTTTTGTAGGTTCCTGCATCATCCCATCCGTTTGGTCTTGTTGGCGTTACAAAGGCATCTCCTGGTTCTTCCTGCAAATCGAACAAACCCTGCCAGTCCATAACATATCGTATAGGCGTGTAAGCAGAAGCCATAATCGCCACAATATCTGATTCTGAAGCCACAAAATTGGATTCTGTTACTTCTGAAAATACTTTCTCATCTAAGTCTGTACAGCCAAACAATGAAACGCTTGCTGTAATAATTAAGCCGAAATATAAAATCTTCTTTTTAAGGAAAGATAATTGATTGATTAAATTTTTCATTTCTCTTATTTTTAAAGTGTGATGTTAAGTCCTAATGAAAATGATCTTGTTGAAGGGTATTTATCTCTGTCATCGTTACCCGGATCTAATCCGATTCTGTTTACCTCTGGGTCAATTCCTTTATAACCTGTGAAAGTCGCTAAATTATTTCCAGCAAAATAAATTCTTAAAGTCTCAATAAATTTGAAAGTCGATTTTGGAAGCGTATAACCGATTGTAACGTTATCGATTTTTAAGAAATCCCCATCTTCAACATAATAACTCACATAACGTTGTACATCGCTCAATACCGCTTTACCATATACTTTGTCGTATGCAGAATCTAAAGTGTTGTATGCCACGGTTGGATTTTCATAAAACATTCTAGAGAAGTTCAAAATCTGATAGCCTGTCGCTCCTCTTAAATTCATATTCATATCCCAATTTTTGTAGCGAAGTGTATTGTTTAAACCGTAATATGATTTTGGTAAACCATTCCCTAATATTTGACGGTCTTCGGTAGTTGCTTCTGTTGCTGGAATTCTTGTTCCGTCTGGTTTCTCAATAATCCAGATACCATCATCTGTAATATCTACACTTTTTAGACCGTAAAAATTACCAATTGGTTGTCCTTCCTGAACACGGTGTGTTGAAATCTGAATTGGTTCTCCTGTATATCCTGCATCGAAAAAGTTATTTGTCAACTGAAATTTATCATTTGATAACGATACCATTTTGTTAGTATTGGTAGAATAAGTAAAGTTAGCAGTCCATGAAAAATCTTTGGTTTTTATAGGAGTAACATTCAACAAGATTTCTAAACCTGAGTTTTTAATTTCGGCAGCATTAGCAGCAATTGTACCGTAGAAATATGGAGGCGTTGGCACACTGTAATTCATAAGTGCATCTTTGGTTGTTCTGCTATAATAATCAATAGCACCGCTAATACGCTCATCAAAAAATCCGAAATCTAAACCAAAGTTAAGCTCTTCTTTTTTCTCCCATCTTAAATCTGGGTTTGCATTTCTTGTCGGAACCAATTCTCTAATCCATTTTCCATCATTTAGGAAATAACTTCCGTATGTTAAACCGCTTAAAGACTGATAATTTTCACCAGCATTAATTCCTGTAATACCAAAACCTGCTCTTAATTTAAGATTGGTAAGCCATTTTGTTTCTTTTAAGAAATTTTCATTATTCATACGCCATCCAACCGAAACTCCTGGGAAATTTCCCCATTTATTATCCTCTCCAAATCTCGAAGATCCTTCGTGTCTAAGACTGGCCATTAATAAATATCTGTTATCATAGTTGTACGTAACTCGGGCAAAAAATGCAATTAAAGTATTGGCATTTTTATAACTTCCCATTCCTGCTTCTCCAAGCTGTAAACCTTGACCAGAACCAATATTATTGTACGTAAAAGCATCTGTTGGGAAACGTCTATTGGTAGCCCAGAAACCTTCGGTTGTATTGTCTTCGTAGTTGTAACCTGCAAGTCCTGTCACATTATGTTTTCCGAAAGATTGTTTATAATCTACAGTAAACTCACCATAATTTCCTCTGTAATCTTCTGCACTTCTTGAAGCAAATCCGTCTTGTGCATATTTTACTGTTGAAACGTGATTTTTAGTCTGGTAAAATCCTTTTATAAATGAATTTCCTTTTCTCGTATAAACCCCTTTTACTCTAAGATGATCCGTAAAATCATAACTCATACTAAAATCAAAACGGGTATTTCTAAATCTGTTTTCTCCTTGTGTTTCTTCGATATAACCAACAGGGTTATCGTAGAAATAAACATCTCTTTCGTACCATTTACCATTTTGATCTTTAATTGGTTCGGTCGGGTTACGTATTAAAGCTTGTCTGTAGATGTAAGGATTAAAACTTTCTCCGTCTCCTAATGCATTATAAATCTGCTCGCTTGTTATAAAACCAATGTTGGTTTTTAATTTTTTATCAAACATCGCATGACTAATATCGGCTCTTCCTGTCATTCTGGTGTTGTCCGATTTTAAGAAAATACCATCACCACCTTTGTAGTTAATAGAAGCACTGGCGTTAGTAACATCATTTCCACCTCTAAACAAGATATTATGAGTCTGAGTAATGGCAGATCGTGTAATTTCATCCAGCCAATCTGTATCGCCTCCAAAATCCTGACTGTTGGCACCAATAAATTTATATCCTTCTGCCATTTTTTGCCTTAACTGACCTGCATCCAGAAAGTTCATTCTCCTGCTAATTGTTGAAACTGTAGAATAACCATTGTATTCAATTGTTGGCTTAGTATTAGAACTTCCGCTCTTTGTTGTAATAATAACAACTCCATTCGTTCCACGTGTTCCATAAATTGCCGTTGCAGATCCGTCTTTTAGAACATCAATCGAAGCAATATCCTCAGGCGCAACCGTAGTTAAACTCCCTGGAACACCATCAACTAAAATCAAAGGACCACTGCCACCAGAAATAGTTGAGATTCCCCTTAATTGAATTTGAGAACCTGCAGTTGGATCTCCAGAAGGCGCCGTAACCGTAAGTCCAGCCACTTTACCCTGAATTAACTGAGCCGCGTCGCGAACGTTTCCTTGTACAAAATCCTCCGATTTTACAGAAGCAATCGCACTAGTAACGTCTCCTTTCTTTTGCGAACCGTATCCGATTAAAACTACTTCTGTTAATTCATTTACATCAGAATCCAGAACGACTTTGAGCACCTTTTTACCGTCTGTTTTTATTTCTTGGGTCTTTAAACCTATATAAGAAAAAACTAAAATTGGATTATTCCCTTTCGTCGTGATTTCAAAATTTCCGTCAAAATCACTTGCAACTGCATTGGATGTGTTTTTTTCTAAAACGGATACTCCGGGAAGAGGAAGATTATTTGAATCTGTTATTTTACCGCTGATTTTCTGTTGAGAAAATGAACTAAAAACAACAAACAAAAATAAAAATGTAAAGAATATTTTCTCTTTACAACAGTATCCATCTGTACTTTTAAAAGCTTGAGTGTTTGGTTTCATAATTTTAAAGTATTGGTTAGTGTATTTTCAACACTTGTAAAATTATGTTAATTAATAGTTAAGAAAATTGCTTATATTACCACATGCTAATACTATATTATCCTGTTTTTAAACAAATCACGGTTAATTTGTGTAATTACCTATAAATTACCAATAAATTATAACTAAAATTCAAGTATATACAATTTAGACCCCAATACACTAAAAATATACTTACACAACCTTATACAATCACTATAAAATAATCATCTGATAATATTGCATTTAGTAAAAAAATAGTACCAAATCGATTCTAAATATCTTTTAAACTAAATAACGGAATTGTCATAAATAATTACCTTTATATCCCGCCCGAAAAAGAATACCACATGACAGAAATTTTCAAAGTTTTTCGAATCACAGCATCAGAATCAGAAAAAATAATGCAGTCTGTAAATGAACCGCATTCTCATAATTTTGAGGAACTCATAATTGGTAATAAAGGACAACTGGAACATTTTATAGATTTTAATTCTAAAGTAATCGATGCGCCTTTTATCAGTTTTGTAACGCAGGGAAAAATTCATCGTGCCAAACCTCTTGTCAAAGACGGTGAATGCGACATGTGGGTTTTACGTTTTAAAAGCGAATTTATAGCCGAAACTACTTTTAGCCTTTACGCCTCTTTTCATGATAAAGCCAATATTAACATGCAAAGCAATCAGTGTTTTGAAAAACTGGATATACTTTGTAAAATGATCTATGATGAATATATTCAAGATGCTCCCGATTTAGCCGTAATTAGACAATTGTTGAGCGCCCTGTTTACCATTATAGAATCAGAACGTCGTAAAATGAATTTGGATAATGACGAATCTAAGAAAATTCAAAGTTCTACCTTCAAAAGTTTTCTTCGATTATTAGAAGAACATTATAAGGAATCTAAAGACGTAAATTTCTATGCCGAAAAACTGTTTATGACGTCTCGCAACTTAAACAATATCTGCCAAAGTATTTTACAGCAAAGTGTTTCTGAAATAATAGAAACAAGAAAATTAACTGAAGCCAAAAACCTCTTAATGACCACTGATAAAAATGTGGCCGAAATAGGTTACGAACTTGGTTTTAATGAAAAGACGTATTTTACTCATGCCTTTAAACGTAAAGCAGGCATGACTCCAACTGAGTTTAGAGACGAAATGCAAAAACTGCTTTCTTAAAAACACAACCATTCTTCCGAAAATCGTTACCTCCTTTATTGTAATTAGTCTGAACTTTGTATCTACAAAAAAGACATTCTTAAAGAATAAATACGATATAAAATGGACAGAAAAGATTTTTTAAAAACCATGGCAATTTTACCTATTGGAGCTGCGGCTATGAAGTTAAGCTCTCTTAAAACTGTTTCAGATTCTTTTGCCGCAACCGAAAGAATGCCAGTGCTGTTTCTCGGACACGGAAATCCGATGAATGCTTTGGCTGATAATAATTTTACACAAGGTTTTCAAAATATTGCAAAAACACTTCCGAAGCCAAAAGCTATTCTTTGTATTTCTGCACACTGGGAAACGAAGGGAACTTTTGTAACTGCAATGGAAAAACCAGAAACGATTCACGATTTTGGAGGTTTTCCTCAGGCGCTTTTTGACGTTCAATATCCTGCACCTGGTAGTCCAGAATTGGCATTAGAAACACAAAAACTAATTACCTCTACTTCTGTTGGATTAAGTGATGATTGGGGTCTGGATCACGGATGTTGGACCGTAATAAAATTTTTATATCCAAATGCAGATATTCCGATTATTCAAATGAGTATCGATTATACTAAGCCTGCTTCTTATCATTATGAATTAGGAAAAGAATTAGCAGCATTAAGACGAAAAGGTGTTCTTATTGTCGGCAGTGGAAACTCGGTTCATAATTTACGTTTGGCTGCTTGGGATAAAATGATGCTTCCTTCTTATTCTTACGAATGGGCTCATATAGCCAATGAAAAAATGAAAAAAATGATTTTGGAGGACGATTATCAATCTTTAATCCATTTTGACAAACAAGGAAAAGAATTTCAGCTCGCTGTGCCTACTCCAGAACATTACATGCCTCTTTTATACACTTTATCTCTTAGAGAAAAAGACGAGAAAGCAACCATCTTTAATGATGCTATTGTAGCAGGATCATTAAATATGATGTCGGTTAAAATAGACAAAGCATGAGTATAAAGAAAACGCTTTGGATTTCTTGTGGAGTCCTTATTTTAATTTCAATTTTCAGTTTCAACTTTATGAATTCAGATATAAAAAATACTAAACTGCACTATTTAATTAGACAGCCAAAAATAAAAACAGAAAATCCTCCCTTACTTATTTTATTGCACGGAGTTGGCGGAAACGAACAAAATCTTTTTTCGTTTGCTCCTGATTTGCCGGATCACTTTGTAGTTGTTTCAGCTCGTGGCCCGCTCACTTTTGGTCCAAATAGTTTTGCTTGGTTTCAGGTTGATTTTTCTACAGGGAAACCTCAAATTAATGAGCAACAAGCCGAAAATGCTCGAAAAATGCTTATTGAATTTATTGATGACTTGAAGACAGAAATTGCCTTTGATTCTAATGAAGTTTATTTAATGGGATTTAGTCAAGGTGGCATTATGAGCTATAGCGTAGCTTTGACAGCGCCAGAAAAAGTAAAAGGAATCGCTGTTATGAGCGGAAGATTATTGCCAGAAATAAAACCATTAATGGCAGATGAAAAACGTCTTCAAAATCTGAAAATCTTTATTTCTCACGGAAAACAAGATGCAGTCTTAAATCATCAATATGCCATAGATGCATTAGAATTTCTAAAAACTAAAAACCTGACTCCTGAATTTCATTCGTACAATGAAGGACATACAGTAAACAAACAAATGTTCGATGATGTAAATCTTTGGCTCAATACCAATATCAACAGATAAAACAATTTATAATAACAAATAGAAAAGAGATACTTAAAATAATAATGTATCTCTTTTTTTATTTTCTCGCTAAACATTTTTATAGTTTATTCTAATCAAACACCCCTGAAAAACGGGGGATAACCAAACTTAACACCATATTTTTTTCAACAAAACACTTTATAAACACCTGTATTTCAAAATTTTATTTATCTTTAAACCTCCCTCATCTAAACTCAGATTAATAAATCTGAACAACCTGACCATCTAAATTTTTATGTTATGAAATGGTTTGTCAATTTAGGAATTCAATTTAAAAGTAAGTTTCCAGAGCAAAATCCCGAACAGGAAACCGCTGATCTCGAAAAAGGGAAACAGCTTTTCCTGTCAAGCAAATTTGATGAGGCTTTGTATCATCTTGATAATGCCGTAAATTCAGGATTTAACAGTACTGTTTATGAATTAAGGGCGAGATGTTTTCAAAAACTAAATTATCATTACAAAGCTATTGAAGATTTCGATAAAGTGATTGAAGATAATCCGTTGGAGTTTTCATATTATTATAGTCGCGCCGTCTCAAAAAATGCAATTGCTGATCTTAGCGGACAAATTGAAGATCTTCATAATTGCATTTATTATTATAAGAAAAACAAAAATATAGAAACTCGTATTTTACAAAATCTCGAAACCGATTTAAAAATAGCAGGAAACTATGTAGAAGGCGTAAAAAACACTATTACTTCTGTACATAATATTTCTTACCACGAAATAAAAAATCTGATTAACGAATGCCTCCTTCAGATAAAAAAGATAAAACTTCGTACCAGAAGATTTAAAACACCAAGAACAACAGAATCTATACAATCTTAAATAAGGTCAAAAAAAAAACAAGAGCCAAAGACCCTTGTTTTTTTTGAGATAAAACTCTTTTTATTTTTATTCTTCTGTTAGTAATAAACAGAAAGCATTATTTTTGAATCAGAACCTTCAATGATTTTGTCAAGTCTTTTAAAGAATGCTTCACTTACCATTGGACAACCGTGACTGTTGATAATGTAATATTCTTTTTCATCGTCTGGAACTTCTTTATAACAATGTAATACGATAGCTCTTTTTAGCGCATTGTTATTGGTTTGGTCCATACCGCTTAATCGGTAAGCTTTTCCGAAAACTCCTTTGTAAGCTTTCTCTACACCATAACGTCCTAGTGCAGTACAATTTGAATTTGGAGCATTACTGAATTGTAAAATATCTCCTTTGATACCCGTTTCAGAACCTGAACCATGAGCTACAAGTCCTTGATCTATAATTTTTTCATTTTGAAGATCGTAAACAAAAAAACGGTTTTTTCCAGATTTAATCTTCATATCTACAAGGAAAGCAATTTTTTTGCTATAACCATGATTTGTAGAGATATAAGATTTTATCTCGCTTACATGTTCTGTAAGTCTTGCAAATTCAATTTCATTTAAAACTTCCTTTTTGTTCGTTATGTTGTAGGTTGTAAACGAACTTAAAGAAAAAAGCAGTGCTACAAAAAATATTCTCATAAGCAGGCTATAAATTAAAAGTTAAAAACAGATTTGGGTGCTATGTCAAAATTACTTCATTCTTTGTGTTTCATTTTGACCTTGCAAAATTATGCACAAATTTTACACAATTCCCATGTTTGGTGTGTTAAATATATTATAAATATTTGATTTAATGAAGTTTAGGTCGTTTTTTTTCTTTAAAAAAATCAGATTTAAAATTTTATTTAGGCTTAAAAATGAAAGAATCCGCAATAAAATTTCCGTCAGCGTGTATAACGATGACGAATTATTAGAATTTTAAGAATTATAGTTTATATCCTCTACAATAAAAATAAAAGATAAAACTTATCAACTTACCCAAAAAAAACACACTAAAATCTATTTTGAAGGCGAAATTGTATAAGCCGTTCCTTTTTTACTTTCAAATACTGCTGTGTAACCTATAGATGATTTTTTGCTTTGAATGTTCAGTTTTTCAACCACAAATGGTGCTGCAGATCTTACTGTACAAGTTCCTCCATTATTTGATACAATCTTAGTCTGGCTCATTTTACCAGCACTCCATTTTATATCTACAGTAAAATTACCTTTGGCATTAATTCCCTTAATTTCACCATCTGACCATGCGTCTGGCAACGCAGGAAGCAAATGTATTTCTTTGTTCTGGCTTTGCATTAACATTTCGATTACACCAGCAGTTCCTGCAAAATTTCCATCAATTTGAAAAGGCGGATGTGCATCAAAAAGATTCGGATAACAACCTCCGTGTTTATTGTATTCTGTATTATTTTCTTTAGTTAGTCTTAATTGATTTTTGAATAATCTGTAAGCATGGTTTCCATCCAAAAGTCTTGCCCACATGTTTACTTTCCAAGCCAAACTCCAGCCTGTTCCGTCATCGCCACGAAGTTCAAGTGTTTTCTTTGCAGCAGCAGCTAATTCCGGAGTTTCAAGTGGTGAAATTAAATTGGCAGGATGTAAAGCGTACAAATGAGAAGTATGTCTATGGTGTGGATCTTCTTCTTCAAAATCTTTATACCATTCTAACAATTGTCCTTTGTCTCCAACTTGAAATGGTAATAATTCTTGTTCAGCTTTGTTTACAGTCTGTCTAAAATCAGCATCTATGTTTAGAATTTTAGAAGCTGCAACCGTATTTTCAAATAGATCTTTTATGATTCCGATATCCATTGTTGAAGCGGTTGTCACTGTTCCTTGTTTTTTCCCATCGTAATAATATTTATTCTCAGGCGAAGTCGAAGGCATTGTTACCAGATAACCATTTTTGTCTTTTTGAAGCCAGTCTAAACTAAATTCAGCTGCTCCTTTTATAATTGGATATACTTTTTTAAGATATTCTTTGTCACCAGTATATTCGTAATGTTCCCATAAATGTCTGCTTAACCAGTTGGCTCCCATATACCAATTGGCCCACATAGGATCTCCTTTTCCAAAATCGCCAACAGGATTGGTCATAGCCCAGATATCTGAATTATGATGTAATACCCAACCTTTGGCGTGATAATAACTTTTGGCCGTTTCGGCCCCTGTTACAGAAACATTTTTGATGAATTCATCTAATGGAAAAAACAACTCAGACAAATTTCCTGATTCTACAGGCCAGTAATTCATCTGTACATTAATATTTGTGGTATAGTTACTGCTCCAAGGTGCACGAAGTTTCTGGTTCCAGATTCCTTGTAAATTGGCTGGAGCATTATGTGTACGTGAACATGAAATCAACAAATAACGTCCAAATTGAAAAAACAAAGCTTCAAGTCCAGCGTCTTTTTCTCCTTTTGCATATTGTTCCAGTCTGATATCTGTTGCAAGATTAGATTTCTTCGCTTCATTTGCATTTAATTGCAATGAAACTCTATTGAAGAGCTTTTGAAAATCTGTAATGTGTTCTTTTAATAAAGCATCGTATTTCTTAGCAACAACTTTTTTAATCGGAGCTTCAGCAAATTTATGTTCATCTTTTCCTTCACTATCTGGACATTTATCAAATCCGTTAAAACTTGTTGCTGCTGAAACAAAAAGTAATATTTCAGAAGCATTTTTAATCACTAATTTGTTTCCGTCAGCAGTTACTTCACCATCTTTTACAATTGGCTTAATAATCAATTCAAAACGCATTCCTCTGCATCCTGAAGCATCTTCATAAACAACAGGTTCCTGGTTGTAATTAATATAACTTGGATCTGAATGAGACGGTGCTTTACCATTCAAAACCAATGATTGATTTTGTATCGATTTCTGATTTTTTAAAAGACTCGCTGCATCAATTGTAACAGAAAGTTTTTTTAATTGATCTGCCGAAAGTTTAATCACAATACATTGTGCAGGCGCTGATGCGAAGATTTCCCTTTTATAATTTACGCCTCCGACTTTAAAATTGGTTACCGCTAATCCTGTTTGTAAATCCAGATTTCTATTATATGAATCTGTTTTTTGTCCGCCAAAATCCTGATTTAAAATAAGATCACCCAACGGCATAAAACTTTCGCTGTAAGGTCCTTGCATATTTTTGGTCAGAGCATAGGCTTTTTCGAAATCTTCTTTTGTAAGTGCTTCTCTAATCAAAGCGAGATTCTTAAATGCGTCTGGATTTACGTTTTTCTGTACTGGTCCACCACTCCATAAAGTAGCTTCATTAAGTTGAATTAATTCAGAATCTACTCTTCCAAAAACCATTGCGCCAAGTGTTCCATTTCCTATCGGTAATGCTTCTGTCCATTCAACAGCAGGCTGATTGTATTGCAGTTTTAAATCTTGTGCATAACCCGAAAACCCTGTTATTATAGAAACAAGTACAAAAACCTCTTTAAAAAAATGATGACGCATGATATTTTAATTAATAATTTACAATTGATAATTCACAATTAATTAGTTCATTTTCAGTTTTAAAACCGTTATTGAATAAGCAGGAAGATTTAAATCTTGTTTTCCTTTTGTAACTTTATATTCACTTTGTTTTGGAGTGATTTTTTTAGGATCTGCAAATGTATTCTCGTCTTGTGTACTTGCACTTGCTAATCTTATTATTGTTCCTTTTGAGCCTAATTTTGCTCCTTTCAAATCAATATTAACTTCTTGGGCTTCTGCAGCTGTGTTAACCAGCTTTACGATAATTTCTTTACTGTTTACATCTTTTACTGCCGATGCATACAAATTATTCTGACCCGTTAAAGCTTTACCATCTTTTGTAATACTTAAAAGATCTGTTCCTTTATTAGTTGAAAATAATTGCTGAACATAATAATTCGCTGATCCGTAAGATTCTAAGTTATTAAACCAAATCATATCTGGTGTCCATTGCCATGCATCTTCGTGAGCCATTAAAGGCGCATAAGAAGTTAATTGAACAACTTCTGCATTTCTTTCTAAACCTGTCATAAAAGCCGCTTCAGAAAAAGCACATTCCCAATTGTTTCTGTTATTTGGATTCGCTCCAGAAACACTTTGCGCAGCATATTCACCTGCAAATATTTTTGGACCTTTTCTATCGTAATTATCGTAACGACCTGCATTTTCTCTAAACCATTGCGGACTCTTATAATAATGTTCGTCTACCAGTTCTGCATTCAGTTTTTTAAGTTCAGCCATAGCATAATCAAAATGCTCTCCGTCTGGCGAAGGTCCGCTTCCTGATACGATAATGATGTTTGGATATTTTGCTTTAATTGCTTTTTCGAAAACTTTGTATCTTTCAATATAATCTGTTCCCCATTGCTCGTTTCCAACACCGATAAATTTTAAATTAAATGGTTTTGGATGCCCCATATCAGAACGCATTTTTCCCCAAGTTGTCGTAACAGCACCATTAGCAAATTCGATCAAATCCAAAGCATCCTGAACATAAGGATCTAATTCGCTCATTGGAGCCAATTCTCCAGTATTGTACTGACAAGCCATTCCACAGCTTAAAATTGGAAGCGGTTCTGCCCCAATATCTTCTGAAAGCTGGAAATATTCGTAAAATCCTAATCCAAAACTTTGGAAATAATCTGGTGTTAATTTATGGTTGAATTCAACATTCCAACGGTTCATCATCGTTTTTCTATCCTCAACATTTCCAACCGATTTTTTCCATTGATAACGATCTGAAAGTGTTCTTCCTTCTACAATACAACCTCCTGGAAAACGCAAGAAACCTGGTTTTACATCATATAAAAGTTGTACAAGATCTTTTCTAAGTCCGTTTTTTCTTCCTTTCCAAGTATCTTCAGGAAATAGCGAAATCATATCTAAATCTATTGTTCCATTTCCTTCAAAAGTCAATTTAAGTTTTGCTTTCTTTTCTGTCTGAGTACCTACAATTTGAGCTGTATAATTCGTCCATTGATCTGATTTCGGAACAATACTCGTTTCTCCAATTACTTTTTGATCTTTATCAATTAATTGAATGATGATTTTTTTGATAGCTCCGTCATGATTTGCCGCTTTTAAAGAAAAATTATATTTCGCATCTTTCTTCACTCCCATTCCTCTAAATCCTTCATTTATCAAGGCATAACCTTTGGCATTATTTATTTCTACCCTGCAAAAATTAGTATTGCTTGCCGCTACGTTTACAGGCAATGCCATTCCTGATTCTTTGTTCATAGAAGACCTGCTCGATTTTGGCTGCTCCCATCCCATTAAAGGTTTTTCAAATTCAAAAGATCTGTTTTTAATCATTTCAGCATAAAGTCCGCCATCTGCAGCAAAATTGATGTCTTCAAAAAACAAACCGAACATAGTTGGCTGAATTTTAGTTATCGTTTTGGAAGCATCGACTTCTAAATTCGCTTTTTGAGCACTTGCATTAATACTACTGAATAACAGCCCTCCTATAAATAGTGTTGAAATTACATTTCTTTTCATGGTAATGTTTTTATATTGAGAATATACTTGCAATATATCAAATTATCTTTTTAAAATCTACCTTAAAAGTTGGAAAAAGTATCACACTCCAAAGGTTTATCGTGACTTTTATAAATATAAATGTTCTATGTGTTTAAATTACTTTTTAACGGCCTCATATTTGTTTGGAAAAGCAGCTTCTCCATCTAAATTGACTACTTTTAAAACATCAACATTTTTACTTTCTACCGCATATTTAAAATATTCTGGTTTGTTTTTTCCCCATTGAACGGTACAATTTTGAACTTTGATACTTTCTGCGGTGTCAAAATAAAAACCTGAAGTACTTCCTTTTACAAAACCTTCGACATTTGCAGGACGTCTGTCGTATAATCCGCCAGGAAAAGAAGTAGTTTTA
>NZ_DASWYK010000110.1:0-3847 GCF_036405015.1 Flavobacterium sp. | reverse complement strand
AGTCATTATTGGAGGCGGATTTGCGGGACTAAATCTAGCAAAAGAGCTTGTAAATCAGCCTCAAATACAAGTAACACTTGTAGACAAAAATAATTATAACTTTTTCCCACCACTTATATATCAAGTTGCTACGGCTTTTTTAGAGCCATCGAGCATTAGTTATCCATTTAGAAAGTTTTTTGCAGGAAAGAAAAATCTGCAATTTAGACTAGGCGAGTTATTATCTGTTTCTCCTGCAGAAAAGAAAATTACTTTGAGTAACGGAGATTTAGAGTATGACCACCTTGTTTTTGCAACTGGAGCAGAAACGAGTTATTTTGGCATGGAAAACGTAATGAAAAATGCTATTCCGATGAAAACCTTAAATGATGCCATCGTAATGCGTAATACATTGCTTAAAAACCTTGAAAAAGCTGCCATTTGTAAAGACATGCGTAAAAGACGTAAATTACTTACAATTGTTGTAGCAGGAGGGGGGCCAACAGGAGTGGAGGTTTCTGGAATGTTTGCAGAAATGCGAAAAAGCATTCTTTTAAAAGAATATCCGGAATTAGATACATCAGCAAGTAATGTTTATTTGGTTGACGGAGGCGATGCTTTATTAGCTCCAATGAGCAAAGATTCTCAAAAAGATACATTAGAAGCTTTAACCAAATTAGGTGTTGTAGTAAAATTAAACACCAAAGTTGTTGATTACGTTGATGACACAGTAGTTTTTGAAAACGGAGAAACAATCAAAACCAAAAACTTAATTTGGGCTGCCGGAGTTTCTGCTAAAATATTTGAAGGAATTCCAAAAGAAAGTTACGGACGAGGCAGACGTATGGCAACAGATGCTTATAACAAGGTAAATGCCGTTGATAATATTTATGCTATTGGAGATACTGCCATAACTTCTGGTGATGCAAAATTCCCAGATGGACATCCACAAGTTGCTCAGGTTGCCATTCAACAAGGATTAAATCTAGCTAAGAACTTTAAAGCAATGGCTGAGAACAAACCTCTTAAACCTTTTGCTTACAAAGACAAAGGTTCGATGGCAATCATCGGAAGAGCAAAAGCCGTTGTTGATTTACCAAGTCCAAAATGGCATTTTAAAGGATTCTTTGCCTGGATTATTTGGCTATTTATCCACTTAATTTCATTAATTACATACAGAAACAGATTAAACACATTCTGGAACTGGATGGTAGCATATTTTGCAAAAGATCAATCGCTTAGAATGATCATTAGACCTGATAAAAAGATACAAAGCTAAAGAGCAAATTCCAAATTCCAATAAAAAAGCCAAAATCACTAGATTTTGGCTTTTTCTATTTACTAATTTCTTGGAATTTGGAATTTTAAAAAATTGGAATTTCTATTAAATTTTAGTGCCCAATCATAATATCATCAGAATTCGAGATCGTCACTTTATTTTTTATAAATCGTTTTCCAATATTTAAAATCACGAATGCAGTAATTGTTGTAGTTGTCATAATGGCAACCATCGGACCAACAGAATCTTTAACAAAAACACCAACTGCAAACGAAGCCAAAGCGCCTAATCCTAATTGGATTGCGCCCATTAAAGCAGATGCACTTCCAGTATTTTTAGCAAATGGCGCAAGAGTAAGACCAGCAGTATTTGGGTTTGAAATTCCTAAACAAGCTAAAAACAAAAACAACATTCCGATAGTTTGATACAATCCTAAAAGATCATTTAAAGCTAAAACTAAAAAGATAATACTAATGATGGATTGAGAAATCAAAGCTCCAAAAATCATTTGTTCACTAGAAAATCTCTTCAACAACATTGAATTCAATTGACTTGAACCAATAAAACTTACTGACATCAAGGCAAAAATCCAACCATAAGTTTTAGCATCAACGTGGTAAATATCCATAAAAACAATAGGAGATGCCGCGACATAAGAAAACAATCCCGAAAATGCGATTGCTCCCGTAAAAGCATAAGTGTAAAATTGAGGCTCTTTTAACACTGAAATAAAGTTCGTTATAATCGGTTTTGGTTTTAATGAAATTGAAGCGTCTGGTTTATAAGTATCTGGAAGTCCAATTTGCGAAGCAGCCAAAATTACGATTCCCATACACATTAAGATAAAAAATACAGCATGCCAACCTAAATCTTCTGTTACATAACCACCAATTGTAGGCGCCAGCATTGGCGAAAGCCCAACAACAAGCATAAGAAGCGAAAATACTTTAGGTATATCTTTCACCGGAAATAAATCACGAACCATAGCTACAGAAGCTACAGTTGCGGCACAACTTCCAATTGCCTGAACAAAACGAAGTAATATAAAACTATCAATATCAGCAACATAAATACATCCTAAAGATGCTAAAATGTAAACAAGCAAACCAATAAATAAAGGTTTTTTACGACCAAAACGATCTAATAAAGGTCCATAAAGCAATTGTCCAGCAGAAATTCCGATGAAATAACTGGATAAACTCATAGAAACTTTTGCTACAGTTGTATTTAAATCTTTTGCAATTCCTGAGAAACCAGGCAGATACATATCAATTGAAAAAGGACCAAGGGCGGTTAAAGATCCCAAAATAAGGATCAGTTTAATATATTTTTTTGTTGTCATTTTCTTAAAAAACGGCTTTTAATTTTTTGCAAAGGTAAAGATTTCATACCTTGTAGTATAACTTAATGAAGTTTATAACAATAAATTAAAGTATTTGCCAGCGTTACTTGGCGTAACTATTTATTAATCTTTAAATTAGAAAAATTATGAAAAAGTACCTTTTACTATTAGCCGTTTTATTCTCATCAATTTCATTCGCTCAAACTATTACATCTAAACAAGAAGAGGCCAGTGTTGCACAATACGAACTCTTAAAAAAAGTAAACCAATATTATCCAGACATCACATTAAGTAAATCTGTTACCAATTTTTACGCCGATGGAAATATCATTGACACACAACAGGATTTCGATTTAAGAGGAACAAAATTCTCAAGTTATAAATTAGGAATCGAGCCTGGCAACAAAAAAGTGGTATTTGATTATGTATCAACTGAAGCTGGTCACGTGTATGGCGATGTTACCATATTTAACGGAAACGCTTTAAGAACGACTTTTAATGAAAAAACAAATCAAATTGATGTTTCATTAAACGGAAAGTCAGTTTTCTTGAAAAAATTATAATTTTTGTTCACCATAAAAAAAGCATCGCAATATTGTGATGCTTTTTTGGTTTATATTTGGTTCAAATTTTTAATAAAACCGTTTACGATGAAAAAATTTCTTTTTATAGCATTTTTGATCTCTCTAAAATCATTTTCACAAAATAGTTTCTCAGGAACCTGGAGCAACGAGAATTGCAAAGATTGTAAAAAGGAATATATTTTTACGATTACCATAGCACAATCTAATTATGCAATTGTTGGAACTGCAGAAATCACAAGCGAAACTAAAAAAGAATTAAATTCTGGAGTTTTGGATGTTTCTGGACATGTTTATCCACATGGCGATAAAGCGCAAATCAAACTTAAAGATAAAAACGGATTATCATCAAGTGCTGTATTAATGACAAGTGAAGGAGTTTTACAATTTACAAAACGTGGTGGCGCAGATTTAGTTCCTAATGAAATCATTTTGAATAAAATATATGAATAACTCTATTTTTGAGTTAGATCTATTTTGACCTATAATTTATATTATGTAAAATAGAATATTTTAAAAAGTACCTGTCATTCATTATAGAACTTTTATTTTGTACCAGTGCTTTAATTTATACGATTAACAAAACCTCATTCTTTTCGATAAACGATAATTTTGTTTTTGAAAAACTAAATATTTAAACCTCGTGTAAATTCGCTGTATGATTTT
>NZ_DASWYK010000109.1:0-24941 GCF_036405015.1 Flavobacterium sp. | reverse complement strand
TTACTATCTTGAGGCATTATTAAGACTTCAAAAATTAAAATAGAAAAATTATGATCAAGAAAATAAGCCAAATTGCATTTGCAATAATGATGGTGTTTCTACTAGCAAGCTGTAAAAATACTAAACAGAAACTTCAGGAGTATGTTGTGACATATAATAAAACTATTGCACCAAGTTTTAGAGCCGATGATGTAACACTTACAACAGCGAGAGGTTATATCAATGATGATAAAATTGAGCTGCGATTTGAAACCAATTTAGAGCAAAACGAAACGAATAAAGCAGCTTCTGTTATTTCTTTTCCTAAATTAATCAAATTGATGATTGAAAAAGACGAAATTCCAAGACAGCTAATTGAGGAAGGTGTACAATTTGATGTTTATTTTCTGGCAGATGACAATACTGTTTTTGATAAGGAAGTGCTAACAGGAGAATCTCTTAAAGATTTTTTGAAATAAAGTATCAGATTTAGTTTAAAAAGATACGAGTTTAATTCTTACATATTGAAGGTCTCTTTAAGTTTTAATTTAAAGAGACTTTTTTGTATTTATAGTTAAAAGTTAAGTGTAAAATCTACTCTTTTATTCTTACAAAATTTTGCAATTTTTGGATATAAATGATTTGTATTCAAAGCATTATGTAATGGTTTTTTTAGTTTAATGTTGTTTTTATATTATAAATTAGTTATGTTTGAGTTAAAAAATAACTATAAAACCAATAATTTATGAAAAAAATTACCCAAATCGCATTTGCATTGGCTTTTGCACTTTTTTTAGTTAGCTGTAAAAACACCAAACAGAAAATTCAGGAACATGTAAGTAGTTACAATAATTCATCGTCTATAAAAGGACATGGAATTACGAGTACAGCAGCGAAAGCTTTTCTAAATGACAACAAAATTGAAATTAGAATTGAAACGAATTTAGAGGAAACAGATGCAAACAGAATAGCCTACGAAGAATCTTTTCCTGATTTATTGAAAGAAATGATTAAAAATGATCAAATTTCATCTTCTCTTATTGCTGAAGGAGTAAAGTTTGACGTTTATTTCTTAGCTTATAACAATGCTATTTTGGCTCAAAAATTAGTAGGTCAGGAAGAATTAGCAGCTCTAGAAGGAGAAGCAACACAAAATAAAGAAACAGCAAAATTGTAATTAAAAATAGATTTAAAAGAAAAAAGCCTCTATTTAAGAGGCTTTTTTTATTTAAGAGAACTGAGTTACGTTTTTCAGGTTATCTGGAAAATACTGATCAGATAAATTGGCAAATTCATCACCACGCATAAAGATATTGATATCTACATCGGCAAAACTGCTTTTTCCTGCTGCTGCCAAAAGTTCGTTGGCAGAATGAAGTGTATTTTTATGAAAATGATATACACGATCTGATTTGTCTGTAACAACTAAACCTTTCATCAACATTTTGTTTTGAGTGGCAACTCCAGTCGGACATTCGTTATTATGACAACGTAAAGCCTGAATACAACCTAAAGAGAACATAAAGCCTCTTGCGCTATTACACATATCTGCACCCAAAGCAATGGCATGTAATATAGAAAAACCAGAAATAATTTTTCCGCTTCCGATAATGCGCATTTTATCACGAATTCCTAAGCGAACCAAAGTTTGATTTACGAAAATTAAAGCAGGCTCAAAAGGCATTCCAACGCCATCAGCAAATTCTAAAGGTGCAGCGCCCGTTCCTCCTTCAGCTCCGTCAACGGTAATGAAATCAGGATAAATATCTTCGTTTATCATTTCTTGACAAATAGCTTCAAATTCAGCAGTATTTCCAATACATAATTTAAATCCGATTGGTTTTCCGTTAGACAAATCACGCAATTGTTTGATGAAATGAATTAATCCTTTCGCATCAGAAAAAGCATGGTGTCCGGGAGGAGAAAGAATCATTGTATGTGGCACAACACCTCTGATTTTGGCAATCTGTTCTGTGTTTTTCGCAGCTGGAAGTACTCCTCCGTGACCAGGTTTTGCACCTTGCGAAAGTTTAATTTCAATCATTTTTACGTTTGGAAGATTGGCTTTTTCCTTAAAGTTTTCTGGACTGAAATTTCCTTCTGCATCACGACATCCAAAATATCCTGTTCCAATCTGCCAAGTGATGTCGCCACCACCGGCTAAGTGAAATTCAGTCAAACCACCTTCTCCTGTATTCTGGTAGAAGTTTCCTTTTTTTGCTCCAATATTAATGGCGCGAACCGCATGTTCGCTTAAGGAACCAAAACTCATAGCCGAAACATTAAATAAAGAAGCAGAATAAGGTTGTTTGCAATCTTTCCCGCCAACTAAAACGCGAGGCAGTTCTTCATTCACTTTTGCTGGAAAAATAGAATGTTTGATTCCTTCGTAGTTTTCTGTATTTAAGTTTAACTGAGTTCCAAAAGGCGTACTCGAATCAATATTTTTAGCTCTTTGATAAACCAATGAACGTTGATTTCTGGAAAAAGGTTTTCCGTCTGTAGATCTTTCAATAAAATATTGCTGAATTTCAGGCGCAATCATTTCAAACAAATATCTGAAATAGCCCAAAACAGGGAAGTTTCGTAAAATAGCATGTTTCTTTTGCGAAGCATTATAAGCTCCAACAATCAATAAAATTGGAATAATAAAAACCAGTAAATAACCTCTTCCAGTGTAATAGTAAATTGCGGCAACAATTAGAAACAATAAGAATCCGTAAATAAAGAATTTCTTTCTCATGTTTTTAAAAAATTAAATAGGTAATAAATGCGATAGTTAGTTGAATCTTAAACGTACATAAACGTGTTTGATTCCTTTTTTGTCCGATTCTCTTTCGTCGATTTCAAGAAAATCAGTCAGAGATTTCAGCATAGGCGTAAGTTTCGAAAAACCATAGTTTCGAGGGTCAAACTCAGGTTTTTTCTTTACAATCAAATTGCCGACATCGCCAAGAAATGCCCAGCCATCATCATCTTCAATGTCTTCGATTGTATCTTCAATCAATTCGATGGTTTGTTTGTCGATTTTATGAAGTGCTTTCTCGGCAGGTTTTTCAACTGGCTTTTTGGTATCGGCGGCAACAGTTTTTGGTTTTTTCTTTTGAGTTGCTCCATCCAAAACCTCAATGTAAATAAATCGGTCGCAGGCAACAATAAAGGAGTTTGGCGTTTTCTTTTCTCCAATTCCAATTACTTTCATTCCTGATTCACGAAGTCGTACAGCAAGTCTTGTAAAATCGCTATCGCTGGACACAATACAGAATCCGTCTAATTTGCCCGAATACAGTAAATCCATTGCATCAATAATCAGAGCAGAATCTGAAGAATTTTTTCCAACTGTATAACTATATTGTTGAATAGGAGTGATCGCATGTTCTAATAAAACACCTTTCCAGCCATTTGCATTTGGTTTTGTCCAGTCGGCATAAATCCTTTTCGTAGTTGGCGTTCCGAGCTTTGCAATTTCTTCCATCATGCCTTTTACATTACTGTAAGGCACATTATCTGCATCAATCAGAACTGCCAGTTTTAAATCTTTTGAATTGCTTAAAGGCATTATTTTAATATTAAAAATTAAATACTCTCAAAGTTAAAATTAAAATTGGTTTTTATAAGAATTGAATGATAAATAAGTGATTAAATCAGTATAAATTATTTTCATTATAAATAAGTTTTCTTCGATTGAAAATTAATTAAAGATAAATTTGTCTTTTATATAAAACCTCTATATCTTTGTAGAGAATTAATAAAAGGATGTATGTTTTCAAAAGCGTGTGAATACGGAATAAGAGCTTCAATATTTATTGCAACGAAATCCTCAAAAGGGATCAGGGTTGGAATAAAAGATGTAGCGAAAGAGATCGATTCTCCAGAACCGTTCACGGCCAAGATTATGCAGATTTTAACCAAAAACGGCATCATTCATTCGGCAAAAGGAGTAGGAGGCGGTTTTGAAGTTTCTCCAGAAGCATCCAAATCCATAAAGTTAATTCAAATTGTTGATGCCATTGATGGAAATAAAATTTACAGTGGTTGCGGAATTGGCCTTAAAGAATGTTCTGAAGTACATCCTTGTCCTGTTCATCATGAATTTAAAAAAATAAGAAGTTTACTTTTAGAAATGCTCACAAAGACGACTTTAGAACAATTGGCTTCAGACGTAAAATCGGGCGATTTCTTTTTAAAAACATTAAACATAAACGATTAACATATAATAAATTATCTTAAAAATGAATACAAAAACCAAAATTTCAGTACTAATCCTAATGGGATTTTTAGCAGTTACTTCTTGCGGTAAAAAAGAAACAGCTCCGGCTGATCAGACAGAAACAACTGAGCCATCGACAGAAGGAGAAGCTGCACCAGTAACACCAGCTGCTGAAGAAAATGTTTTAGTTATTGAAGGAAACGACCAAATGCAATTCAATGTAAATGAATTAAAAGCTGTTGCAGGAAAACCAATCAAATTGACTTTAAAACATGTTGGTAAAATTCCAAAAGAAGCAATGGGTCACAATTTGGTAATTTTACAAGAAGGAACAGATCAATCTGCTTTTGCTTTAAAAGCGAATGATGCCAAAGCAACTGATTATATTCCGGAATCTGAAAAAGCTTCAATTATCGCTCATACTAAATTAATAGGTGGTGGAGAAGAAGATACAATCGAATTTACAATTGATAAAAAAGGATCTTATCCATTTATTTGCTCTTTCCCTGGTCACGTAGCCATGATGAAAGGTGTTTTAATTGTTGAGTAAATAATAAAGACTCCAAATGCCGAAAATGGATTTGGAGTTTTTTTAAAAACTAATAAAAGATAAAATTGTCTTTTATTGAATTAAAAAAAGATGAAAAGAGAAAAAAAATTGTGGCTGATTTTTGCATTGGTAATGAGTATATCATTTGCAGTGCTTGGTTATTACGGTTATGAAATTTATCAGCAGGCACCACCAGTACCAAAAGAAATTGTAACCGATTCAGGAAAAATTGTTTTTAGCGAAAGCGAAATTAAAGACGGACAAAATATCTGGCAGAGTATAGGAGGCCAGGAAGTGGGATCTATCTGGGGACACGGCGCCTATGTGGCCCCAGACTGGACCGCTGATTGGTTGCATAGAGAAGCAGTTTTTATACTGGATCTTTATGCCCAAAAAGATTTTAATAAAAAGTATGAAGAATTAGATGCCGAAAAACAATCAGCATTAAAAATTCGTCTTCAAAAAGATGTAAGAACCAATCGTTACAATCCAGATACGGGGATTTTGACCATTTCTGAAAACCGTTTGGCAGCGATTGAAAATCTAAGCGAATATTATAAAGGTCTGTTTACGAATGATCCGAAATTTGATAAACTGAGAGGCGACTATGCTATTCCGAAAAACTCGATTACAGATGTTGAAAGAATGCATAAAATGAATGCCTTTTTCTTTTGGGCAACTTGGGCGACAGTTACCAATCGTCCTGATGGAGATATTTCGTACACACATAACTGGCCTGCAGATGATTTGGTTGGAAATACCGCAACAACAGAACTTTTAGCGTGGTCTGGGGTTAGTATTATTTTATTGATTTTAAGTGTTGGAATTTTAGTTTTTTATCACGCAAAATCGGGTGAAGAAGAAGAAGAATTTCCACTTCCAAAAGAAGATCCGCTGATTAAGCAGGGCAAAACCAAATCTATGGGATTGGTAACCAAATATTTCTGGATTGTGAGTTTGCTGATGGTTTTACAAATGGTTTTCGGAATCATTACAGCGCATTATGGAGTTGAAGGAAATGGTTTGTACGGAATTCCAATTGATAAAATTCTGCCTTACGCTGTAACACGTACTTGGCACACACAATTGGCAATTTTCTGGATCGCAACGGCTTGGCTGGCAACCGGATTGTATATTGCTCCAGCAGTTTCTGGTAAAGATCCTAAATTTCAATGTTTTGGTATCAACTTCTTGTTTATCGCTTTATTGATTATTGTTTTAGGATCAATGGCAGGACAATGGTTTGGTGTGATGCAGAAATTAAATTTGGTTCAAAACTTCTGGTTTGGTCATCAAGGTTACGAATATGTTGATTTAGGTCGTTTCTGGCAGATTTTTCTTTTAGTGGGATTGTTTTTATGGTTGGCTTTAATGATTCGACCTTTACTTCCAGTTTTAAAGAAAAAAACAGAAGAGAAAAACTTAATCATTTTGTTCTTAGTTTCTTGTGCTGCAATTGCCATGTTCTACGGAGCTGGATTAATGTGGGGAAGACAAACCAATTTAGCTATTGCCGAATATTGGAGATGGTGGGTAGTGCACCTTTGGGTTGAAGGTTTCTTCGAAGTATTTGCAACAGTTGTAATCGCGTTCTTATTTGTTCGTTTGGGATTATTAAAAACCAAAACAGCGACTTTAAATGTGCTTTTTGCGACAATCATTTTCATGTCTGGAGGTATTTTAGGAACATTCCACCACTTGTATTTCTCTGGAACTCCAACCGCAATTATGGCTTTGGGAGCAACATTCAGTGCTTTAGAAGTTGTGCCTTTAACTTTAATCGGATTTGAAGCGTATCAAAACTATAAAATCTCAAAATCAACACAATGGATCGCCGATTACAAATGGCCAATTTACTTTATGATTTCTGTTGCCTTTTGGAATTTCCTTGGAGCTGGAATCTTCGGATTTATCATTAATCCGCCAATTGCATTGTATTATGTACAAGGTTTAAATACAACACCTTTACACGGACATACGGCCTTATTCGGGGTTTATGGAATGTTAGGAATTGGACTGGTATTATTTGTATTAAGAAGTTTATACCGAAATGTAAGTTGGAACAACAAACTGCTAAAAATTACTTTCTGGTCTTTAAATATTGGTTTATTTCTAATGGCAATTCTGAGCTTACTTCCAATTGGAGTTTGGCAAGCAATTGAAAGTATCAATCACGGAATGTGGTATGCACGTTCATCAGAATTAATGCAACAGCCGGCTATGATTACCTTGAAATGGCTTCGTGCAATCGGAGATTCAATTTTCGGAATCGGATTTATTACCATGGCTTGGTTTGTATTTGAACTGACCTTAAAAAACAAAAAATAAAAACAAATTTAATATTGATTATCATGGAAAATTTAAAAAACAAAACAATAGGATCGTTTGTAGCTGAAGATTTTAGAACAGCTGCAGTGTTCTCAAAATATAGAATTGATTTTTGCTGCAAAGGAAACCGAACAGTAACTGAAGTTTGTGAAAAACAAAATATTGATGCCGATACTTTATTAGAAAATGTCTTGCAAGTTGTGCAATCAGAAAACAATGGAAGTATCGATTTTAATTCATGGCCTTTAGATTTATTGGCAGATTATATCGAGAAAACGCACCACCGTTATGTAGAAGAAAAAACAAATGTTTTACTTCCGTTCTTAGATAAATTGTGTAAAGTTCACGGTGCAAATCATCCAGAATTATTTAAAATAAACGAATTGTTCCAAGGTTGTGCAGGTGAATTATCACAACACATGAAAAAAGAAGAATTGGTCTTATTTCCATTTGTAAAAAGAATGGTAAAAACGAAAGAATCTGACGGGATTTTAGCTCAACCTTCATTCGGAACTGTTTCAAATCCGATTGCGATGATGATGCACGAACATGATAATGAAGGTGAGCGTTTTAGAGAAATTGCAGCCTTAACAGATAATTACACACCGCCAGCAGACGCGTGTACCACATACAGAGTAACTTTTGCGATGCTGAAAGAGTTTGAAGCCGATTTACACAAACACATTCATTTGGAAAACAATATTTTATTTCCAAAAGCTGTGATTTTAGAAAAAGACTTTGTTGAAGTAGAATAGAGGTTAATTTTAATAGTGGAAAAGCACCGATAAAATATCTAAACATGATAATTATCGGTGTTTTTTATTTCAAGAAATCTTATTTTTAACGGATAACTTTTAAACCATATAAGTCATATAAGTTCATTTAAACTAAACTTATAATTTCTTATATGACTTATATGGTTATAAAATTTAATATTATGAATTCTCAAAAAGCTTGGATACTTTGCTGTTTTTTTAATTTTCTGATTGCTTGTGTTTTCGGATTGTTAATGCGGTTTATGTATCTCTTTCCTTTAGATTTTCTAAACTATAGCTTTCTGCTTCATGCACATTCACATGTGGCGATGCTGGGCTGGGTTTATATGATTGTTTATGTTTTGGTAGTTCATTTTTTTATTCCGAAAGAGAAAAGTCAGAAGGCTATTTATAACCGTTTGTTTTGGTTGACAGAGTTTTCGGTAATCGGAATGATGGTGGCTTTCCCAATTCAAGGCTATGCTTTGTTTTCGATTGTTTTTTCTACTCTGCATATTTTCCTGAGTTATATTTTTTGTCGTTTGGTTTGGAAAGATTGTTCCAGAGATAAATCGCCATCACAAAAACTTTTATTGGTTTCGATTCTGTTTATGATTTTATCGACTTTTGGAGTTTGGTGTCTCGGACCAGCTGTAAGTACGTTAGGAAAACAAAGTGCTTTTTATCAGATTGCGATTCAGTTTTTTCTTCATTTTCAATTTAATGGATGGTTTATATTGGCGATTTTGGCTTTGTTTTTAAAACAATTTCAAGATAAAATGGATGAGGTAAAGTTTAAGAAGTTTTACTTTTTAATGATTGTTTCTACGCTTTTAACGGTTTGTTTCCCCGTTCGCTGGTTTATCGAAAATGATATTTTAAGTTATATCAATGTTTTAGGAGTTTTGCTTCAATTAGGAGCTTTTATTTATTTCTATAAAATGCTCAAACCGCAAATAAAACATTTCAAAAGCACTTTAGATAAAACGACTAAAATAGTTTATGGTTTGGCTTTGTGTTCTTTATTTCTGAAAGTCGGAATTCAATTACTAACCATTTTTCCAAATTTAGCTGAAGTTTCACATCAAATCAGAAATTTTGTAATTGGATTTATTCACTTAACGACTTTGGGAATTATAACTGGTTTTCTGTTTGGAATTCTGCTTCAGAATAAAATGTTTGCTGCCAATTCTTCAATATTAAAAATAGGAGTGAAGTGTTTTATTTCAGGATATATTTTGACCGAAGTTTTGCTATTTCTTCAAGGTTGGTTTTTCTTTTTTGGAAAAGGAAGTATTCCAGGATATTTTCAGAGTATCTTGATTTTTAGTATTCTTTTGGTTTTGGGATTAATTTTAGTATTTAGTTCAATAATAAAAGAACGTGCAGAATAAAAAGTCCCAGAGGAATGGCATGTTTGTAGAAAAATAAGATAGTAGAGCTCCAGCGAAGCGAAAAATTTATAGAGGACATTTGACGAAGGAAAAAAGCTCCAGCGGAGCGGTATATTTATAGAAAACGTTTTGATAAAGAGTAAAGAGCCCCAGCGGGGCGAAATATGTTTAGAATAATATTTGTATTATAAGTTGGTAACCTGAGAAATATGTCGCTCCGCTGGAGCTTTAAAACTTGACGTATAATGTTTTCTATAGATATTTCGCTTCTCCGAAGCTTTTATGTGCAAATTCTTCTGAACATAAACTTCATATAAAAAAACAAGAGCCGATTTTATCATAAACCTGCTCTTGTTTCTTACTAATTAACCTATTTATCTAATGAAATTTTATTTAAACACATAGAAACATAGTTTAGAACCTCAATAAAAGGCATTTCACTTGCATCAATTCACATAGTACTATGTTTTAAAATCTAGATTTTTTTAAATTCTCTTTTTCGATCCTTTTAAAAATCTATGTTTCTATGTGTTTAAAAATTATGTTTTTATATTTTCCCTGCTTCCATATTTATAGTTTCAATTGTTTTATCGTTATTTACGCCTAAACCTTCTTGCTGAAAAATCAATTCGCCTTCAGGATTAAAAACACTGATAATGTTCGAATGTGAGAAATCTATCGGAGAGATTTTTTTATAATTTACGGCCAAAACTGCTGCAAATTCACGAGTGTTTTCTTCTGTTGAACGAAGGAAAATCCAAGGATCTTGATTCATTTTGTTTTCAATGGCAAACGATTTTAATCTTTCAGGAGTATCTGTATTTGGATCGATACTAACCAAAATCAATTTGACATGCTGTTTGGTTTGTTTCTCCAGTTTAGATTCGATATCGCGCATATCGGCAACCAATCTAGGACAAGCCGATTTACAACTCGTATAAATCATAACCATTACCAAAACATTTCCTCTAAGGCTTTTCAATTCAATATCTTTTCCGTCTTGCGTTGTCCATTTTGAAGGAAGATTATAAATCGATAAATCGCTGATTTCCTTTTTTGTTTCTGCTTTAACTTCTTTTTTATCTGCTTCTTTACAGCTGTAAAATGTAAAGAGAAGAAGAAAAGCAATTGCTATTTTTTTCATTGTAAACTCATTTAAATTAGATTTTCGGTTTTGTTGTACTGGCGCATCTAAAGCCAAGATTTCTTGTAGAATACTGTGCTTTTAAACTTCCTCTAAAGGCGTAACGCATAAAAGCAGCATAATCCATTAAATCGGATGCATTTACAGATCCACTTCCGCAGAAAAGGTTTTTGTCATTGCTTTTATCTTTTCTGGATTCTCCAGATAAAAAAATGCTGTTGAAGTCAGATGTCCATTCCCAGACTAAACCGTGCATGTCGTAAACTCCCCAATAATTTTTGAAAGTTTTTCCAATTTCATTTTCATACGTTTTCGATTTCTCGTACCAAGACAAAATATATTCGTTGAATTCTTTCTTAGTTCTGGCATCGATTTTTTTAGTATCTGCCATTGCTACATATTCCCATTCATCCATGGTGGCTAGACGTTTTCCTTCGCATTCACAGTATTTTTTCGCTGCAAACCAAGAAACACCTGTAACTGGCGAATTAGGTTTTGCATTTCCAAAATCAAAATCAGTTTTCCAGTAAGACAAATAGCTTTTGTCGGCAAAGATTCCTTTAATTTTTGATTTCTGATAAGAAGGATTTTTTTTAACAAATTCTAAAAATTCATGATTTGTAACGGGATAAATGTCGATGTAAAAAGATTTTACTTCAACAGGTTTTTTAGAAACGGCTCCATAAAGAGGGACAAAAGATCCCTCTTTTATGAATGCCATTCCTTTTTCCTGAGCCTTCATGACACTAACCACAGAGAAAAAGAAAATTGTAAGTATGAAAATGTATTTTTTCATGCTAGAAGTTTTGCTGTTATCTTAATGCTTTTACCATTTCAGGAGTAATTTCTGTTTTATTATTGCCCCAGCTGTTATAGATATAGGTTAGTACATTGGCAATTTCATCATCAGATAAATTCTGAGCAGGCATTATGTTGTTGTATTTTTTACCATTAACAGTTACTTCTCCAGTCAAACCATGCAGAATGGTATTAATAGCACGTTTAGAATCGGCATTTAAATAATCTGATTTTGCCAAAGGAGGGAAAGTATTCGGAATTCCTTGCCCTTCAGATTGGTGACAGGCAAAACAAGTTGTACCGAAAATTTCTTTACCAATTTTAACCTTCTCGGCAACAGTTCGTTTTGGAATTTCAGTTTTTGCTGCTGTAGTTCCTGGCATTTTCTGAATTGTTCCGCCTTCAGGTAAGTAAATACCTTCTTGAATAGTACCAGAGTAAACATTTTTATTTTCTTTTCCTTCCACTTTCAACATTCCCAATGCTCCTTTATTGAAAGCTCTAAAAATAGAGTGATCCACCAAAATGAAAGTTCCAGGAGTTTCTACTTTAAAATCTACAATAGCAGCGCCTCCAGCAGGAATCAAAGTAGTTTGCACATTTTTATTAATTGTGCTTCCGCCTTCAACGTGTACACTGTCGAATATTTCTCCGATTACGTGGAAAGAAGAAACTAAGTTCGGTCCACCATTTCCAACATATAAACGAACAGTTTCACCCACTTTTGCTGTCAATTCACCTCCATTTGTTAAAGCACCTACTTTTCCGTTAAATACAACATAATCGGGAGTTTCTTTAACTGCTTTGTTCATGTCGAAAGGTTGAAGACCTTTTGCTCCATATTCACCTTGAGTGTAAAAATCACCCTGCATTACGTAGTATTCTTTGTCAACAGGTGGAAGTCCGCCTTCAGGTTCAACCAAAATTAGTCCGTACATACCATTTGCAATATGCATTCCCACAGGAGCCGTAGCACAATGATACACATACAATCCTGGATTGATTACTTTAAAACTAAATACTTTTTCGTGTCCAGGAGCTACAAGAGATGAGGTTGCACCGCCGCCTGGCCCTGTTACGGCATGTAAATCGATGTTGTGTGGTAATTTGTTGTCAGGATGGTTTTTTAAGTGAAATTCAACCTCGTCACCCACACGTGTTCTGATAAAACTTCCAGGAACAGAACCTCCAAATGTCCAATAGGTATATTTTACACCGTCGGTCATGGTACCTTCTTGTTCTTTGATTTCCATGTTCAGTTTTAATTTCATGGCTGTTCTGTTTCCAACTGGTTTAGGAACATGAGGAGGCGACGTAAGTTCAGCTTCCATTTCTCCTTCTGTCATAATATCAGCATAGTTTTTAGCTTCGTCTTTTTTGCAGCTGCCTAATAAAAGAAGCATGAAAAATGAACATACAAGCATGCTCATTTTAGTCCAAATCTTGTTATTTCTTTTCATATTACTTGGTTTTTGTTTTCGTTTAAATATGAATCAAAAATAAAAGACAATTTTATCTTTTATTATGATAAAAATCATATTTGAGGATTATTTTAATTCATTTCTGATGATAATGTGGTGAGATAGTTTAAGGTAAATCTTGCAAAAAAAAATCTGCTGATTATTTTTAAATAAAAATAATTGAGGCTCTTCATTTTAAATTAATATTGATTATTTTTGCTCGCTGATAAAGTAAAAAAAATTACTACAATATATTATGGTAAAAGATTTATTCGAAAGAATTCAGGACAATAAAGGACCATTAGGGAAATGGGCTTCTCAGGCAGAAGGCTACTATGTTTTTCCTAAATTGGAAGGAGAGTTGGGTCCTAGAATGCAATTTCACGGAAAAAATATTTTAAACTGGAGTTTAAATGATTATTTAGGTCTAGCAAATCATCCAGAAGTTCGTCAGGCAGATACAGATGCGGCAATTCAGTTTGGTGCAGCTTATCCGATGGGAGCTCGTATGATGTCTGGACACACTACGTACCATGAGCAATTAGAAAATGAATTGGCTGAATTCGTAATGAAAGAATCTGCTTATTTATTAAATTTTGGTTACCAAGGAATGGTTTCTATCATTGATGCTTTGGTTACTAAAAATGACATTATTGTTTATGATGTAGATTCACATGCTTGTATCATTGATGGTGTTCGTTTACACATGGGTAAACGTTTCACATACAAACACAATGATTTGGAAAGTATGGAGAAAAACTTGCAACGTGCTACTAAAATGGCAGAAGAAACAGGTGGAGGTATTTTGTTTATTACTGAAGGTGTTTTTGGAATGCGTGGTCAGCAAGGAAAATTGAAAGAAATCGCTGCTTTAAAGCAAAAATACAATTTCAGATTATTAGTAGATGATGCTCACGGTTTTGGTACTTTAGGAAAAACAGGTGCTGGAGCAGGTGAGGAGCAAGGAGTTCAAGATCAAATTGATGTTTACTTCTCTACTTTTGCAAAATCTATGGCTAATATCGGAGCTTTCGTAGCAGCTGATAAAACAGTTATCGATTACTTGAAATATAATTTGCGTTCTCAAATGTTTGCAAAAGCATTACCAATGATTCAGACAATTGGTTCTTTGAAACGTTTAGAGTTGTTACGTAAATCTTCTGCTATTAAAGATAAACTTTGGGAAAACGTAAATGCATTGCAAAACGGTCTTAAAGAAAAAGGATTTAATATTGGAGATACTAATACTTGTATTACACCAGTTTACTTAGAAGGAAGTATTCCTGAAGCAATGGTAATGGTTAATGATTTAAGAGAAAATTACGGTATTTTCCTTTCTATCGTGGTATATCCAGTTATTCCAAAAGGAATCATTTTATTAAGAATGATACCAACAGCTTCTCATACTTTAGCAGATATCGAAGAAACGTTAACTGCTTTTGAAGCAATTCGTGAGAAATTGACAAACGGAACTTATAAAGAAATTGCAGAACGTACAACTGTAGACGTTTCGTAATGATTTAAAAAATAGATTTCCAAACATGGGAATTATGTAAAAAAAATCCATTCGTTATGCGAATGGATTTTTTTTATTTGAAGTAACTTTAATTCATAATCACAAAATAAAAATGAGGAATATGAAAAAAGTACTAACACTAACAGCAGTACTTGCTTTGTCAATTTTGGCTTCTTGTAAAAAAGAAACAACCACAACAGAGCCAGTACAAATTACACCAAATCCACCAAAAGAAGCTGAACTTGTTGAGCCTGCAGGAGATCAATGTTATGCCTGGAGATTAAACGGAAGCGTTATAGAAATGAGTTTTAATGTAAATTCACATCAGGAAGTAAACGGAAAACTAAGTTATAACTTGGTTGGAAAAGATAAAAATGAAGGAAGTCTGATCGGAAATATGAAAGGAGATACTTTGATTGCCGATTATACTTTTAGTTCTGAAGGAGTTTCGTCTGTAAGAGAAGTTGCTTTTCTACAAAAAGATGGTGCTTTTATTGAAGGTTACGGTGATGTTGTAGAGGCAAATAACAAAGTTTCTTTTAAAGATAAAACCAAGCTGAAATTTGATGCAAAAAATACGTTGACAAAAGTCGATTGTAAAGTAGAATAAATGAAAGTGACTATGAAGTTAAAATCCATTCGTTGGGGGCGAATGGATTTTTTTTATGTCTTAATCTCAAATTGAAAATTTCAATAATTGAAAACTGTAACTGCGACTGAAAACTAAACTAAAGATTCTTCAAATAAGTCTTTCTCTGACAGTGAATGGTCGGATCAAAATTTTTCCAAAGTAAATGAATAGCGTTGTTTTCTAATAATTCTGGAGTTCTAATACATTTCTGGATTCCTTTAGCAGAAAAAGTCTTGTAATATTCGTCAAAAATAATAGCCGTTACACCTTTGTTTTGATATTCAGGACGAACTCCTATCAAATAGAAAACCACATCTTTACTGTGTTTTTTTGCTTTTAATAATTGAAGAAAACCAAAAGGAAATAATTTTCCCTTTATTTTCTGTAAAGCCTCAACAAAACTAGGCATTACAATACTAAAAGCGACTAGATTATCATCTTTGTCAACCACAAATTTAATATACTCAGGATTGATAAAACTGATATATTTCTTTTTAAAATATTCCTTTTGAACATCAGAAATAGCTACAAACGAAGCCAGTTTCTCATAAGATTCATTAAACAAATCAAACATTTTGTCCACGTGAGGCATAATGTCTTTTGTTTTAGTAAAATTAAGCGCTTTTAAGCCGTAACGTTTTTTAATTAATTCTTGAGCTTTTTGGAAGAACTCTGGTTTTACGTTTGAGAAAGGAAATATACTTTCGATATATTGTTTTTCAACTTGAAATCCTAATTGCTCTAAGTGCGTTACATAATATGGATGATTATACCAAGTAATCATAGTTCCGACTTGATCGTAACCTTCTGTAAGAACTCCAACTTTATCTAAATTCGAAAATCCCATTGGACCTTCGGCATGTTCTAGATTGTGTTTTCTTCCCAATTCAAAAACTTTTTCCAATAAAGCTTTTGTCACTTCAATATCATCAATTACATCAAACCAGCCAAAACGTACTTTTCGTTTATGCTGATTGTTTACTTCAGACCAGTTTATAATTGCGGTGATACGACCTACAATTTTATTGTCTCTGTAAGCCAAATAGAAATAAGCTTCAGCATTATCAAAAGCAGGGTTTTTGGTTTTATCAAATGACTCTAATTCATCAGCAATAATTGGCGGTACCCAATATGGACTGTCTTTATAAAGTGAAAAAGGAAATTTGATATATTCCGTTAATTCTTTTTTGCTTTTAGCTTCTTTAATTGTGATCATTAATATGGTATTGAGTGTCTCTTTTGTAGAGTTTTTGGGTTATTAATTTTATTCGTATTTAGATTTACGTCTTCTTTCTTTTTCCTGATAATCGACACTTTTTTCATTGTCCATATTCTTTTTGGCTCTGGCATCGTTTTTAGCTTCGATTACTTTTTCTTTGTACCATCCGTCGTAACGCCATGATATACCAACTCCTCCGTATAATATTGATGGAGTATTCTTAAAATTTGTACTTATCGAAGCATCGACCTGCATGTTAGAAGAAAGAAGATAAGCAGCACCACCGCGAAGAATTGAATCGCTATAGAAATCGCTTTTATATCCTTGATTTTCAACAAAACCAGACCATTTGTCGTTGAATCCGTGGGTCAAAGTTAATACATATCCGTAACTTGGGTAGTCAGTACCGATATAATCTGCAATAATATTGGTTACAAAAACCCATGATCCACCTCCAAATAAGTTTTGAGTAATCAAAGAAACTTTAGGAGAAATGGCACCATCTGGTGAAAAATAATATGGATTTTGGGCTCCAACAAAATTGGCTCCCGCAAAAACAGAAACAGCCGGAATCAACTCACGCCATTGGAAATTTCGATTGGCTTTGTAGCTGTAAATATTAACTTCTTTTTTATAGTTTTTATAAGGATCATAAATAAGATATTTAGCTCCTAAAACAGTTTGTCTGAAATTGTTTTTCTTGTAACTGGTATAAGGTGTGTCAAAATTTTCCATTTGATACTGCAAATCAAGAACAAATTCTAATTTTTCAAGAAAAGCACCATATCTCAGTGTTAAATCAGTACCAAAACCGCTGGCATCATAATCTAATAAATCGTGTTTTTCTTTAATGCCGTAAACACCAAGTTCAGCCTGAATTACTGATTTTCCAACTCCATATGCTGACATGGTTTCGCCTGGACGATTTGAATTAATGACATCAGTATATTGCGCAAAAAACAGTTGTGGAATAAAAAAAAGTACCGGGGCGAGTAAGTTTTTAATTTTAAACATATAATTTTTTTTGGGTTAAAATATAATAACGCATATCAAATGTACATATTTTATTATTTATTTAAGATTCATATTTTATTTTTAAGCAACGGATTTATTAATTTTGAAAAAAAATTATAGTTATGCAAGAAGCGTCATTTTCAGGTTTGTTTAAAACCATCATGTGGGTTATAGCTTTTTATTACATTTTTAAATTCTTAGCTAGAATCTTTTTGCCAGTATTGGTTAAAAAGGCTGTAGAAAATGCTAGTGAGAATTTTCAAAGACAACAACAGCAATATAATCAGGGAAATACATATCAAAATAATCACAATACCAATAATAATGATGAAATAATCATTAATACTGCTAATGCTAAAAACCCGCGAGAAACCAAAAAAGTGGGAGAGTATGTTGATTACGAAGAAATAGATTAGATTTGTGTCCTGAAAATTTAGGATTCATTTTAACCCAAACCACCCAAAATTGAAAATAGTAAATAAGTTCTATCCGCATGCCCTTGTTATACTGGGCTTTATTCTTGTTTCATTAATTTATTTTTATCCAGTTCTACAAGGAAAGCAAATTTTCCAGTCAGATATTGCTCAATATACCGGAATGGCAAAAGAGCAGAATGATTTTAGAGCGATGGAAAATGCAGAACCTTATTGGACTAATTCTGCTTTTGGTGGTATGCCAACTTATCAGCTTGGGGCAAATTATCCGTATGATTTTGTGGGTAAAATAGATGACGTTCTTCGTTTTCTACCACGTCCTGCAGATTATTTATTTTTATATTTCTTTGGATTTTATGGTTTGTTATTGGTTTTAAAAACCGATCCGTTAAAGGCTTTTATCGGAGCCATTGCATTTGGTTTTTCAACTTATATGATCATCATTTTAGGAGTTGGTCATAATGCAAAAGCACATGCTATTGCTTATATACCTTTGGTAATCGCTGGATTTATACTCGTCTTTCAGAAAAAATACATTTGGGGAGGTTTACTCACCATGTTTGCAGTAGCATTAGAAGTGAATGCCAATCACTTTCAAATGACCTATTATTTATTGATTTTCTTACTGATACTTTCAGGTTATTATGCTTTTGAATTTATTAAAAACAAAGAATACAAACCGTTATTAATTTCAATCGGAACTTTAATCGTTGCAGGAATTTTTGCAATTGGAGCTAATGCTGGAAATTTATTAGCAACAAGTGAGTACGCTAAATACAGTATAAGAGACAAAAGCGAGTTGACTTTTAATCCGGACGGATCAAAAAATGAAACTACTGCCTCAATGACAACCGATTATATCACAGAATATAGTTACGGTATAGCAGAAAGTTTAAATTTAATCGCTCCAAGAATATTTGGAGGATCAAGTCATGAAAATGTAGGTACAGATAGTCGTATGTATGCTTTCATGTTAGAAAAAGGAGTTCCAGAGGGACAAGCAAAAGACTTTGTTTCTGGAATGCCAACTTATTGGGGAGATCAGCCAATAGTATCTGCACCAGCTTATATTGGAGCAGTTGTGTTCTTTTTAGCTGTTTTAGCTTTATTTATTGATGAAAGAAAAATCAAATATGTATTCTTATCAGGTGCTTTATTTACATTGGTACTTTCTTGGGGAAAAAATTTCTCTTTACTGACAAACTTTTTTATAGAGTATGTTCCAATGTATGATAAGTTTAGGGCTGTATCTTCTATTCAGGTTATTTTAGAGCTATGTTTTCCTGTACTTGCTGTTATGGGATTACAATCCTTTTTTAAAGCTAAAGATGAGCCTAAATTACAACAAAAAGCATTAGTTCAAACAGGAGTTTTCGGTTTAGGAATATTGGTTATATTATTGATTGCTAAAAGCTTTTTCCATTTTACAGGTGCAAGTGACCAATATTTCATGGAAAGCTACGGACCAGACTTCGTCGATGCATTAAAAGAAGATCGAGTAACGATGTATTATGCAGATTTATTAAGATCTGGATTTTTAATCGTAGTTACTTTTGTGGTTCTTTGGATGTTTATTAAAAATAGATTTTCTCAAACAACTACATTGATTGTAGTGGGAATTGTGATGATTTTTGATTTGTTTTTTGTAGACAAAAAATACGTTTCTGCAAAAGATTTTGTGAGTCCAGTTCAGATTGCAGCTCCTTTTCAGGAAACACCTGCTGATTCTCAGATTTTAAAAGATACTTCAATTTATCGTGTTTTTGATCTTCAGGGACAATTGCAAGGAAGATCTTCTTATTTTCATAAAACAATTGGAGGCTACAGTGCTGTAAGACCTAGAAGAATGCAGCAATTGTATGATTATCAAATTGCTAAAAACAATCTTGAAATACTTAATATGTTAAATGTTAAGTATGTAATTCAGGTAGACAAGGAAGGAAATCAAATTCCGACTGTTAATCCAGATGCTAACGGAAATGCTTGGTTTGTAAGTTCGGTAAAACTAGTAAACAAACCAGATGATGTCATGAAAGCACTGAATACTTTGGATACTAAAAAAGTAGCGGTTTTTAATGTTCATGAACACGAAGGTAAATTCCCTAATGCTAGATTAAAGAAGCCTTGGGACACAAGTGGAACAATTAAAGTGGTAGAATACAAACCAAATTATATCAAATATAAATCGGATAATGCAAAAGACGGTTTGGCTGTTTTCTCTGAAATGTATTATAAAAACGGCTGGAATGCTTATATAGATGGTCAGTTGACAGATCATTTCCCTGTTGATTATGTATTAAGAGCAATGGAAATTCCAGGTGGAAAACATACGATAGAATTCAAGTTTGAACCACAAGTAATAAAAACAGGAGGAACAATTACTTTAATTAGTTCAATCGGAATGTTGTTGCTGTTACTTGGAGGTGTTTATTTTGAAAAATTCTTCCGTAAAGATTCACAAAGCAATAACGGAGATACTCAAAAATAAATTTTAAAACTTTGCGAGTACTCCGTGAATATTTCTTTACGAATCTCTGTGGAACTGAATCAATCCTAAATGGAACAAAAAAAACTTTTAATAATTACCTATTATTTTCCGCCTGCAGGAGGACCAGGTGTACAACGTTGGTTAAAATTTGTAAAATATCTGCCAGAATTCGATGTACAACCTATTGTTTATGTTCCGGAAAATCCAACTTATCCAATTGTTGATGAAGGATTGGTAAGCGAAATATCAGATAAAGTAATTGTTTTAAAGAATAAAATTTGGGAGCCTTATCAATTGGCTTCTATATTTTCAAAAAATAAAACCAAGAAAATCAGTTCTGGAATTTTTCCGCAAAAGAAAAAACAGACTTTTTTAGATAAAACTTTTCTTTGGGTTCGTGGAAATCTTTTTATTCCAGATGCCCGTGTTTTTTGGGTAAAACCATCTGTTTCTTATTTAGAAAAATACATTCAGGAAAATAATATTGATACGATTGTAACTTCCGGACCACCGCATAGTTTGCATTTAATTGGTTTAGAATTACAACAAAAATTAAAAGTAAAATGGTTTGCAGATTTTCGTGATCCATGGACAACGATTGGTTATCATAAAGCACTTCGATTATCTTCTTATGCTGAGAAAAAGCACAAAAGTTTAGAGCATAAAGTATTGAATTCTGCAGACGAAATTATTGTAACTAGTAAAACAACAAAAACAGAATTTCAAGCCATTACTGATAAGCCAATTACAGTCATTACAAATGGTTATGATGTGGAAACGGTCGAAAAGCAAACCTTAGATGCCAAATTTACTCTAGCACATATTGGTTCTTTTTTATCAGATCGAAATCCGCCTTTTTTATGGGATGTTTTGGTTGAATTGCTTCAAGAAATTCCAGAATTTAAATCTCATTTAGAAATCAAACTAATTGGAGCTGTAAGTCAGGAGGTTTTAGATGCAATAAAGGAACATCAATTAAATGATTATTTGAATTTAGTGGGTTATGTTTCACATAAAGAAGCAGTTGCACATCAAAGAAAATCTCAGGTTTTACTTTTAATAGAGATTAATTCTGAAGATACGAAGAGTATTATTCCAGGTAAATTGTTCGAATATATGGTTTCAAACCGACCGATAATTGCCATTGGACCACAAGGTTCTGATTTTGCAGATATCGTAACGCAAACGAATACTGGAGTATTTTTTGATTATTCTGAAAAAGCGAAGCTAAAAAGTGTAATTTTGGACTTTTTTAATCAGTTTTTAGAAGGGAAATTGCAATCGCATGGAATTGGTTTACAGCAATATTCTCGAAAAAACCTAACCAAACAGTTATCACAACTGATTAAGAAATAATCAATTGAAAATTTAAATTACACAATCTAAACTCAAGAAATGGGTATTGTCTTAAATCAGTCTTTTAAAAACACTGTAATTACATATATTGGTTTTGGTATCGGAGCCATTAATACGCTTTATTTATATCCAATTTTTCTTGGAGCCACTTTTTATGGTTTAACGAATTACATTACTTCTAGTGCAAATGTTATAATGCCGTTGTTTGCTATTGGAATGCAAAATACATTAGTAAAATTTTATTCTCAATATAAAACCGAAGAAGAAAAAAATCGATTTTTATCCTTCACAGTTTTATTTCCAATCCTGTTGATAATTCCGCTGATCTTAATCGGACTTTGCTTTTATGATGAGATTTTGTTCTTTTTGTCAAAAAAGAATGCGATTGTTAAAAGTTATATTTGGTTAATCCCTTTTATAGGTTTAACGATGGCTTATTTTGAAATCTTTTATGCTTGGGCGCGCGTTCATATGCATTCTGTTTTTGGTAATTTTATTAAGGAAATCGGTTTGCGATTGTTCTCTTTGTTTTTACTGATAGCGGTTTATTATAACGTACTTAGCGTTGAAGGATTTGTATATGCAACTGCTATTCTGTATTTGCTAGCATTTTTAGTTACGATGTTTTATGCATTTAATATTAAAAAGCCAGTATTTCAGTTTACAAAACCAGAAAACTCAAAAGATATATTGGTTTATTCCTTTTATATTATTTTGTCCGGTAGTGTTGCTAATTTACTATTAGATGGAGATAAAATGATTTTGAATCAATATATGATTATTGACAATATTGCGTTTTATTCTGTTGCGACATACATTGCCTTAGTGATTTCGGTTCCAAGCCGTGCGATGCATCAAATTGTGTATCCTATCACAGCTAAACTGATGCACGAAAATAAACATGATGAACTAAATCAATTGTACAAAAAAACGTCTATCAATCTGCAAATTGTGGGTGGATTTGTAATGCTTTGTATTTTTGTAAATATCGATCAGTTGTACGAATTAGTTCCAAAAGAATATAGTGGAGGAATTCCGGTAGTATTTATGATTGGGCTTTCTAAATATTTCGATTTGATTTTAGGAAACAACAATGCTATCATCTTTAATACAAAATATTACCGAATGGTATTGTATTTAGGTTTAATGTTGGTTGTTTTGACTGTAGTCTTAAATATGATATTTATCCCGATTTTTGGAATTTTCGGCTCTGCATTTGCGACACTTTTGTCGATTACTTTATATAGTGTGGCTAAATTGCTTTTTGTGGTTAAAAAGCTTCATTTATATCCTTTTACCAATCAGACTGTTTATTCAATACTTCTGACATTTGCTTTATTTCTTCTATTTTATTTCTGGGAATTTCCATTTTTCCAGTTGATTAGTATTGCATTAAAATCTATTTTAGTGACAATTCTGTATGTGTACTTAAACTATAAATTCAAAATCTCTCCAGACATCAATAATGTTATCGATTCTATTTTGAAGAAGATAGGAATTAAAATTTAATTTTTGGTTGTAGGAAAAATATAAGAAATTTAAAATAACACCTTTTTTGTTTTTATATTTGTTAGAAAGCATAACTAATTTATTTCTAACAGAATATGAAAATAAAATTACTTAAGTTATTCGCATTTTTTCTTTTTTTATTGTCATCTTCTACAGAGGCACAAACCAGTAAGGAGAAGACAGATTCTGTAGTTGTACAAACAAATACGAAAGGTTATCCCGTAAGTCCTTTTAAAGACACACTTTTTTACGTTTACAATAATGTAGGATCATTTCCTGCAAAAGAACGTGCAGAATACATTTCAAATAAGATAAAAAGGCTTTACAATGAATCTTTTTTTGAAAAAGACTCTCTAAAAATTATACCTTCTGAGGTTTCGACAGATATCGTTTACAAAAGCGATTTGGTGATAATGTCGGTTTTAGAATCGGATGGAAAATCTGAGGATCAGACAAGATCTTTTATCGCTGATCGTAATTTGAAGATGATTAGAAAGGCAATAATTTATCAGAATGAAAATTATTCTCAACTTCCAAAAAGATTCGGATATACAGTTCTGCTGGTTCTGATTATTGGTTTAATATTGTTTTTGGCGGGAAAAATATTCAATCTCGTAAAGAAATATATTATTAAGAATAACGCAAGATATTTTAAAGGGTTAAATTATAATACAGTTAAAATATTGTCTCCTGAGAAGCAACTGTTTTTATTTCTTCGTTTTTTTGGGTTTGTAAAGATTGTTACACTTGTTTTAATTGTTTATCTCTCACTTCCTATTTTGTTTAGTATTTTCCCTGCAACAAAAGAATATACTACAACACTTCTTAAATGGATTTTGACTCCTGCAAAATCTGCTTTTATGGGATTTGTGGGTTTTCTTCCAAGTTTATTTACCATCATTGTGATCATCATCATTTTTAAATATTCATTGAAAGTGATAAAGTTTTTCTTTGATGAAATAAAATCCGAAAACATTAAAATAGACGGTTTTTATAGTGACTGGGCTTTGCCTACATTTAATATAATTAGGTTATTGATGTATGCCTTTATGCTGGTTATTATTTTTCCTTATCTACCGGGTTCGGATTCTTCTATATTCAAAGGCGTTTCGGTATTTGTTGGTGTTTTGTTCTCACTCGGATCTTCCAATGCTATTGCTAATATGGTGGCTGGGCTTGTGATTACTTATATGCGTCCGTTTAAAATTGGTGATTATATAAAGATTGGCGACGTAAGCGGAGAAGTGGTCGAAAAAACAGCTTTGGTGACTAGAATAAGAACTCCAAAATTTGAAGATATTACGATTCCTAATGCTACAGTTTTATCAAGTACATCTACAAATTTTTCAGCAAATACAAAGCAATCTACAAATGGTCTATTGATTCATACCACGGTAACAATTGGTTATGATGTTCCGTGGGCATCTGTTCATGCGGCTTTAATTGAAGCGGCTTTGAATACTGAAATGATTGAGAAAGAGCCAAGTCCATTTGTTCTACAAACTAGTTTAGAAGATTTTTATGTTGCTTATCAAATCAATGTTTATACCAAGGAGCCAACAAAACAGCCCAGAATTTATTCGTCACTTCATCAAAATATTCAAGATTCTTTTAATGCAGCAGGAATCGAAATCATGTCTCCTCATTATAGTGCTCTAAGAGATGGAAATACCACAACAATTCCGCCTGACTATTTACCAAATGATTATGAAACACCAGCTTTCAATTTGAAGGGGAAAAGTTAAGCAATTGAAAATTAGTTATTAAATAATAAATTTTAACATGTATTTATTTTGTAATTAATTAGATAAAAATTAACTTTAGTCTGAAAATTTAATACTACTTAGAAGAAATTGCAGAATTATTTCTAACAAAATCACTAAATGTAGGTATTTTATTATTATTTAATATTGAGTAGTTTTGCAATAAAATGTGCAAGAAAAAGTTTATGGATTAATGTAGAATTGAATAATTATGAAAGACAACCATCTCAGCCAAGAACAAAGCATGCAAGTATTTTCAAATATGATATCAAACAAAGTTCATAATGGATTTACTTTAGAAGAAAGAAATGATGAATTCCTTTTCGCTGTCTTATCAAAAGGAGGAAAAGTAGTTAATCACAGTTTAAATTTTATGATTTTTTGTTTAACTCT
>NZ_DASWYK010000108.1:0-6763 GCF_036405015.1 Flavobacterium sp. | reverse complement strand
AACGCCAGATCCAAAAGGATATTTAACAGTTAACCCAGACGGAACAATTACTTTAGGAGCTAACCCTCCAGCAGGAGATTATGAAGTTGTATATACAATCTGTGAGAAATTGAATCCAGGAAACTGCAGTTCAAATACAGTAAGAGTGACAGTTGATGCTTTTGTAATTGATGCAGTAGAAGAAACTCTGACGCCATCAATCAACGGAAGTATTGGAGGAACGACAACAGCTTCGGTAATTGATAATGATACCTTAAACGGACAGCCAGCTGTCATTGGCACGCTTGACGGACAGGTAAAATTAACAGCAGTAAATGTTCCATCAGGATTAACATTGAATGCAGACGGAACAGTAACTGTTGGGGTAAATACACCATCTGGAATTTACAATGTGGAATACAGCATCTGTGAAATTACTAACCCATCAAATTGTGATACTGCGATTTCGAAAGTTGCAGTAAACAATGGAACATTAGTAGCAAATGCAGATAATATTCCATCTGTTAAACCATCAAATACATCTAAAGATTTAGGAGTAAATATCTTTGATAACGATACTAAAAACGGAATTGCATTAAATCCATCAGATGTAACCTTATCAGTTTCAACACCAGATCCAAAAGGATATTTAACGATTAATTCAGACGGAAGCATTCGTTTAGGAGCTAATGCACCTGCAGGCGATTATGAGTTAACATATACGATCTGTGAAAAATTGAACTCTGGAAACTGTAGTTCAAATACGGTAAGAGTTACAGTAGATAGCGTTATTAAAGCAAATATAGATTCTGTACCATCAGTAGTTGGAATAAATGTTTCGCAGACATTGATAAATGTTTTTGCAAACGATACTAAAGACGGAAATGCTTTGATACCATCAGATGTAGTTCTTAGTACAACTGTTGCAGATCCGAAAGGATATTTAACATTGGATGCAAACGGAAATGCAATACTTGCGCCAAATGCACCAGCAGGTAATTATGAATTGACATATACAATTTGTGACAAAGCAAATTCATCAAATTGTAGTTCAAATCTTGTAACAGTAACTGTAATCGAACCAGCAGCAACAATAATCATTGCAAATAATGATGAAGAAGGGCCAATTGATGTGAAAAAAGAAATGAATGCGACTATTAACATTTTTGCAAATGATCTATTAAATGGAGTGAAACCAAATGCATCAGATGTTATTTTGACAACTATTGTAGCGAATCCAAATGTAACACTGAATGCAGACGGAACAGTAAGTGTAGCTTCAAATACACCAGATGGAGTTTACAACGTAACCTATCAAATCTGCGAAGCTGCTCATACATCAAATTGTAGTCAGCCAGCAATAGTGAAGATTACGGTGGTAAACAGTGTAGATCCAATTGATCCTGCAACACCAAATCAGATTACTTTAGGAGATGATATTAACATTAGTGTTGACGGAATTAATGGAGACTTAGAGTTTGTAAATGTTTTAGGAAACGATTTAATAAACGGACAGCCAATTAATCCGGCAGATGTTATCGTAAAACCATTAACGACTGATCCTTATTTTGAATGGAATGCAGATGGAACAGTAAGCGTAAAACCAAATACCCCTGGAAAAACGTATACGTTAACATATCAGGTTTGCGAAAAAGCAGATCCATTAAATTGTTCAACAGCTGTATTAACTGTTTTTGTTGAAGTACCAGCAATTGCAGTTGTGAAAACAGCAACATTTAATGACGAAAATAAAGACGGCTTTGCTAATGCAGGCGAAACGATTACGTACAAGTTTACAGTAACCAATACAGGAAATGTACCGCTTAAAGGAATTACAATAAGCGATCCGTTGCCAGGAGTAACAGTTTCTGGACAATCAATTGATTTGGCTGTAAATGAATCTAACGAAACTAATTTCACTGCAGTTTATAAAATAACTCAGGAAGATATTAACAGAAAGACTGTAAGTAATCAGGCGATTGCAAAAGGAAGCAGTTCACGAGGAGTAGTTGTAGAAGATCAGTCAGATGATTCATCAAACAGCGGGGATAATCCAACTATAATCAATTTAGATGGATGTACAATTGAAGTCTTAAAGGCTTTCTCTCCAAATGGAGACAGCAAAAACGAGAGATTCTACATTAGAGGAATTGAATGTTATCCAGATAATACAGTTGAGATCTATAACCGTTGGGGAGTTCTGGTTTTCAGTATTGATCAATATAATAATACTGATAGAGCATTTAGAGGATATTCTAATGGACGATCTACAATTAAACAAACAGAAGGTCTGCCAGTGGGTACATATTTCTACATTTTGAAATACAAAGACAGTGCTAACGCTCCACAACAGAAATCTGGGTATTTGTACATTAATAAATAAAATAGATTACGGCTTAGTGAAAGCTAAGCCGTTTTAAAGCTTACTAAATGAAAAAGTTAATTTTAATTTTTATGTTTTTTTCGATTGTGGCCAATGCGCAGCAAGATGCGCAGTTTACACAATACATGTACAACACAATCGAAGTCAATCCAGCTTACGCAGGTACACGTGGAGTGATGAGCGTTTTTGGTTTGTATCGTACCCAATGGGTTGGTTTAGAAGGCGCGCCTCAAACCAGTACATTTTCTGTTAATACACCTTTAAGCAATAGTGATTTAGGACTTGGTGTTTCTTTGGTAAATGACAAAATCGGACCTACTACAGAAAATACATTATCAGCTGATTTATCTTATACCATACCAACTTCGGCAACATGGAATTTGTCTTTTGGTATAAAAGGAACTGCAAATCTTTTCAATATCGACATTAATAAATTGTCGATGGAAGATCAGGACGATCCACAGTTTCAAAGTCTAAAAAATAGATTTTCGCCAAATGTTGGAGCAGGACTTTATTTTCATTCAGACCGTGCTTACATAGGATTGTCTGTTCCTAATTTTATAGAAACCGATCGTTACAATTCAGATGATACTGCAATTTTTAAAGACAGAATCAACTACTATTTAATTGCGGGTTATGTTTTTAATCTGGATCGTTTAGAATATGTTAAGTTCAAACCTGCCTTGATGACCAAAATGGTAGAAGGAGCTCCTTTGCAAGTAGATGTTTCTGGAAATTTTATGTTTAACGACAAATTGGTTCTTGGACTTGCTTATCGTTGGAGTGCTTCGGTTAGTGCAATGGCTGGATTTCAGGTAACAAAAGGAATGTATATTGGTTACGGCTACGATCATGAAACTACTAGATTGAGAAAATACAATTCAGGATCACATGAAATTTTCCTTCGCTTTGAGTTCTTCAATAATTATAATAAAATGATATCTCCGAGATTCTTCTAATTAATGCCAGTTATGAAAATTAAAAAAATAGGTTATACAGTTTTATTAATATGCTTTTTTTTCCAGATAAATGCACAAACGAAAAAAATGAGCAAGGAAGAAAAACTAAAAAAAGCAAATGAAAAACTGATTAGCAAAGCCGATAAAAAATATGATGATTACGAGTATGTAGATGCCGTAAAAGAATATAAACATATCTTAAGAAAAGGAGTGCAGGACGAAAAAGTATTTCAAAGACTTGCCGATTCGTATTATTTTACTGGTGATTTAAGAAATGCAGAAAAATGGTATGGAGAACTTTTTAGAATTAACAAAGAACAAATGCCAGAGTATTTGTATCGATATGCACAAGCTTTAAAATCGGTTGGACATTATGAAAAAGCAGATCAAATTTTGGAGCTATTCAATACAAAAGCAACCTCACAAAACAGAGCAGCTTTAGTTAGAAATGAGAAAAATTATCTAGCAGAAATTAAATCTAATTCTGGAAGATATGAAATTGGGGATGCTGGTGTTAATACTGATTTTTCAGATTATGGCGGAACTGTTTATGACAAGAAAATTATTTTTACCTCTGCAAGAGATACAGGTGGAATAGCTAAAACGAATTTTAAATGGACCAATAAATCCTTTTCTAAATTTTATACAGCAGATTTACTGCCTGATGGAAGTGTTGGAATCGTGAAACCTTTTCACAAAAGAGACAACGGAAAATATAATGAGTCTTCTCCAATTTTTACAAAAGATGGACGTACAATGTATTTTACGAGAAACAATTTTATTGATGGAAAAAGAGGAGAAAACAGTAAAAAGGTAACACTTCTTAAATTGTATAAAGCCGATTTGGTGGATAACGAATGGAAAAATGTAAAAGAACTACCATTCAACAGTGATCAGTACAGCACGGCGCATCCTGCTTTAAGCATAGACGAAAAAACATTGTATTTTGCTTCAGATATGCCAGGAACTTTGGGAGAATCTGACATATATAAAGTTGCTGTAAACGCAGATGGAAGTTTTGGAACACCACAAAATCTTGGTCCAGAAATCAATACTGAAGGAAGAGAAACATTCCCATTTATATCAGGAGATAATGAGCTTTATTTTTCTTCTGATGGGCGCCCAGGCTTAGGAGGTCTTGATGTCTATGTGACAAAAATAAATGATGATGGAACATTAGATGATATTCAGAATGTTGGTCAGCCAGTAAATAGTAAACAAGACGATTTTGCTTTTACAATTGACAGCAGAAACAGAAACGGATTTTTCTCTTCAAACCGTGAAAATGCACACGGAATGGATAATATCTACCGATTTACAGAAACAAAGAAATTGGTATGTGAGCAAGAACTTTCAGGAATAATTACTGATGCTGAATCGAATGAAATAGTAGCAAATGCTTCTCTTATTTTGTTTGATGAAAACTTCAATACTTTACAAAATATTGAATCAGATGCAAAAGGACATTATGTTTTTAATAAAGTAAAATGCGGAAAGAAATATTCAATTAGAGTAGTAAAAGAAGATTTTAATAGAAAAGATGTTTCGGTTACTTTGAAGAAAGAAAACGGAAAAACAGATTTCCCAATAGCGCTTCAAAAAATCATTAAACCAATTGAAACAAAACAAATCGCAGTTAACAAAGTAGCAGTTAAACCAGTAAAAATTGCAAACATTAATATTGGATCAGATTTGGTAAAATTGCTTCATATTCCGATGAACTTTTTTGATTTAGGAAAATCATCCATCAAAAAATCATCAGAACCGCAATTAATGAAAGTGGTAGGCGCATTTAGTCAATATCCGAATTTAAAATTAGACATTCGTTCGCATACAGACAGTCGTTCTTCTTCTGAAAGCAATCAGATTTTATCAGACAAAAGAGCGCAATCAACAAGAGACTGGTTGATAAGCAAAGGAGTTGATCCTAGTAAATTGACTGCAAAAGGTTATGGCGAAACACAGTTAGTCAATAAATGTGCAGATGGTGTAAAATGCACCGAACAACAACACCAATTAAACAGACGAAGCGAGTTTATTGTGGTAGCAATGTAAATTAGAATTTTTTTAAATACGAAAACCCCATTTCTAAATTTTGAAATGGGGTTTTTATTTTTATTTTTTTAAAATTATTTTGTCAACAGCGCTTCCATAATCTTGTCATAAATTGCAGTGTTTTGATAGAATCCCATAAATTTTTCAGCTCCGGGACCATAAGCAAAAACAGGAACAGGAATTGACGTGTGATCGTTGGTACTGAAACTTCCGTGAACGTAACCCTTTTCGATACTTCCATCAATAAGAGATAAACCACCTGTTTCGTGATCGGCAGTAACAATTAAAAGTGTTTCTGGGTTTTTATCTACAAATTCCACTGCCTGTCCAACCAATTTATCGAAATCTAGCATTTCTCTCACCACATATTCTACATTAGTTTGATGTCCGCCATAATCGATTTGAGCACCTTCTGCCATGATAAAAAAAGGATTTTTAGTTTTTACAAAAGTGTTTGTTGCTTTCGCGAAAGATTTAGCTAAAAAATCTCCTCTACCATTTTTCATAGAAACTACAGCAGCGTCTTCCAAAACAACAAATTTATTGTTTTTAATGGTGTCTAAACTTGCGAATTTATCTGAGAAAGTATAACCTTTTTGAATTAAAACTTTAGACAAATCTTTGCCATCTTTTCTAGCTATAAATTCTTTTTGTCCACCTCCAATTAAAATATCAGATGGATTAGAAAGAAAATCATTTGCTATAGGTTCGCTGTAACTTCTATCAGACTGATGCGCATAAAACGCAGCTGGCGTTGCATCTGTAATATCTCCTGCCGAAATAATAGCTGTTTTAAAATTTTTCTTAGCCAGTTGCTCTGAAATCGATGCAAGTGGTTTTCCTTTTTCATCAACACTTATAAAACGATTATTGGTTTTATGTCCCGTTGCCATTGCAGATCCGCCTGCAGCTGAATCTGTAATATAACTATCAAAAGAATTAGTGATAGAAAATCCTTGAGTCGGAATATTAAACAAATTAAGTTTTCCTTTATTAGCCGTATAACCAGAGTAGATTTGTGTTAACCCCATTCCGTCACCAATCAAAAGAATAACGTTTTTAGGCCTTTTACTTTTGAAAGAATTTTTAGGAACATAGGTTTCATGAAATTCGGTATTCTGGTAAAATGTCGTTTTAAAATTATTTATAAATTCTGTCAGTTCGGCGACTTTATCTGTTCCAATAAAATCAACTTTCAAATTCATCAAAGTCATATAGGTATTTACATTATCCTTTGTAGACCAAAATCTGATCTTTTTATTCTGACTGTGAACTTTCTTAATAATAGCCTGAATTTTTTCAACATCGGGTTGTGTAATAACACCTTTTCCGTTCCAAACCGTGATTTCATGCAAATCTTCACTGATCATTTCAACACGCGCTAACT
>NZ_DASWYK010000107.1:0-4385 GCF_036405015.1 Flavobacterium sp. | reverse complement strand
CGTTCCATTTGATGGTAAAAATCATCCAGATAAGGATTATCAACTACATCTTCATAATGAGGTTCCCATTTAAAATGTTTGGCTAATAATTTGGTCAGAGTGGTTTTTCCTGCGCCTATGTTTCCTGCTATTGCTATGTGCATTACGGTGTTACGATTTTATAATTGGATATATCTGTTGATGTAAAAATAGATAAAATTTGGTCTTTGTAATAAAAATTGTTAAAGGTTTTTTCTAAAATTTTAATCTCAGAAATTACATCAGAATTTGCTTTATTAAAGCCTTTGAAGTATAAAAAATTGTCCTTACTGAAAATATATTGTGTATTGTTGATTATTTCAATTTTGTCAAAATCGGAAATTTTACCCAATGAAGTGATTTTTCCAAAAATGTCACAGGAAAACCAATTGTTATTTTTGTCGATCCAATTAAAAGTATTGAAATCGGTTTGGTAATATTTAATCGGTTCGGTTAATGGAATCGAAACGGTTTTATATTCATTTTTTAAATAATCAAAAAGACCAATCTGTTGGTTTAAAGTATTATAAATCCATAATTGGTTTTGGGTTGACATTCCGATCGCATCGGCTACAATAGGTGTTGTACTTTGCGAAAAATTAATTTCGGTGATTTTATTCAATTGATTGTCTAATAAAACAATACTGTTGAAATCTTCATAAAACAAAACCATTTTTAACGGATTTTGTAAATCAACTTTGGTTATGTTTCCTAGAGAAACATTCTTATATTCAAAAAGTTCATTCCCTTTTGTTTTGCTGAAAACATTGTTTTTTATCTGATAAGAATAACCAAAAGAATCGTAACCTAAAAATTCATCAGCATCATTTTTGTAATGAGAAATTATCGTTGGATTTATACTGGAATCCTGTGCAGATATTGTATTTGCAGCACAGAAAACGAATAAAAAGAATAGTAATTTTTGCACTGTTTTACGCATTAGAAATTGATTTTCAAGAAGACCAAATTACAAAAAAACTAGCATTAGAAGTTCAATTTTGCCTTTTAAACCTTTCTTAATTCTAATAGTCTAAAAAATAGGCGGTTTTATCTATTTGCTACACCGATTAATATATTTAATTTTTAGGATTTTAAAATAAATAATACATTTGAATGTAAGTTTTTTCCAGCTTACTCACTTTTAAAGAAAATACAATGAGAAAGATACTTTTTTATATGACATTGATGCTTGTTGGTACTCAGATTCAGGCTCAAAAAGATTTTCAGGGAATGGCTGTTTACGAGTCAAAAACACAAGCACCTAAATTTGAAGGAATGCGTGGCAATAGAGATATAACGCCAGAAATGCAGAAAAGCATGGAAGAACGTATGAAAAAAATGCTCGAAAAAACATTTATTTTAAATTTCGACAAATCGGCATCTATTTACAAAGAAGAAGAAAAACTGGAAACTCCTGGACAACAGCAAGGAGGTTTTCGTGTCATGTTTGGTTCATTAACAGGAGGTGGAGGAACTTTCTATAAAGATGTAAAAGCAAAATCGTATACGGTTGATAAAGAATTTATGGGCAAAGAATTTCTGGTTGTGGATTCGCTTCCAAAATTAAATTGGAAGATGGAACAAGAAACCAAGCAAATTGGAGGCTATAATTGTTACAAAGCAACGGCAGTAAAACAAGCGAGTAAAACAGATTTTAGAAACTTCAGGCCTAAAAATAATGATGATAAAAAGGATGAAGCCAAAAAAACATCTGGAGATACCAAAACCAATTTTACAGACAATTTTGAAATACCAAAAGAAATCGTAGTAACCGCTTGGTATACGCCAGAAATCCCAGTTAATCAAGGGCCAGAAAATTATTGGGGACTTCCAGGATTAATTTTGGAAATCAATGATGGAACCACTACTATTTTATGCTCTAAAGTAGTTTTGAATCCTAAAGATAGAGCAGAAATTAAACCTTCTAAAAAGGGAAAAGTAATTTCTCAAAAAGAATATGACGAAACAGTGATTAAGAAAATGGAAGAATTTAGAGAGATGAATCGTGGACGTGCGGGCGGACCTCCTCCAATGGGAAGATAAAACTTCCAAAATTTAAAAATATCTAAATTCCAAATTCCAATATTCTGATAATGAATAGAGCGCTTTTTATTTTTGCCTTACTTTTTACTTCTATATGCTTTTCTCAAAGTATCCGTTTTGACGGTTTTATTCAAGACGAACAAAAAAATCCGTTGGAGATGGCCAATATTATGGCTATTAACAATGGTACAAAAGCAATGGATTCTTACGGAATTACTAATGATAAAGGAAAATTTCAGTTGACTTTAAAACCGAATACTTCTTATATCATTAAAGTAAGTTATCTTGGAATGAAATCTAAAGATATCGCCATAACCACAAAAACAGAAAACATTACACAGAATGTTGTTTTGGATGGTGCAGGAATCGAATTGGAAGGCGTGGAAATTGTACGCGAAATGCCAGTTTCTATCAAAGGAGATACGATTGTTTACAATGCGGATTCTTTTAAATCGGGAACAGAGAAAAAGCTCGAAGATGTACTGAAAAAACTTCCGGGAGTTGAGGTAAATGCCGATGGAGAAATCGAAGTAGAAGGGAAAAAAGTAAGTAAATTGATGGTGGAAGGAAAGGATTTTTTTGACGGAGATACTAAATTAGGGGTTAAAAATATTCCAGCAGATGCTATTGATAAAGTTCAGGTATTGCGAAATTATAACGAAGTAAGCGCACTAAAAGGTCTGGAAAATGATCAGGATAATGTCGCTATGAACATTAAACTGAAAGAAGGTAAAAAGAACTTTTGGTTTGGAGATGTTACTGCAGGAATTGGAGTTGCAGAATTGGACAGCCGTTATATTATTAATCCCAAATTGTTTTATTACAGTCCGAAATACAGTATTAACGTAATAACCAATTTTAATAATATTGGTGAATTACCTTTAACGGCGCAGGATTATTTTAAGTTTACTGGCGGATTCAAAAATATGATGAAAAAAGGAGGAAGTAGTTTTAATGTTTCTTCAAATGATCTAGGAATTTCATTGCTTCGAAATAATCGAGCTAAAGAAATTGAAACCAAATTTGGCGCGACAAACTTCGCATATTCAGTCAATAAATCATGGAATTTAAGCGGTTTCGGAATTCTTTCGACTTCAAAAACAGAATTAGAAACCAAATCACAGACTACGTATTTGGGTTCTGGAGATCAGGATAAGCGTGATGAAAATACAAATCAGAAGAATAATTTGGGACTTTTTAAATTAAGTTCAACGTATAAACCAAGTGATAAATTTCAGTTTGATTATGATATCTTAACCAAATTGACAAAACAAGAAGAATATTCAGATTTGTTGCGTGAATCGATTGTAACCAATCAGGCTACTTCAGAAACTATTTTTACAACAAAGAAACAAGATCCAACTTCTATAAATCAGAATTTGAATTTGTATTATACACAAAGCACTAAAAATATTTTTGCTTTTGAAATGCAGCATTTGTATCAGGACGAAAATCCTTTTTATAACGCTAATTTGCGCACGCAACCTTTTAGTGATGATTTTTTGACAGGATATAATTCTGGACAAAATCGAAATGACTACAATCAGAACCGTTTTGTGAAAACTAATAAATTGGATGCTAAATTGGATTACTATTATATGGTAACGCCAAAAAGCAATATCAATATTACTGTAGGGAATACCTATTCGTATCAAAATTTCAATTCACACATTTTTCAGATGTTAGATGACGGAACAAGAAACGATTTGACTGATTCCTCAAATAACAATGATGTAGATTATAGATTTAATGATGCCTTTTTAGGTTTCCATTATAAAATTCTAACAGGGAAATTTACTTTAACGCCTGGTGTAAGTGTACATACTTACCAAATGACAAACGGACAGCTGTGATCTGATTATTCTCATAATTTTGTAAAAGTGCTGCCAGATTTCTTTGCCTTATATCAAATCAAAAAATCAGAAACATTGACGTATAATTTCTCTTTAACGAATGATTTTACAGATATTAATCAATTAGCAGAAGGTTATGTTTTGTCTAATTATAGCAGTTTGTTTCGTGGAAATCGTTACTTAGAAAATGCAACTTCACAAGTACATTCGCTTCGTTATTTCAAATATAATATGTTCAATTTCGAGAATATTTTCGCAAATGCAACGTATACAAGAAAAGTGGATGCGATTAAAACAGAAGCCAATTTTGATGGAATTAATCAGTCTTCGGTTCCATATAATTCCAATTTAGCAGATGAAACTTTTTCCGGAATGGGAGCTTACGGTCGTTCATTTTTAAAGAATTACAAAGCCTCAGTAAGTGCAAGTTTGAACTGGTCAAAATTCAATAATATTCAAAATGACGATTTA
>NZ_DASWYK010000106.1:0-6502 GCF_036405015.1 Flavobacterium sp. | reverse complement strand
ACTACAACGTTATAAATTAAAAATAATTTAAAAAAACTGATTTATTAAGGTTGAATAATCAACATTTTAAAGACATTATTAAGCATTTATACTAAAAATACATTTAAAATTTTATGAAATTCATAGTTAGACCTTTAATACTAATATTACTATTTTTCATACAAAATTCAAGTTTTTCACAAGTAAAAAACATCGGAATTCCTGACATAAAAAACTATAAAAGATCAGAATACAAAGGAGGAACTCAAAACTGGAGTATTGATCAGGACAAAAACGGCAATATTTACTTTGCCAACAATAGTGGTTTAATACAATTTGATGGCTCAAATTGGCACAAATATTCGCTACCCAATAAATCAGAGATACGAAGTTTAAAAATCGATGCTCTAGGAAGAATATTTGTTGGCGGAAATAATGAGTTTGGATATTTTAAAATCGACGAAAAAGGGATTTTAAAATATCATTCTCTTTACAATCTTCTTAGTCCTATTGATAAAGAAAACATCAATCTAATCTGGAGAATTCACCTCTTTAATGGTGAAGTAATTTTTCAGTCTTTCTCAAAGGTATTTTTCCTTAAAGGCGAAAAAATTACCACTTTAAATGCTCCTCACAAATTTCAATTTTCATTTTTAGTAAATAAACGCCTTTATTTTCAGGATAAAACTTTGGGTGTATTGGAATACAAAAACAGAAGACTAACAGCTGTTGAAGGCACAACGGTTTTTAATGATAAAGAAATCTGGTCTCTTTTTCCTCTTCCGAATAATCGTTTATTGTATGCCACTCTGGAAAAAGGTCTTTTTGTAGCCGAAAAAGGAATTATAAAACCATGGGAAACCGAAGCAAACGACTTTGTAAAAAAGAATACCTCTCTGGGTGGTTCTATTATTAAAAATAAATTTATAGTTCTTAATTCCGTATTAGACGGAGCAATAATTTGCGATTTAAACGGAAAAATACTCCAACATTTAAACAGACAAAAAGGACTTCAAAACAATACAATTTTAGCCTCATTTATAGACAATAAAAACAATATCTGGCTCGGACTTGACAATGGTATTACATTTATAAACGAGAACTCTCCTTTTTCTTATTTCGACTATAGTTATAATATAGGAACGGTTTACGCTTCAACAACATTCCAGGGTAATTTATATGTTGCTACAAACCAAGGGTTGTTTTATCATTCTTGGGGAACATCATTTAAAGACAGTCCGTTTATAAGAGTTGAAGGAACAATTTCTCAGGTCTGGAATATTCAGGTTTTAAACGATGTACTAATCTGCGCCAGTAATAGTGGGGCATTAATAATTGAAAAAAACAGAGTCTCTAAGATATTAGACAACAAAGGATACTTTGGATTCAAAAAAATCCCAAATCATCCAGATTATATTATAGGAGAAAGTTACAATGGTTTTTCTGTTTTCAAAAAATCTTCGACTGGATACGACTATTTGCATCAAGTAAAAGGCTTTGATGAAACAACCAATAATTTTTCTGTAGAAATTGACGAGAATTACCTTTGGTTAAAGAAAAACCCATTCTTATATCAGGTTAAATTATCTGATGATTTGAAAAGATTTGATTTTATGAAAAAACATGTCAATATCTCTGAAAAATTCAAAGGAATTAACAGTTTACAAAACATCAATAATAAAGTATATTTTCAGGTAAAAAATCATTTCTACAGATATTCCGTTGAACAAGAAACTTTTTTTGAAGATAAAAAGATTACAGCTTTGTTTAAAGGAATTCCAACAATAAATACTTTAATCGAAGATCCGTCTGGAAATTTATGGTATGCTTTTAATGAATCTCTTGGTGTTTTAGTTAAAAATAAAAATGGCGTTTACACTCGAAAACAATCGATATTTTCTAATTTAACAGGGAATTTGGTAAACAATTATATATCTGTTAATGCTATTGATCCTCAAAACATTTTTATAGGATTAACAGATCGATTAACACATTACAATTCGACTATACCGAATACATTTATGACCAAACCGAAAGCTTTCATTGAAAGTTTTTCATTTCCAGGCGACACTATTTTGACAGGTAATCTTGCTAATAAAACAGAATCCTACAGCTTACCCTATAAATATAATCGCGTAAAATTCACCTTTGCTTCACCAACATACGAAAATCAGGAAAACGTAATGTACTCTTATAAATTAGAGCCTTTTGAAGAAAATTGGCGCGGCTGGTCTTCAACTGCCATTAAAGAATACACCAATTTAAGAGAAGGAAGTTATGTGATGAAATTAAAAGTTAGAAATAGCTACGGAATAGAATCCAACATAAGCGAAGTTGAGTTTACAGTTTCTCCGCCATGGTACAGGCATTTTTTGGCTTATTTATTTTATCTGATTCTTATTCTTTTGGGGGCTTATTTGATTTCTGTTAGAATTAAATTAAAGATTAGAAAAAACAGGTATTACGAAACTATTGAACAGCGAAGATTATATCTTGAAAAGGAATCTAAAATTAGACATGAACAACATGATTTGGAGAAAGAAATTGAAAAACTAAAAAATGACAAACTTCAAATTAAAATCTTAGCAAAAGACAAAGAACTAGTTAACAACTCGTTACAGGTTGTAAAAAAGAACAAAGTCTTAAACGGAATTATTCACAAATTAAAAGACATTGATACCAGCATTTTAGACGACAACACTAAATCGGAATTCAGCAAATTGCACAAAAGCATTGTCAAGGAGGTTAATACAGATAAGAGCTGGAAAGATCTTGAAAAACATATTAAAAACGTTCATTTTGAGTTTTTAAAACGCCTTAAAGGGCAATACCCGACAATTTCTCCAAGAGAATTAGATCTATCAACCTATTTATTAATGAATATGTCTACTAAAGAGATTGCCGAAATTATGAACATTTCAACTGGAGGAGTCGAATTGGCTCGTTATCGCTTAAGAAAGAAATTAGGTTTAAACAAAAAAGAGAACCTAATCGGATTTTTAATGACTATTTAAAAAAGAAGCCATTCAATAATGAATGGCTTCTTTTTTTAAGAAATATATTCTAGAGTTCGTTCCAGAGCCATTCCTCTTGAACCTTTAATTAGAATGGTATTGGAGTTAAACTTGAAAGTTTTAAGAAATTCCGCAAAGATTTCAAAGGTTTCGAAGAATTTCACATTCTCTTTTGACACTTGATTTGCATAAAAATCTTTCCCTATTAAAAAGCATACAGCCTGATTCTGATCTGTTAAAGAATCAACTATTACTTTATGTTCATACAAACTTTCTTTTCCAAGTTCAAACATATCGCCAAGAATCATAATCTTATTTTGGTTATCTAATTGCAGAAAATTAGAAATCGCCACAGCCATACTACTTGGATTGGCATTATAAGCATCTAAAATGATCTCATTTGAACCTTTTTGAAGCATCTGAGATCTATTGTTTGCAGGAATATAATTTTCAATAGCGTTCTTTATATCGCCCTCATTTACTTCAAAATATTTCCCAATAGAAACTGCTGCATTTATATTGTTCGCATTATAAAGTCCGATTAAATGAGATTCGATTCTGAAACCATCATAATTTATAGCAACAAACGGATTTGCGCTTATTTCTTGAATATTCAAATCAGCATTTTCCTTTTTTATACCAAATGTAAAAGACTTAATCCCTTTAGATTTCTCAATCTGAATAGCGTCTTCGAGATTTACAAAAACAGTCTTTTTATTTGCAGCAAGGTACTGGTACATCTCGCTTTTGCCTGCAATTACACCTTCAACACCACCAAAACCTTCTAAATGTGCTTTACCGAAATTAGTAATATAACCAAAATCTGGTTGTGCTATTTGACACAAGAATTCAATTTCTTTCTGGTGGTTCGCCCCCATTTCTACAATTCCAATTTCTGTTTCTTTCGTAAAAGAAAGCAAAGTCAATGGAACGCCAATATGGTTATTTAAGTTTCCAACAGTAGCTTTTGTTTTAAACTTTTTAGATAAGACAACATTAATCAATTCTTTGGTTGTTGTTTTTCCGTTACTTCCTGTTAAAGCAACAATTGGAAGTGCCAAATAAGAACGGTGAAATTTTGCCAGTTCCTGAAGTGTCTCCAAACTATTTTCAACCAAAATAGTTCTCTCATCAATATAGTATGTCTCATTATCTATTACAACAAATAATGCTCCTAAATCTAAAGCTTCTTTGGCAAATGTGTTAGCGTCAAAATTCTCCCCTTTAATCGCAAAAAACATTGAATTCTTTTCAATCTTTCTGGTATCAATAGAAAGCGAACTGCATTGTAAAAACAAATTATGAATGTCCTGAATATTCATTTATAAAATTTTAAATAGATCATAAAAATAGAAAAAAACAATAAAAAAATTCCAAATTCCAGACTGAATATTCAGCTTTTGGAATTTGGAATTTTTATGCTAGAAATTCTAATTCTTAGTTTCTAGGAGATTTTCTTCTTTCAGATTTTGCTCCTACTCTAGACATTGCACATCTGAAACCAATGTAATCAGTTGCCATATCTTGAGGGAAATATCTTCTTTGAGCTGGGTCTAACCAATAAGCTCTATCTCTCCAAGATCCTCCTTTGTAAACTCTTACTTTATCATCGATTAAAGTAGTACGTTTACTAGAATTATCATATTTTCTTATCATTTTACCTAAACTGTCTGTTGTTACATTATGTTTAGGAGAATTGTACATAGCTTGATCTGCTTTTGCCCCTGATTCAGAATCTCCAAAGTCAAAATATCTTGAAGATTGTTTATCACCATCTCTGTAATTGATATTATCACTTGTACTGAAGTTTTGTCTCAAATACGTTTCTTGCTCATCAACTGGAACCTGAGCAATTTCTCCAGGAAGGTTTCTTGCAATAACTTTACCATTACTTAAAGTATCATACTTAATAGTAGCAGTAGTCACGATTTCAACTTTTCCATCTTTACCAATTTTGTTTTTTGCGTACTGATTTCCTCTATAATAGTTGAAATCATTTGCTTCATTATCAATAATTGGTCTGTAAACGTCAGCTACCCATTCTGCAACGTTTCCGGCCATATCATATAGTCCGAAATCGTTTGGAGCATAACTTTTAACAGCATTAGTAATATCCGCTCCGTCATCTGACCAACCTGCAATTCCACCGTAATCACCGTTTCCTTGTTTAAAGTTAGCCAATTGATCTCCTTTGTTTTTACGTTTGTTAGAACGTGTATAATCTCCAGACCAAGGGTATTTCTTTTGTCCTTTGTAGATATTATATTCTCTTTGTCCAACATCTGCAGCAGCTGCATATTCCCATTCTGCTTCAGTAGGAAGTCTGTACTCTGGCAAGATAATTCCAGAAGAACGTTGTGCGTACACATTTTTCTCTTCAGGAACTACACCATCTTTTCCAGCTTTTGGTCTTCTTCCAGTTGGGTTTTTCTTTAATACAATTTCTTCGCTTGCACCACGTGATGTACTTGGAGACATTAAGTATCCTTCAGTATTAAATGCGTTTTCAGCATTAACATCATTAGTTTTAGCTCCTTTTTGAAGGTATCCGTTTTTCTCTAAAACCGCCTCATTTACACGGTCAGTTCTCCATTTACTAAATTCTACAGCTTGAATCCAGTTTACACCAACTACAGGATAGTTAGCATATGAAGGGTGTCTTAAATAGTTATTAGTCATCGTTTCGTTGTAACCTAAACGATTTCTCCATACAAGAGTATCTGGTGATGCTCCTTCGTAAATGTTTTTGTAATTTTCTTCTGTAGGTGGAAAAACTTTCTTCAACCACTCTAGGTATTCTAGGTACATACCGTTCGTAACTTCGGTTTCATCCATATAGAATGACTGAACGTGTTGTTGAGTTGGTGTGTTATTCCAATCGTGCATAACATCATCCTGTACTTTACCCATAGTAAACGTACCTCCTTCAACAAAAACCAAACCAGGACCAGCCTGTTGTTTTTTACCTGCATTTCTGGCAGCAGTTCCATTCTGACTATCTACATCCCAGCCGGTTGCTCTAGAAGCATGGCTCGAACTCGATTTTTTGCTACAACTAGCCGTGCCCAACATCAATACCATTGACATCATTAATTGCAAGACTACAATTTTGTTTACTTTCATACTCATTCTTAGGTGATAAATTTAGGTGCTGCAATATAATAATTAACATTTAATTGGCAACATCTGTTCTAATAATTTTATTTAGCTGTTTTTTTTACCAGAAAATAACCTTTAGTTACGAACGCAAAAATATACTTTTTATTATTTACTGTAACATGAAATACTATATTTTTACTTACTAATTATTTTTTAATTAAATTTCGTTTTTTAAACCAATGAAACAGCTCGTTTTTATCTATTTCTTTTTGATTCCGATTCTTGTATTTTCCCAGTCAAATGGGGACATTACAGTCAATTGGCAAAACAAAAAAGAGACAAATTATGGCGAAAACAAAATCATAATTCCATACTTCACAGGAGGAAGTTTTCGCTTTGATATGACAAAA
>NZ_DASWYK010000105.1:0-38786 GCF_036405015.1 Flavobacterium sp. | reverse complement strand
TACAGGTAGTAAAATAGATTTCTAAAGTTCATAAATAACCGTACCGCCGTTTGGAGCTAATTTTAAATCAATCTCTGTATTTCCAGAGAATTTTTTACTTATTAACTCCGAGTCAGAATTTTGACTATCCTTAATGATTTTTGTGTTTTTACCTTTCAGCATTGGCAGATTAACGTGAATTGTCTTTTCTTTATTTTCACCATTAATAGCTGCTATATACCATTTGTTTCCTTTTCTTCTTGCCATGACACAAAATTTACCTGGATAACCGTCAATCAGTAGAGTTTCGTCCCAAACTGTTGGTACATTTTTTAAGTAATCGAATAAGTAATCTGGTTTTTCTTTAAGGTTTTCAGGAACCAGCCCCCAATGTTGTACTGGAGAAAAAAAGATAACAGCTGTAGCCATTTCAAAAGCATCAGTAGTTCTACGAATACTACCTTTTTCAGGATTTCTGTTGAGTCTTTTATTGAGGAAAACGGGACCAAAATCCATTGCAGCCACTGCATTTCTTGTAAACGGATAAATACAGGCAGTTTCAGGATAATTATCACTGAATTTCTGTTGAAAAACTAGATTTTCAGAAGCTAGAACCGCTTCGCTGGTCATATAATTAGGATACATTCGTTCCCATCCACGAGGCAGAGTTGCACCGTGAAAATTAATATTAAGACCATATTGTGCCGCATCAACTAATATATCATGATAAAGCTTCATTGTAGCCTGTTTGTCTCCTCCAAAAAAATCTACTTTTAAACCTTTCACACCAATTTCCTGTAGCCAGCTCATTTCTGCTTTTCTTGCTTCGGCAGTATTCATTTTGTCTTTGGGTGTTTGCGGTGCCGAATTCCATTGTCCGTTAGAATTATACCACAATAATACTTCAACATTTTTTGATTTGGCATACTGAACCAATTCAGCCATTTTCTGTTTTCCAATATTTACATCCCAAAGGGCATCAATTAGAATATATTCACACTTTAAATCTGAGGCTAAATTGATAAAAGTTATCTGATCGTTATAATTACAACTTTCATCCTGCCATACAATCCAGCTCCAAGAAGCACGACCAGGATTAAAAACTTTTGAAGAACTTACTATTGGTTTAACAACATCAGTTGCTACCGTAGATTCTACTATCGGTTTCAGATCCGTTCCCATAGTGATGGTTTTCCATGAAGTTTGCATAGGTAACGTAGAAACAGCATAAGAAGATTCAAGTCCGTTATTTTCTCCTTTTTGAGGAAAAGCAACTGTGTATGTTCCATCAGAAGAAGCATCGCTCAATCGGGTACCAGGATAAGTTCCACTGTTTCCTGTTTCAGAAAGAAGCACCCAACCCTTATTTAAATGAAAGAGGGCAGGGAAAGTATAACCCAAACCATATTGTGATGCTTTGCCTATAGGTTCTTCGCGAGTATATTCTTCTTCATAAGAAGGCTTGGTTTTTTCCCATCCGCTTAAAGGAGGTGCTTGAGGCGTAATAAAAGTTTTGGAATTTTGAGGAATCTTAAAACCAGTAATTTCATTTGTAATAGTACATTCTGCAGACTTTTTACCGTTTTCAGGAATGATATAGCTAAATGCAGCATCACGTTCGCTCAGTCTGAATACGATGTGAATAGTGTCATTCAATTTGTCTGCAAGAGTAAATTGGACTTCTGTTGCTTTGTAATTTACCTTACTTATTTTGGAACGGTTTAATGTATAATTGTCTTTTATTTCTTTTGAAGTATGTTTAAGTAACCTTAATCCAGAGGTAAAATCTCCAACAGAACTTGTCAAACCAAGTGGTGATTTGGAGATGAATTCATTATTCAAGAAAAACAAACTGTAATAGGCTTTTCCATTTTCTATAGTGAAATCCAGTCGTATCTTTTTTTTGGGACCAGTTTGTGTCACTGTTTGTGAGGTTAGAAGATTGGAAACAATAAGGCATAAGGCAAGGATATAAGTTTTCATTTAATCTGTTAGTTAGAAAGTTGTGGTTTTTAAAAGATAAATGTAAAAATAACATTTTAATTTTCAAGCTCTTTTTAAATACAAGTTTTAGATTATTATCGAATGTAGGACTTCAATAGTTTAATGATGCAAAATAAATTTGGGAGTCTTTAAACAAAGACAAAATGTTTTCAAGTCTCTTTATAATTGAATGCTAAAAAATGTGAAAAAAGTTGAAGGGCAACTTTCGTCTTAATTATTCTTTTGAAAATAGAAATGCATTTACGATTCGAAATCGTTGTAAATAAGGGATAATGATCAAAAATTGGAAGGATTTGACCAAAATTTAAAAGTCTCAGCTGGTTTAATAAAATACTTTTGACGGTGTGTAATTACTGATTGTTTAATTTTTTAATATATAAATTATACAATTAGTAAAAATACCTTCTTTTTATTATGATAATAGTTTGAGTTTTACATGAAAAAATTACTATTTACGGCAGCCTGTTTTATCATATTCTGGAATATGTGTGGCCAGAAAAAAATGACCTTGTGGTACAATAAACCAGCTGCTTCCTGGACCGATGCAATGCCTCTTGGCAACGGACGATTGGGCGCTATGGTTTATGGCGTACCTCAATCTGATACGATTCAGATAAATGAAGATACTTTTTGGTCGGGAAGTCCATACCAAAATGTTAATCCAAACGCTAAAAAGAATTTAAAGGCAATCCAGAATTATATTAGTGAAGGAAATTATATAGAAGGACAAAAACTTTCACTTGAAAATATTATTGCTGACAGAAAAACAACTTCTCACGGTCAAGTGTATCAATCAATAGGAAACTTAGTTTTAACCGTACCTGAACATAAGACATATACTGATTTTTATAGAGAACTAGATTTGAATACAGCCGTTGCACTGACTCGATATAAATCAGATGGCGTGACGTATACAAGAGAAGTTTTTACTTCATTTCCAGATCAGTTAATTATCATCCGACTGAGTGCCGATAAAAAAGGAAAAGTCAATTTTAAAACCTCTTTTGCAGGACCATTAAAAACAAATATGGTCACTGCAGTTTCTGAAGTGCCTGCTGGACAGAATAGTGTACTTGTAGTAAAAGGCAAATGTACACGAGAGAAAGAGGAAAATATCCCTAATCTTTTACACTATAACGCACAGATAAAAGTAACGGCCAAAGGTGGAACCCAAAAAGCTGACAATGGAAGCATTATGGTTAAAAATGCTGATGAAGCCATCATTTACGTTTCTGTTGCCACTAATTTCATTAATTATAAAGATATTTCGGGAGATGCTGAAAAGCGTGCGAAGGCTTTCTTATCTAAATTTTCAAAGAATTACAATAAGGCTAAAGAAGATCATATTGCATTCTATCAAAAACAATTCAACAGAGTAAAGTTGGATTTGGGAACATCTGAACAACTGAAAAAGCCAACCGATCAGCGTATTGCTGAGTTTGGAACATTCGAGGATCCTGCTTTGGCGGCAACCTATTTCCAGTTCGGACGTTATCTGCTAATTTCTTCATCACAGCCGGGTAGTCAGCCGGCTAATTTGCAAGGAATCTGGAATCCTAATTCTGGTCAGTATCCAGCTTGGGATAGCAAGTATACCACCAATATTAATGTGGAAATGAATTACTGGCCTGCCGAAGTAACCAATTTAAGCGAATGCCATGATCCTTTTATACAACTAATTAAGGATGTTAGTGTTACAGGAAAACAGACGGCATCTGAAATGTATGGAAGCAGAGGCTGGACATTGCACCATAATACCGATTTATGGAGAATGACTGGCGCTGTGGATAATACAGCAGGAATTTGGCCAACTTGTAATGCGTGGTTTAGCGCTCATCTTTGGGAAAAGTATTTGTTTTCAGCCGATGAAAAATACCTTCAAGAAGTATATCCAATCCTCAAAAGTGCCTGCGAATTCTATCAGGACTTTTTGATCAAAGATCCGAAAACGGGTTATTTGGTGGCATCGCCGTCTATTTCTCCTGAACATAGTCCTGGACTTCATTATTATGATATTATAAAAGCAGATGGTACGGCTGGTAAAGAGCGATGCAATGTTTTCGCTGGAGTTACGATGGACAATCAGATGATTTTTGATTTATTGTCTAATACCATTGATGCTGCCGAAATTTTAAATACAGATAAAGAGTTTACCAATCAACTAAAGGGGATAAGAGCTCAATTGCCACCAATGCAGATTGGAAAATACAGTCAACTACAGGAATGGATGGAAGATTGGGATCGTAAAAATGATGCACATCGTCATATTTCTCATTTGTGGGGAGTTTTTCCTGGAAGAGAGATTTCACCTTTTAAAACTCCTGAACTTTTTGAGGCTTCCCGAAATTCACTGGAAGGTAAAGGAGATGCTAGTCGCGGATGGTCTATGGGCTGGAAAGTCTGTCTATGGGCGCGTTATCTGGATGGTAATCATGCGTATCTGCTCATTAAAAATCAGTTGAATCTAAAACCGGCAAATGCGACAATTAAAGATCCCGATGGCGGAACTTATACAAATATGTTTGATGCTCATCCGCCTTTCCAAATTGATGGTAATTTCGGATGCACTGCCGGAATTGCAGAGATGCTGGTACAAAGCCATGATGGAGCTGTTGCTTTATTGCCTGCCTTGCCAGATGTATGGTCTGAGGGTTCAGTTTCTGGCTTAAAAGCTCGTGGCGGCTTTGTGATAGAAAATCTGGAATGGAAAAACGGTAAAATACAGTCTGTTTCCATTAGATCTACTGCGGGAGGAAATCTGAGACTGAGGAGTTATTCCAAACTTAAAGGAAATGGTCTCATAAAAGCAGCGGGAGAAAATTCCAATCCGATTTTTAAATATCAGCCTGTGGCAGCACCTCTAATTTCTGATCAGGCAGCACTTAAAGGAATTCAAATTAAGGAAGTTTCAGAATATGATAGTCCTACAGAGAAAGGAAAGCTGTATACATTCCGTTCTGCAGAATTTTAGAATCAATGTTTAACAATTAAAATAATAATAAAAGAGAATAATTATGAAAAATGATAAACCATAGTTTTTAGGCAGATTCCTGACCAGAACTGCGGTATTATCAGAAACACTATCTAACCAACCAACCAAAATTTATGAAAAGAAGAGTAACCAAAAAACAATTTGATTTCTTCAGCGATTGCAGGAGAAAAACCAAAACAAAAAGCGCTCTGCTGCTCTATATGCTGCTATCTTCTGCAGTATATGCTAAAGAGGATAAAAAAACAAAACACCATGAAACCAATTTAATTTCAAATACCAGATTAAATCTGAATGCAGTTTATGAAAAGCTGTTTTTTCAGGAAAAAGAAGTGACTGTAAAGGGACGTGTTTCTGATGAAGCTGGTCTTGGAATACCAGGAGTTTCTATTGTAGTGAAAGGAAAAAAAATCGGCGTAGTAACCGATATGGACGGAAATTTTACAATAGACAGAGTTCCAGAAAAATCCATTTTAGTGTTCTCTTTCGTGGGAATGATTACGCAGGAAATTCCGGTTACGGGTAAATTAAACATGAATGTTGTATTGAAGGAAGCTTCAACAGATCTGAATGAAGTTGTAGTAATCGGTTACGGTACAACAAAACGAAAAGATTTGACTGGATCTGTTGCGTCGGTGAGTATGGAACAGTTGAAAGATATTCCGGCTACTTCTGTATTACAAGCAATTGCAGGACGTATGGCGGGAGTTAATGTAACTGTTGCAGATGGTTCACCTGATACTCCAATCAAAGTTCGTGTCAGAGGAGGAGGTTCTATTACTCAGGATAATTCGCCATTGTTTATAGTCGATGGTTTTCAGGTTAGCAATATCAATGATATAGCACCAGGTGACGTAGAATCTATAGATGTTCTTAAAGATGCTTCTTCTACGGCTATTTACGGTGCACAAGGAGCAAACGGAGTAGTTTTAATTACTACAAAATCTGGAAAAGCAGGTAAGACGGAAATCACTATGAATGCTTATACAGGTATTAAAAATACGTATAACCTAACCGAGGTTCTATCGCCTTATGATTATGTTTATTTTCAAAAAGAGTTAGATCCGGGTGTTAATACTTCTAGTACTTCATTTTACAGTATGTACGGAGCGTGGGATGATATTGATATTTACAAATCAAAACGCGGAACAGACTGGCAGGAAAAACTCTACGGCAATACAGGAATTCAGAAACATTTTGATATTGGTATGATGGGTGGAGAATCAAGCCTTAAATACAAGATCAATTACACCCATGATGATGAAGATTACATTATGCTGAATTCTGCATACAAAAGAGACTATCTGAGTTTCAACCTCAATAAAAAGATAAATTCTAAACTAAACTTTGATTTTAATTCAAGGATTTCGAACACTGTTATTACAGGTCCGAGTGTTTCCAGCGGAAGTAAACTGAGAGACGGAATTAAATATGCTCCAGTTTATAGCTTAAACAGTACAGGTGGTGGATTAGGAGGTTCAGATGATGTAACTTCTGCGGAAGCTTTAAGTTCGCTTAATGATCCTGTTTATAACATTACAAATGAATACAAAGACCAAAACAGGTTTAATGCCACAATTAATGCCGGTATTACTTGGAAGGCGGCAAAAGGCCTGACGATTTCTTCTAAAGGAAGTTACGCAGCCAATAGAGATTATACTGATAATATCTGGCTTAATAAAACAGGTGAAGCCAGTGCAAATGGAGGACAGCCAGTAGCCAGACGCATTGATTTTAAAGGTTATTTATGGACCATTCAAAACACAATTTCGTACAATCTGGAACTGGACAATAAAATGCACAAAATTGATGTAATGGCCGGACAGGAAATGTACAATTCAGAAGGAAGAGAGATGAGAAGTGACTCTAAGTTTTTCCCAGTAGATTTCACTGCAAAAGATGTATTGGCAATGTGGAACTATGGTACTCCTCAGCCAACTTATACGACTATAATGGAACCTTCAAGAACATCTTCTTTGTTCGGACGTATCAATTATACTTTCCGTGATCGCTACATTTTGACCTTGACAGCGAGATCAGATTCTAAGAATGTTTTTTCTAAAGAAAATAGAGAAGGTTTTTTCCCAGGAGCTGCATTTGCATGGAGATTATCAGATGAGTCATTTATGAAACTGACCAAAAACTGGCTTTCAAATGCAAAAGTACGTTTGAGTTATGGAGAGGTAGGAAATGCCAGAGTAGGTTCATACTGGAGACAAGAATATGGGTTTCAATCAACCAGCAGAAATCTCTATTATATAAATGAACAACCACAAAGCGCATTGGTTACGTCAAATGTTCTGAAAAATGAAAACTTAACTTGGGAAACTACGGTATCTGCAAATGCAGGACTTGATTTGGGATTCTTTAACCAACGTTTGACAGTAAGTGTAGATGCTTATAAAAATGATACTAAAAATTTAATACTTGGAGTGGCATTGCCTTCAAATTCTGGGTATCAGACTCAGTACCAAAATATTGGTAGAACATCTAATAAAGGTTTAGAAATAACTGCTTCGGGCGATATTGTCAGAAATGAAAAGTTCTTATTGTCAGCGAGTTTTAATATTGCATTCAACGATAACAGAGTAAAGGAATTAGATGGATCGAGTGAAATGATTGTTGCTTCTAACTGGGCTCCTGCCGTTGGAAGAGATGATTTTAGAGCTATTGTTGGCCAGCCAGTTGGATTGATGTACGGTTATGTTTCGGATGGAATGTACACTTTTGATGACTTTACGTATGATAATGTACAGAAAAAATGGATTTTGAATCCAGGTGTTGCTGATGCTTCTAAAGTTATTACTACATCTGGAAATTATTTTGGTCCCGGACATATTAAACTTAAAAAACTAAGTGGTGACGGAACTGTAATTTCTCCTGATCAAGATAGAAAAGTAATCGGAAGAGCACAGCCTAAACATGTTGGAGGGTTTTCTATTAGTACCGCATACAAAGGATTTGATCTTTCTGCCATGTTTAACTGGTCTTACGGAAATGATATTTATAATGCTAACAAAATAGATAATACGACTTTCAGCGGTTCTAAACGATACCAGAATATGAGTACCGAAATGAGCATTGACAAGCGTTTCACTACTATAGACCCTACAACTGGATATAATATTATGTTTGGAGAAAATGCCAATCCGCAGTTGTTGCAGGAAATCAATCAAGGCAAGAGCATGTGGCATCCGCTTTCTAACTCTACTATCTTGACGGATTGGGCTATCGAAGACGGATCATTTTTAAGATTAGGAACACTAACACTAGGTTATACACTGCCAGAAAGTATTATAAAAGATGGTGCAGTAAAAAATGTACGTTGCTATTTTACTGGATATAATTTACATATCTGGACCAAATACACCGGACAAGATCCTGAGGTAGACGGAATACGAAACACACCTTTAACACCAGGTGTGGACTGGTCTGCTTATCCAAAAGCAAAAACATTCCTTTTTGGAGTTAATGTAACATTTTAATTAAAAGACATGAAAAAACTATTATACTATTCCAGCTTATTTTTACTGACTGTTTGTGTGGCCTGTAATGATGATTTTTTAGATACTACATCGCCTTCAAAATTAAGCTCTGAAACCGTTTTTCAAACACCGTCTATGGCCAAAGCAGCCATAATGGGAATATACGGAAGAATGACTGACACTTATATCTACGGACAGAAATTATCGGTTAACTGGCAAGGATTTTCAGATATAGAGAGCAATCAAGGATTTACTGCTACGGCTTATAATTCGACAACGAGCGATCAGGGTGCAGGAAATTTTTATGATGATTCGTACAATCAAACCACAAAATGGGAAGGTCTATTTCAATTGGCTGAATTAGCTTCTGCTGCAGTAGACGGAATTAGAAATTCTCCTATTCTGGAAACTCAGGCTGATAAGATGAAACCACTTTTAGGGGAAGCATTGGTAATGAGATCTCTGGCTTATTTTGAATTGGTAAGAAATTGGGGAGATGTGCCGTATAAAGAAGGAACTTCTAAGTCTGATTTGTCTAATGTTTACATTGGTAAAGTAGACAGAGATCTTATTTATGCCAGTTTGGTTAAAGATTTGGATGAAGCTCAGGGCTATTTGCCTTGGCTGAAATCGACGGCTGAGTATACAACAGCAGAGCGTATTACTAAAGGTTTTGCAAAAGGACTTTTAGCGCGAGTTGCTCTTTTTGCAGGTGGTTGGTCTTTACGTGACGGAAATCTGTTTTCAGGAACAGAATTAGAACATCATCCGACAATTCCTGAAGCTGGTGGTTACTTTGTGGGAAGAGTTAAAAACTGGAAAGAGTACTATCAGATTGCTGCACAACAAACTGCTGAAATAATTGGAAGTCCTTCCAATCCGCATCATTTAGATCCAGACTATGAAAATATCTGGAAAACAGTTTGTGGACTGCAACAAAACAGTAGCAATGAAAATTTATTTGAAGTAGCTTTTGGTCTTGGAAATAATGGAGATATTGGATCATTGATGGGATATGAAGTTGCCGGAAGTAGCCGATACGGAAGCAGGGGTTTTGGAGGAACTTACGTAGCTTCTCAAGCGTATTATTTCTATTCTTTTACTCCAGAAGATAAACGTAGAGATGTTACGCTAAGCTGGCTAAACTATACAAAAGATAATATTGAGGGTGTAAAGAATGATCCGTTAAGCGTGAATTTTGCAAAATGGAGAATGTACTGGATGCCGGGATCTTATTTGGCTATGCACAAAACGGCAACTTCGAGAATTGCTACTGGTGTAAACTGGATTGTAATGCGTTATTCGGATATCTATTTGATGTATGCAGAAGCAGAAAGTGCTATTAACAGTGCTGATGGCGTTAACTCAGTAGCAGGAATATCTCCGAGACAGGCATTAGAAAAAGTTCGCGAAAGAGCTTTTGGAGCAGGTTCTTCTCAAATTCAGGTTTACGATTCTAATTTTCTTGAAGCAGTTATTAATGAGAGAGCATGGGAATTCGGATGTGAATCAATTCGTAAACATGATTTGGTTCGTTGGGGATTATTGTTTGACAAAATTGAAACAATGAAAAAAACGCTTTGTCTGATGTTTGACAATAAACAATCGGTAAAAATCTTTGACAAAAATTATCAGCCTACAGATTTCCCAAGAACGGTTTATTACAAATATAAAGATGCCGAATACATTGATAAAAGTTCACTTAACTATTATAAAAATCTTCCAGCAAGTCCTGGGCCAGAATATAAAAGTGTGAGTTGGTTTCCTGCGAATGCAGAAAAACCACTTACCGGTACCAATAAAAACTATATAGACTGGCCTGTTAAAACGCTTTTGGCAGCGAGTGGTCTGGCAAGAGAATATGATTACTCAGGATTTTTAGGTTCATTGACCAATGGAACTGAAATTCAAAGTAGTCTTGCGCAATACACAAAAGGTAACGGAACCTGTTATTACAGACACTTCTTTGCTATTTATTACGAGGATATTTTCGAATCTAAAGGTAAAATAACCAACTCTTACGGATTTTAATCAATGACATTAATCAAATTTTAAAAAGGATGAAAAATATAATAGGAATTTTAGGTGTCATGATCCTTATTTTGTTTGTGACTGCCTGCGAAAAAGATTATAATGACTGGGAAGTAGATTCCAGTTATGACCGTCTTTTTAAGTCAATTATTTTCGATGCTTCGGCAGTACAGCCAACCTCTGTAGAAATAAAATTTACAAAATCGATTGGCGCAACAAAGTATGTATTCGAATTTAGTAAAGACAGTTTGCAGTTTAATACTATTGTAGAAAGAGTTGAGCTTCTAGCAGATACATTAACTCCTTTTGCTAATTCTTCCGATCAGTCTAAAATAGAATACAGACAGACTTTCGACGAATTGGACGGTACAACAGGTTATTCGGTGAGAATGAAAAGCATTGATGAGGCTTCTGGAAAAGAATCTAAATACAGCCAAATTTATTTTGTTACTTCTGCAGAACAGTTGTTTAAAGGATATAATTCAGCATCATCTACGATTGGGTTAAACTGGACTATTAATCCAAGAGTAACCAATATTAGTCTGTATGATGAAGCTTCAACCTTGGTACAGAATATTGTTTTGACAGAACAACAAAAGGCTGAAGGAACTGCTCAGATTGCAAATTTGAAAGGAGGAACTACGTACACTGCTAAAATTTTTAACGGAACTGCTCTTCGTGGTAGCTTACCCGTAAAAACAACAGGTATATTCGGCAGTACTACCTATAAAGTATTGCTTACAGATACAGCTTCGAGTATAGGAACGGCACTTCAAGGGCTAGTGGCTGGCGGAGCAAAAGATATAACAGTTGAATTTGGAGCAGGTGAAAGTTATTCGATAGGAGGAGATGTAACGATTCCAAGTGGTGTCAATAATATCGCTTTTTCTGGAGCAAAAAACAACAACGGAGTTTTGACGAATATCACCAACATTAGATTTAGAGTTCAGGATAAAATTAATAATCTAATAATCCAGAATTTAACCACTACTTCAGCGGATAGTTTCTTTATAGACTTAGGAACAAAGGTCGTAAATGATATTTTGGTAGAAGGATGTACGATTTCAAAATTAAATTCTATAGTCAGAGTAAGCGGAGCCAGCGTTATTGGAAATATTATCGTAAATAATTGTTTGGTGTCACAAACTGGAGGTTATGGTGTAATGAATGTTGGAGCAGGTGGTACAGTTAAATCAATAAATGTTACCAATTGCACTCTTACCGAAATCAATACGCGCTTTGCAGATGTAAGAGTAAAAACCAGTATCAATTTTAGAAATATTACCTGTGTAAATGTAAAAGAAGCTATGGGACATTTATGGAATTTTGATAATAATTTTCCAGTATTAGTTTCAATTCAGAATTGCATTATAGCTGGTCCTAACGGCGCAACGGCTCTTAGCAGCACTAGTGGAACTTACAACAGTATCACTATTAATTATGGCGGAAATTACAAAACCAAAGATGTTATAAACGGTACAAGACCGATGACTGGTATTACAGAAGTTCCATTAAACATAGCCGATTTCTTTGTTAATCCGACTATAGGAGATTATCATATAAAACCAGGTATCGGATTTGCCGGAACGGGTGTTGCCGGAGATCCAAGATGGTTTTAATATAAAAAATTGTTTTTGTTTAAGTTAAATCGTGGTTGATTTAATGGGGGAATTCTATCGAATTCCCCTTATTTCAAAAAAATTGAATGAATAAAGGTGTCTGAATAATGGTTTCTATGATTTAATAATGGTATTTTTAATTGTAGTTTTTGGAAAAAATTGTTTTTACCACTTTATTGAATTGTAAATATTTACAGCATTTTTTTGGATACCTTAAATAATATTATTGACTATGGGAAAAAAAATAAGTAGCTGTTTACTTTTGAGTACTTTCTTCTTTATCAGTTCCGTTTCCATTGGGAGCGAAAGTACAAATCAGAGGAAAACATCAGATAAACCAGCTGAAGAAATAGACGCTTTTCCTGGAGCAGAAGGATTTGGAAGATACACTACAGGCGGAAGAGGCGGAAAAGTTCTTTTTGTGACCAATTTAAACGATTCTGGTCCAGGAAGTTTTAGAGAAGCAGTAACAACAAAAGGAAAGCGTTATGTACTGTTTAAAGTTTCGGGAAACATAGCACTAAAATCCAGATTGAGTATTGAAGAAAATGATCTCACTATCGCTGGACAAACCGCACCAGGTGACGGAATTTGTATAAAAGATTATCCAGTGGTTCTTAACGCAGATAATATAATCGTGAGATACATGAGATTTAGAATGGGAGATGCGGCAAAACAACAGGCAGATGCTTTAGAATCCAGATTTCATAAAAATATTATTGTAGATCATTGTTCGCTAAGCTGGTCTTCTGATGAAACTGCTTCTTTGTATGCAAATGAAAACACAACTTTTCAATGGTGTTTTGTCACAGAAAGTCTAAAAGTTTCGGTTCATGAAAAAGGATCACATGGTTATGGAGCGATTTGGGGAGGAAAAAAAGCCTCTTTTCATCATAATTTATTAGCCCATCATGACAGTAGAAATCCAAGATTGGGTGAATCTGCAGGAACTTCATTTGCACTTACAGATTTGGTCGATGTACGTAATAATGTGATTTATAACTGGGCTGGAAATAGTTGTTATGGCGGAGAAGCCATGAATGTAAATATTGTCAATTGTTATTATAAACCAGGGCCTGCTACGGGAAAGTCATCTAAGATTATTGCGATTGATAAGAACAAGATTCCAGGAAAAGAGGTTTTTAATATTTGGGGTAAATTTTATATAGACGGAAATGTTGTAGAAGGCAGTAAAGAAGCGACAAAAGACAATTGGACTTACGGTGTATACAATCAATTTCATCCGGGTTATGGTGTAATTCCGGAAAAAGAAAAAGAAGCTATGAGAATGAAAGTTCCTCACAACATATCCAATAATCTTCATACAGATACAGCGTTGCAAGCCTATGAAAAAGTGTTACAATTTGGCGGAGCATCATTAGTAAGAGATGCTATTGATGTACGAATTGCTGCTGAGGTTAAAAACGGAACTTATACGTATGAAGGCTCGAAAGGAAGTACCAAAGGTATAATCGATTCACAGGAAGATGTTGGTGGATGGGCTAATTTAATAAGTAAAGAAGCTCCCATCGACAGTTCAGGCGACGGAATTCCAGATTACTGGAAAAAGAAAAAGAATTTAGATCTAACAAAAAACAATCCGAACGGTCATGATTTAAGTAAGACTTATGAAAACATCGAAGTCTACATTAATAGTTTGGTTTTGAATAATTAAAAAAATAAAGAAATGAAATCCATTGCAATTTTCACATTAAGTATAATTACATTTTTTTCTCCAAATCTGCATGCCGAAAACAGCATTCATTTAAAAAAAGAAACAGAAAAGATAAAATATGATATTGTAGTAGCACAAGACGGAAGCGGCAACTACAAAACAGTACAGGAAGCATTTGATGCTGTTCCAAAACTAAAATCTGAACGCACTGTTATTTTTGTTAAAAACGGAACTTACAAACAAGTCCTAACTTTAGAAGCAGATCGGAATAATGTTTCGCTGATTGGAGAAGACAGTAAAAAAGTTATTCTAACTTATGATAATTATGCAAGCAAAATTAATCCATCAACAAATGCCAATTATGGTACGAGTGGTTCTTCAAGCTGTTTTATAAAAGGTTCTGGTTTTTATGCAGAAAACATAACATTCGAAAATGCTTCAGGACCAGTAGGACAGGCTTTGGCAATTCATATTCAGGGAGATAAAGCAGTATTTTACAATTGTAGGTTCTTAGGTTTTCAGGACACACTTTATGGCGGAGATGCACGTCAGTATTTTAAAAACTGTTACATCGAGGGTAGTACCGATTTCATTTTTGGAGGATCAACAGCTTTCTTTGATACTTGTGAACTTCATACCAAAGGAGGAAGTGCGATTACAGCAGCTTCAACCAAAGATTATGTGAAATATGGATATGTATTTCATAACTGCAAAATTACAGGAACAGGAACCAACATAACAGATTTGGGTAGACCATGGAGACCAAATGCAGCAGTTGTATTCTTAAATACAGTAATGTCAGATGCAGTAAAACCAGCGGGATGGAACAATTGGGGAAAAACAGAAAACGAATCAACTGCAAGATATGCAGAATATAACTCAACAGGAATTGGCGCTTATAAAAATGAAAGGGTAAAATGGATGACGCAATTAACAAAAGAACAGGCAAAAGTATACAGCGTAGAAAATGTTCTGAAAACCACTTATGCTAATCCTGCAGTTGTCGATAACTGGAATCCACAGAAAGTGATTGATTTATATCAAAAATAGCATTCGATTTTAAAATCAGATGGCACGATGTTACTACCAAAAATACCAATTTTTCTTTTCACCAAAAATTAATTGCTATGAGTAAAAAATACAAAAACTTTAAAAAAATAATTGTTTTAGTTTTATTAGGTATAACAACCCAAATAACGGCACAACGCACTGTAGAAAAACTCAATCGCGGATTGGTTGCGATGCGTTTAAATGCCAATCAGGTGTATGTCGGATGGAGAATGCTCGGAACAGAACCAACTAATGTAAGTTATAATTTGTATTGCAATGAAGTAAAAATTACAGAAACTCCCATTTCCACAAGTACTAATTTTACTCATGATGTTACTTCCAATGGTACTTATACAGTTCGAGCGGTTATTAATGGAACTGAAGAACCAGCATCTGAAGCAGCGACAGTATGGGCCGAACAATATTTGGATATTCCGATGCAGATTCCGCCTGGAGGAACCAATGTAAGTGGATCTTATACCTACGAAGCAAATGATTGTAGTGTGGGTGACGTAGATGGAGATGGGCAATATGAAATTTTTGTAAAATGGGATCCAACCAATTCAAAAGATAATTCTCAGCCAGGTTATACTGGTAATGTTTATATTGATTGTTATCGTTTAGACGGAACGCTTTTATGGAGAATTGATTTAGGACAAAACATTCGTGCTGGTGCACATTATACACAATTTATGGTCTATGATCTGGATTCTGATGGTAAAGCCGAATTGGCCTGTAGAACATCAGATGGTACAATAGACGGAACAGGAGTTGTTATTGGTGATGCCGCAGCAGATTATAGAAATCCGAATGGGAGTAAGACTTCAACAAGTACATACGGCGCTGTCATTTCTGGACCTGAATTTTTAACTATTTTTAATGGTGAAACAGGAAAAGCAATGGCCACTACAGAATATCTTCCAGCTCGTGGAACTGTGTCTTCGTGGGGTGATAGCTATGGAGGACGTTCAGAACGTTTCGTTGCAGCGATCGCTTATCTTGATGGATCTAAACCAAGTTTGGTGATGGGCCGAGGTTATTATACAAGACTTGTTCGTGTTGCCTGGGACTGGAGAAACAATACGCTTTCACAACGATGGATTTTTGACAGTGGTACTTCTGGGAATTCTGCGTATGCAGGCATGGGAAATCATCAAATGACCGTTGGAGATGTTGATGGAGACGGTAAAGATGAAATCATTAATGGTTCTAGCGGAATTAATGATGATGGAACAAAATTATATTCCAATTCGCTAGGCCATGGCGACGCTTTACACATGACCGACATGGATCCGGATCGTCCCGGAATGGAAATATGGCAATGTCTTGAAGAACCTGCTAAGTATAAAACAAATGGACTTGTTTTCTTAGATGCTCAAACCGGAGCTACAATTTGGGGATTACCAGCAAATACAGATGTTGGTCGTTGTAACGCTGCAGATATTGATCCACGTTACAAAGGATATGAATGTTTTGGAAGTGCTGGTGTAAAAGATGCTTCAGGAGTTACTACAACTACCAACTTTTTAATGGATTGCAAAGGAAACCTTATCAGCAATAAAAAACCAACGCAAAATTTCTCTATTTGGTGGGATGGTGATTTGAACCGTGAATTATTAGATTCCAATAAAATAGACAAATGGGATTATATCAATGGCAAAACGGTTAATATACTAACAGCCACAGGATATTCGTCTAATAATACTACCAAAGCGACACCTTGTTTGAGTGCAGATCTTTTTGGAGATTGGAGAGAAGAAGTAATTTTTCGTAAAACAGATAATACTTCGCTAAGAATATATTCTACCAATATTCCGACCGAACACAAATTATATACTTTGATGCACGATACACAGTATAGAACTGCTATAGCATGGCAAAACTCTGCTTACAATCAGCCTCCGCATCCTGGGTTTTACCTTGGTGTAGATATGGCAGCACAAACAAAACCTAATATTGTTTTACCAAGCGGAAACTTATCTAAGGATGATTTTTCAGAAACAATCTCTTCGCCAAATGCTGTTGTTTATCCAAATCCGGTAAACCATTCTTTTACGATTGCTGCTAAAGGAAATTTCACTTTTGTGATTCATAATACACTTGGGCAGGAAATATGGAAAGGAAAAGGTGAAAATGAATTACAAATAAAAGACAAAATAGTGACTCCAGGAATGTACATCATCACTATAAAAACAGAAAAAGGTTCTTCTGTTATAAAGCTAATAAAAGGGTAAACCAATAAAATTCTGCTCTATTTAAGAATTAAAAAAAAATGATTTAAATAAAAATAATAAATGAAGTTCTCTCTCTATCTAATAGCCATTTTTTCTTTTAATGCGATATCAGCACAACAAGTTCAAAATAAAACGCCTTATGTTTCTAAAGTCTGGTCTGCAGATTTAGGAAACGGAAGTTATCAAAATCCCATAATTCATGCCGACTATTCAGATCCAGATGTTGTTCGTGTTGGAGATGATTATTTTATGACTTCGTCGAGTTTTAATTGTACGCCAGGACTTCCAATTCTGCATTCTAAAGACATGGTAAACTGGAAGATCGTTAATTATGCACTTCAAAGAGTAGCACCGATTGATCATTATAACACTGTACAGCACGGAAATGGCGTTTGGGCACCAAGTATCAGATATCATAATAATGAACTCTATATTTATTGGGGAGATCCAGATTTTGGGATTTATATGGTAAAAACCAAAGATCCATTTGGAAAATGGGATGCACCAATTTTAGTTATGGAAGCAAAAGGCGCTATCGATGCCTGTCCGCTTTGGGACGAAGACGGACGTGTTTATCTTGCTCACGGATGGGCTGGAAGCCGTGCAGGAGTAAAAAGTATTCTTACAGTGAGAGAACTCAATAAAGAAGGTACAGCAGTAATTAATGAGGGAAATCATGTTTATGATGGACACGAAAAAGATCCAACAGTAGAAGGAGCTAAATTTTACAAAAGAAACGGTTATTATTACATTTTTGCTCCTGCGGGAGGTGTAGCAACAGGTTGGCAGCTGGCTTTACGTTCTAAAAATGTGTATGGTCCTTATGAAAGAAAAGTGGTTTTAGAACAAGGAAAATCAATTATAAATGGACCACATCAAGGGGCTTGGGTAGACACGCCAAATGGAGAATCTTGGTTTTATCATTTTCAAGATATAGAAGCCTATGGAAGAGTTGTTCATCTTCAGCCCATGACATGGAAAAACGATTGGCCACTTATAGGCGAGGATCTGGATAAAAATGGTATTGGCGAACCGGTTTTAAAATACAAAAAGCCCAATATTGGTAAAACGTACCCAATTGAAACACCGCAGGAATCAGATGATTTTAAGGGAGATAAAATTGGTTTACAATGGCAATGGCAGGCAAATCCGGATATTGTATGGCATGCCAAAATGAGAGATTCAGATAACCTTAGATTGTTTTCTATGAATATGCCAGAAGGAGCAGCCAATTTGTGGATGGTTCCGAACCTGTTGCTGCAAAAGTTTCCAGCAAAAAACTTTACGGCTTCTGCTAAAATTAAATTGACTGTAGAAGAAGCAAAATCAGGTAAAAAAGCCGGATTAATTATTATGGGGATGGATTATGCTGTATTGCAAATATCTCATGATGAAAAAGGATTTTATATACAGCAGACAGAAGTGAAAGCTGCTGCAAAAGGTGGAGAAGAAGTGGTAAATGAATCACAGAAATTAGTTAAAAATGAAGCTTATTTCAAAGTCGAAGTTACTGGAAAAGGAATAGATGCAAGCTGTCAGTTTAGTTATTCGGAAGATGGTAAAAATTATAAAAAAATAGGAAAACCATTTACAGCGGTTCCAGGAAAATGGATCGGATCTAAGGTAGGTTTGTACAGTGTAAGTACCAGAGAATCAAAACGAGGAGGTTATGCTGATATTGACTGGTTTGAAATTAGTAAATAAACTAAGTTTTAAACTTTTAAGAGCCGTTTAAAGAAAATATAAATTCCGTTTGCGGAAATAAGACATACAAATGAATAGATTCAAAATTACTCTGATTTTTATAATAGTATTAAATATTGTAAAAATTAATGCTCAACAGAAATTAAAGCTGCAATACGATAAACCAGCCGCAAATTGGAATGAAGCTTTACCGCTGGGGAACGGACGTTTAGGCGCAATGGTTTTTGGAAGTCCACAGAAAGAAGAACTACAGCTTAATGAAGAAACTGTATGGGCGGGAGAACCAGGAAATAATGTTCCGAAAAATGTATTTCCAAATATTGAAGCCATTAGAAAATTATTATTTGAAGGGAAAAATAAAGAAGCGCAAGATTTGGCTAATAGTACATTTCCCAGGCAGGCTCCAAAAGATTTAAATTATGGAATGCCTTATCAAACCGTTGGAAGTCTTTTTATAGAATTTCCAAACCATAACAATTATACAGCTTATCAGAGAGATTTAGACATTGAAAAGGCTGTCTCATCTGTACAGTATAAAATAGACGGAGTAACCTATAAAAGAGAATTTTTGACTTCTTTTTCAGATGATATTATTCTGATTAGATTAACTGCCAACAAGAAAAAAAGTATTAGTTTTTCTTTATCTGCGGATAGTCCTCAGCTTTCTCATAGCTTTAAAACAGAAAAGAATAAATTGTTTTTTGAAGGAACAACTGGAAGTGTAGACAATAAAACGGGTAAGGTAAAATTTGTTGGTGAAGCAGCTTGTACTTTGACTGGTGGAAGCCTTAAAGCTGAAGGTGAAAAACTTGTAATTAAAGATGCTGATGAGGTTATTATTCGTGTTGCTATAGCTACAAATTTTAAAAATTATAAAGATCTTACTGCTAATCCTACTGAAAAAGTAACTTCGGTTTTGGCTAAAGCTTCACAAAAAAGTTACGAAGTATCTTTGAAGAATCATGTGGCTGCCTATCAAAACTATTTTAAACGAGTATCCTTGTATTTAGGAGATTCTCTACAATCTGATAAAACAACAGATGTAAGAATCAAGGAATTCTCAAATTCTTATGATCCTCAGTTAGTCGCATTATATTTTCAGTTCGGAAGATATTTACTGATTTCAAGTTCGCAACCTGGGAATCAACCAGCGAATCTTCAGGGAATCTGGAATCATAAATTGAGTCCGCCTTGGGACAGTAAGTATACTGTAAATATTAACACCGAAATGAATTACTGGCCTGCAGAAATAACAAACTTAGGAGAAATGCACCAACCTTTGTTTAGCATGTTGAAGGATTTAGCAGAAACAGGAAAAGAAAGTGCTTCCAAAATGTATCATGCGCGAGGATGGAATATGCATCATAATACGGATTTATGGCGAATGACAGGAGTGGTTGACGGTGGCTTTTATGGACTTTGGCCAATGGGCGGAGCTTGGCTTACACAACACCTTTGGCAGCATTATTTGTACACAGGAGATCGTGAATTTTTAAAGGAATATTATCCTGTTCTAAAAGGTGCTGCACAGTTTTATCTGGATGTTTTACAGCAGGAGCCTGAACATAATTGGCTTGTTGTGGCCCCATCAATGTCTCCCGAAAATACGTATGAGAAAAGTGTAGCGGTATCTGCAGGAACCACAATGGACAATCAACTGGTTTTTGATACTTTTAATAATATTCTGAATGCTTCTAAAATTCTGGAAGTAGATAAACCTTTTGCCGATTCTGTAAGTGTTGCCCTTAAAAGGCTTCCACCAATGCAGATTGGACAATATACGCAACTTCAGGAATGGCTTCATGATTGGGATAAACCAGGTGATCATCACAGACATATTTCGCATTTGTACGGACTTTTTCCGTCTGGGCAAATTTCACCTTTTAGAAATCCACAACTTACAGAAGCTGCTAGAAATACACTAATATCAAGAGGCGATGTTTCAACAGGTTGGTCAATGGGATGGAAAGTAAACTGGTGGGCAAGATTATTAGATGGAAATAGAGCTTTTAAATTGATAAAAGATCAGTTGAGTCCAGCGCCAACAGAAAGTAAAGGAGAATCTGGCGGAACTTATCCTAATCTTTTTGATGCTCATCCGCCATTTCAGATTGATGGTAATTTTGGCTGTACTGCCGGAATTACAGAAATGCTTTTACAAAGTTATGATGGCGCTCTTTACTTATTACCAGCTCTACCAGATGATTTTAAAAATGGAAAAGTTAGCGGTTTAAAGGCCAGAGGCGGTTTTGAAGTAAGCATCGAATGGGAAAATGGAAAAGTAAAACAAGTAACTATAAAATCTGAATTAGGAGGAAACTGCAGGCTTCGTATCGCTTCGGAAGTAAAATTAAATGGAAAAACTAAATTGGAAGAAGCGAAGGGAGACAATACAAATGCTTTTTATAAAGTGGAATCGATTAAGGAACCTTTAATTTCTGATAAAGCAGTTTTAAAAGGTTTTAAATTTCCAGACACAAAATTGTATGATTTCCCTACTGAAAAAGGACAGACTTACATTTTTAATAGCATTTAGAAAAAGTAAAACTAATTTGCATCAGGATTTTTTAATTAATAATTACCAAACAAATAAATAGTATCATATGAAAATTAGAACAGCACTATTTTTTCTGGCAACAGTATTTTTTTTAATGGCTTTCAATCCGCCTAAAAAAGTGACAACAATTTACCTGATAGGCGATTCTACAATGGCAGATTACAGCAATAATTATGAACCAGGAAAAGATTATATGAAGGTAAGGTATCCGGTTACGGGCTGGGGACAGGTTTTTCAGCAATTTATGAGATCAGACAGTTTGGTTAAAGTAAAAAATATCATTAAAACCGATAGTGCTTTTGTAGATGATCGTGCAATGGGAGGAAGAAGCACAAGAACTTTTTTTCAGGAAGGACGCTGGAGAGCAGTATTCGAAAAACTTAAAAAAGGGGATATTGTTATTATGCAATTTGGTCATAATGATGGAGCAAAAGACAAAACAGAAAGATATGTTGATGTACCAGGTTATAAAGAGTTTTTAAGATTATTTGTATCTCAGTCGAGAGAGAAGAAAGCGTATCCAATCATACTAACTCCAGTAGCGAGAAATTTTCCGTGGAAAGATGGTATTTTAAATGATGTTCATGGCGATTATGACCAAGCACCAAAAGATGTTGCAGCAGAGATGAATGTACCTTTAATAGATCTGAACAAAGCCTCTAGAGAGTTTTTTACGAAAAAAGGAAAAGAATTTGTTTCTGAAAAATACTTTATGAATTTACCAGCCGGAGTTTATGAAGCTTATCCTGAAGGTCAAAAAGACAATACTCATTTTCAGCCAGCAGGAGCAACAGAAGTAGCAAGGTTAGTATTTGAAGGATTACAAAAAATTAAATAACAATATTAAAAACTATAGAGATGCAGTATCCTATAAAAATCTTATTCGTCATTTTAAGCTTTTCTATAAATGTTAATGCCCAAATGCCAGGTAAACTAACAACAAAGGAAATCTATAATGATGTAGAATTTTCAATGCCAAAAGTAAAAGAAGCAGTATTTCCAGATTATAAAATAAGTGTTACTGAATTTGGCGCAATAGGTGATGGTATTTATAAGAATACGACAGCTATTAAGTCGGCAATTAAACATGTTTCGGATAAAGGTGGGGGAAAAGTAGTTGTACCAGCGGGCATTTGGCTTACTGGACCCATTACACTAAAAAGCAATATCAATCTACATTTAGAAAGTGGAGCAGTACTTCTTTTTAGCAGAGATTTCAATGATTATCCTTTACAAAAAGTAAGTTTTGAAGGTTTGAATTCTTATCGATGTACTTCACCAATTAACGCACTTGGAGAAACCAATATTGCTATTACTGGCTTTGGAATTATTGACGGTAGTGGCGATGCTTGGAGACCTGTAAAGAAAATGAAAATGACAGAGGCGCAATGGCTCGGATTAATAAAATCAGGTGGAGTACTATCTAATGATGGACAAATGTGGTTTCCTTCTTTGGGAGCTAAGAAAGGGAATGAGATTGTCTCCAAGTTTAATTTTCAAGTAGAAATAGATAATCCGGATTTACTTGCTATTAAAGATTTTCTGCGTCCGGTTATGGTTAGTTTAGTGGAGTGTAAGCAGATTCTATTAGATGGTCCTACTTTTCAAAATTCACCGGCATGGAATCTTCATCCTTTAATGTGTGAAGATGTTATTATAAGAAATTTATCGATCAGAAATCCTTGGTATTCTCAGAATGGTGACGGTCTTGATTTGGAATCCTGTAAAAATGTGATGATTTACGAGAATACTTTTGATGTAGGAGATGATGCTATCTGTTTAAAATCAGGTAAAGATAAAGACGGAAGAGATCGAAACTTTGCTACAGAAAACGTGATTATCAAAAAAAATACGGTTTACCACGGACATGGTGGATTTGTTGTAGGAAGCGAAATGTCGGGCAGTGTGCGTAATATCCATGTTTCAGACTGCTCTTTTATCGGAACTGATATGGGAATTCGTTTTAAAAGTACAAGAGGCAGAGGAGGAATAGTGGAGAATATTTTTATTTCTAATATTAATATGACCAATATTGTGACCGAAGCAATTGGTTTTAATCTTTTTTATGGAAAAAATGTACCTAATTTTGAAGATGATGACAAAGGAGCATCAGTAGAAGAAAAACAATATCAAATTACAGAAGAAACACCTTCTTTCCAAAATATTTTTATGGAAAATATTCAGGTTGTTGGTGCAGCAAAAGCAGCTTTCTTTATGGGACTTCCAGAAATGAATTTAAAGAATATTCATTTAAAAAATTCCATGTTAAAAGCAGATCAAGGTATTGATATCATTGATTCAGACGGAATGCAGTTTACCAATGTGAAAATTATTTCATCAAATAGTGCAGAACTTCAGATTTACAATGGTAAAAATTTAGATTTCAATGCTGTTTCTTTTAATAAAAAAGCAGATGCTAAGGTTAAAATTCTAGGGAATAAAACTAAAAATATCAGCTTCAAAAAAACAGATTTTAAGACATCCGAAAAACAAGTTGTTTTTAGTAAAAAGGTGAAATCTTCTGAAATCACCTTTCATTAAATTGATTTAAGATTCATTCTTCTGATTATCATTTTTTTGTTTGAGATAATCAGAAGGTGACATTTTAAATATTTCTTTAAAACAAGTACTAAAATACCCAGAGCTGTTAAATCCAACTCTGTATGCCACATCAGCGATATCGGTTTCTCCTGCATCCAGAAATTGTTTGGCTCTTTTTACTCTCATATCTTTAACAAATTCGACTGGAGTTATATTGGTAAGGCTTTTGAACTTTCTGTTGAAGGTGACTCTGGTCATATTCATCGAACCGGCTATAACATCAATATTAAATGCTGGATCGGTTAAACCTTTTTCTACTACCGCGATTATGTCTTTCAGAAATTGTTCATCTTTTGTGGTGATCACAATTTCGCTTGGTTCTAGCGTAATGGTTTTTACATTAGACTGCAATTGATCAAAAAAGCGCTTTCTGTGTTTGATTAAATTATCAATCGAAGCTATTAAAAAGTCGGTATTAAACGGTTTTGTAATGTAGTAATCAGCTCCATAATTCAATCCCTGAATCTGGTTTTCTATAGAAGATTTAGCACTTAAGAGAATTACAGGAATATGGCTGGTTTCTATATTGTTTTTCAGCGAATCCAAAAGTTCAATTCCATCCATTTCTGGCATCATAATATCGCTTAAAATCAGGTCAGGACGCTTTTTGATAGCAGCTTGTAAACCTTTTTTTCCATTTGAAGCTTCCAGTACACTGTAGTATTTCTGTAACTGACTTTTCAGGAAAAAACGTAGCTCGTCATTATCTTCAACAATTAATACAGTAGGAAGTTCAGCGTCTGTTATAAATTCTAAGTTTTCATTTTTTCGGCTAGCTGTATTGTCAATAAAATGATTGGTATTTTTTTTAGTTTCTACTTTTTCTAAGTTAGAAATCTGCAATACATCAGTATCCAGATCTATTTTTATGTTGACGGTTAATCCACCGTTATTGTTGTTTTTAGCATAAATTTTTCCACAATGCAGATGAATATATTCTCTACAAAGCGCCAGTCCAATTCCTGTTCCGACATTTTTAGATTTACCTGTATTGGTTTCATAATAAAGCTTAAAAATGTCTTCAAGTTTATTCTCTTCTACACCAGTTCCTTCGTCGGCAATGCTTATTTTTAGAATATTATTTTCTTTTTTTACTTCTATTGCTATCATGCTATGATCAGGAGAAAACTTTAAAGCGTTGGATAAAAGATTGTAAAGCACAATATCTATTTTTTCTTTATCCAGATTGACAATAAGATTTTCGAGATCTGAGATCGTCTTTATTTTAATATTTTTCTCATGTGCAGTCTGAGAGAACAATGAAACAATTTCATTTATAAGAACAGTCAAATCAAAAGATTGAGGATGCAGATCTTCACTGCCACTTTGTACTTTTCTAAAATCTAATAGTTGGTTGACAAATCTTACCAATCGGTTAGTGTTTTTTCTAACAGTTGTGATATACTCATTTCCCTGAGAACTTAAATTTTCATTTCTGGCAATTTCTTCCAGTGGATTTACGATGAGGGTTAACGGCGTTCTTAGTTCGTGCGAAATATTAGTAAAAAAACTCAGTTTCAATTCCGTCATTTCCTGTTCTACAGTAACTTTATTGCGCAATTGAATCATTGAAGACGCTATTCTTCTTCCTGTTTCCAATGCTATTATTAAAAGAATAAAATATAATAAATAAGCCCAATTGCTTCTCCAAAAAGGAGGAGTAATGGTAAAAGATATTTTTTTCTGTGGAATTCCAGTATACAATTCAGGATTTAGGCATTTTACTTCAAATTCGTAATCGCCAGGTGGCAGATTTGTGAAAGTTGCCTTTTTCTGATTTCTCACCTCATGCCATGTATTATCAAGTCCTTTTAACCTGTAAGCGTATAATTGTTTATTGTCTGATCTGTAATCTAAGACCGTGTAATAGATACTTATCGTATTGTGCTGATAGTCCAGCTGAATATCATCACTGTAATTCACGTCTTTTTTTAGAGGATATTCTTCAGATTTTACGTTTGAATTTTTATTGTTGATTTCAAAACCTGTAAAAACCATTTTGGTTTTGATTTTTTGATTTTCAATTTTCGCGGGACTAAAATCAATGTAACCGTTTCTGCATCCAAAAATCAAATTTCCATTTGGGAGTTTTAAACTGGAAGATTCAGAAAAACCATTTTTTACTAAACCATCATAAGAATCATAATTTCTAAAGGTTTTCTTTTTCAGATCAAATTTTGAAATTCCATTTTCGGTAGCAAGCCACAAATTTTTTCGATCGTCTTCAATCATGCTTAGAATAAAATCACTTGGCAACCCGTTTTCTTTGGAATAATTCGTGAATTTCAAAAGACTTCCTGTTTTTTGCGCTAAATTAATTCCTCCTCCAGCAGTAGAAATCCAGATTTTATGGTCTGAATCTTTATACATGTGTAAAATGTCGTTGCTACCCAGACTGAATTTATCTCCCGAAATTTTCACGTATCTCGAAAATTTAATTTCGTCGGCATTATAATTACCAGGATCAAAAGTTACTAAACCATTGGTTGTGGCAACCCAGATTTGTCCATCATATCCATTGATGAGGTACCTGACTTTATTAGATTCAATTGTAGGATAGTTTTTGAAGTTTTTTACAAAACGGACTTTTCCGTTATCTTCTTTAAGAAGGTTAATTCCGTTGCCATAAGTACCTATCCAGATATTGGCTTTTTGGTCAATTAGTACAGAGTATATAGAATTGCTTCCAATACTTTCAGGATCGTCTTTACTGACTTTAAACTGGGTTAAATTATATTGGTTAAGATTCTTGTCGGTTGGAGAGGCTTTAAACAATCCACTTCCTTTTGTGCCTAACCAAATGTTGCCTTTTGCATCTTCTGTAATGGAATACACCAATCCAATTTCACCATTTTTATAATTTACAAAAAGGTTTTTTAACTCTTGATTATGTTGATACACCTTTAGTTTTCCTGCTTTTGATGCAATCCATAATCTGTTTTTTGTATCAGTATAAACCGCTCTGATTTCATTTTCAGATTTGTCTTTAGCGCTGTCAACCAAAAGCTGTTGCTGGAAAATGTTTTTTTGAAAGATAATTTTATTTATTCCTCTGTCGTTAGTGCTCATCCATAAAATACCAGAAGGATCAAAATACATGCTAGCCACAATATTGGAGAGTTTCTGATTCTCATCACCAGGTTTGTTGAAGAAAAAATCTACTGTTCCTGTTTTTGCATTATACCATCCAAATCCTCCGCCTTTAAGTTTGATCCAAACACGTTTAAAATTATCTTCAAATACGCCAAAAGTATGATCGAGCTGTAGAAATGTAGCATCGGTTTGTTGTGAAAAAAAACGAACAGTTTTTACTTTAGGGTTAAATAAAATTACCCCATGTTTATCAGGCTCGACCCATAATATACCTTGCTTGTCCTGAAAAATACTATAAACAGGAGAAGAAGATATTTTTTGAATAGACTGAATATTTAAAGTTTTTAAACTAAAAGTGATGAGTTCTCCAGTGGCAGTGGAAATAAAGAGTAAATCTTCATTTTTAGATTTTAATATCGCATTAATGTCTTTCGGAGTAAGATGGAATTTTGTAATTTTTTTTGATGTTTTGTCATAGCAAATTAAATCTCCCTGATTCGTTCCAATCCAAACTTGTTTATCCAGTACAGAAATACATTTTACGGGAATATTTTTTAAAATAGACTTGCTGGTATAATCTGGTGTTACCTTTTTTGAAATTACATCTAATCCATTTTCTGAAGCTACCCACAATGAATTGTCTTTATCTGAAGCTAAAACTTTGATAGCGTTAGAAGCGATTTTAAAACCAGAAGATCGTTCTTTTGAAAAACGAACCAGTCCAATCTGATTGTTGTGATCTTTTCTAGCCAGATAAATCCCTTTGTCTACAGTGGTGAGCCAAACATCTCCATTCGTAGAAGTAATGATTTCATCAAATACAATTTTATTGGTTCCTAAAATACTGGCTATAGAAAGGAATTTTTCGGTGCTTTTTTCAAATCGGTAGATTTGACGGTCATAAGCCTTTAACCAGATATAACCGAAAGCATCTTCTTTCATCAAATCTATACGATTGTTTCCTAAAGTGCTTTTATCGCCCGCTACCGCTTTGTAGGTAATAAAGTTTTTTCCATCAAAACGATTAATACCATCCCAAGTAGCAAACCAAATAAAACCTTCTTTGTCTTTTATTATATCTCTGATATTGTCATGAGAAAGCCCATCTTCTGCAGAATAATTTTCAATCTTGCACTTTATTTGTGCAGATAATTTGGTTACAGAAGCAATAATTAAAAATGGAATGAGATATCTAAATAATAAAAGTTTCTTCATTTAAAAATTGTGAATTTTAGAGCAGATTTAAATGCTACCAACATACGATTACAATACACTCATAAGATAAAGAAACAAAACACATTAAAATGGAGCTTTATATTAAAAGTATTTTTAATTATGTAATCGATTGCATTTTGCTAATATATAAATTTAAATCATTGAAATGCGAAAAGCAAGTTGGAGAGAATCATAAAAATTAAAAAAAATTGTATCTTTTACTGAGCTTTTAATTAAATAGGTTAAATAAAATAATATTATGATAAAATCTGTAAATCCTTATAATCAGGATACCATATATGAAGTTGCTGAATTTGAAAAAGAAGATATTGAAAATGCAATAAACAGGGCAGAGGAACAATACAAGAAATGGAAAGAAGTTTCCTTTTCAGAACGTTCAGTATTGATGAAAGCTGCTGGTCAGGAACTTAGGAAAAATTCACGTGAATATGCACAAACTATTACTCAGGAGATGGGAAAGCCTATCACTGAGTCATTGGCAGAAATTGAAAAATGTGCCAATTTATGTGATTATTATGCGAAGCATGCTTCAGAAATGCTTGCAGACAAAATAATTGAAACAGAAGCACATAAAAGTTATGTAAGCTACGAACCAATAGGAATTGTTTTGGCTATTATGCCGTGGAATTATCCTTTCTGGCAAGTTATGCGTTTTGCAGTACCAGCACTCATGGCGGGAAATGTTGGAATATTAAAACATGCCAGTAATGTGATGAAAAGCGCCATGAGCATTGAAAAAGTATTCGAAAGAGCAGGTTTTCCTAAAGGTTCTTTTATGAATCTGCCTATTAACAGTAAGGCAATAGAGCAAATCATTAGAAATCCTAAAGTCAAAGCGGTCACCTTAACAGGAAGTGAAGCAGCAGGAAGGTCTGTAGCGGCAATTGCTGGAAGTGAAATTAAAAAAACGGTACTTGAACTAGGAGGCAGTAATGCCTTGGTTGTTTTTGCGGATTGTAATTTGGAAGAAACCGTGAAAACTTGTGTACAAGCTCGTTTTCAGAATGCGGGACAAAGTTGTATTGCTGGAAAACGTTTGCTTGTAGAAGCCTCTATTGCGGCAGAATTTACAAAAGCATTTTTAGAAGGTGTTAGTAAACTTCGTCCTGGAGATCCATTGAGTGAGGAAACAACAATAGGTACTATGGCGCGTGTTGACCTTGCCGAGGAACTGGAAAGACAGCTTCAAGATGCTGTAAATAAAGGTGCAGAAGTCTTGATTGGTGGCAAAAGGAATAATGCTTATTTCGAACCTACTGTTTTAAGTAATGTTACAACAGATATGTCAATTTTTAAAGAAGAAGTTTTTGGGCCATTGATCGGAATTACAACTTTTAAGCATGAGGAAGAAGCTGTGGCACTTTCAAATAGTAGTCCGTTTGGACTTGGAGTTACCATTTTTACAGAAAACTTTGAAAAAGCTTCCAAATTAATACCGAAGTTTGATGAAGGGGCAGTATTTGTAAATGAATTAGTAAAAAGTGATCAGAGATTGCCTTTTGGAGGAACTAAAACTTCAGGATATGGACGTGAACTTTCAGTAGATGGTATTCAGGAGTTTGTAAACAAGAAGACGGTTTATGTTAATAAATACTAACTATTAACCGTTTAAAAGGTTATGTATTAAAAGATATAAAAATGCTGCAACTCACTACGATTCTATATTTTTGTAATCTAGAGTAACCAATATCACAATATGATCAATACATTTTCTGCCAATAATCAAGTTGGTGTAGTATCGACTTTCTCTGAACTTATAAATACAGATTTTAAAGGAGAAATGAATGCACTTTGCTGGTACAGAAATTTGAATGGAGATTTTAAGGAAATAGTAGCTAAATTATCTTTAAAAGAAAATATAACAGAAGTTTTTCCTGAAGATTTAATGGCGCTCCAATTATCAGAAAGCGGAAATATAGCACGCGAAATCATTTTGAATGATTTACAATTATTAACTGATTTTGGAGCTTCTCCTTCTCTTAATTTATTAAAGTGTTACGAACGCGATGAAGAGTTTGATTTTATATCGACTGACGTATATTCCTTTCATGTTGATCGTTCGCCTATTGCAACAGATACTTTTTTATGTACTTATCACGGAGCAGCAAGTGACATTATACCTAATTCACAGGCTGAACAGAAAATTTTGATTCCTGAAATTCGAGAAAGGCTAAAAGAACTGTACGATGGACCTTCAGAAGAATTCGAATTTTTTTTAAAGGAAAATTATTTTGATTTACATTATCAAATAAAGGAAGGTGTAGAACCCATTAATTTAGGGGTAATGCATCTTTGGCGTCTGGCGGTAGATCATCCGAGACAAAAAGTGCAACCCTGTATCCATAGAGCACCAATAGAAAATGAAGGAGAATATCGTTTGTTATTGATTTGTTGATTTTTTTCTTTTTGATAGTTTTCTGATTTTGTATTGTTTTTAATGAGGATAATTTCTTATATTTATAACTGCTAACTGTTTCGGTGATTATAATCCGTGGCAGTATTTTTACAAAAGCTTATATTTCCTCCCGGTATAATTTTTTGCGGATTTTAAATTTTTATTTAACTGCATAATTTTTTAAGCTATGTTACAAGAGCAGAATACTAGTAGATTGGTCTATCTCACAGAAGACGATGAAGATGACAGGATTTTATTTCTGGAAGCACTCAGGGAACTCCATCCTGAAATTTTCGTTAAGGTATTCGAAGACGGACAACAGCTTTTAGATAATCTTTGTAGAACTGAATTCAATAAGCCAGAAATCATATTTCTGGACATTAATATGCCTCGAAAAAATGGTTTCGAATGTCTAAAAGAAATAAGAAACAGAAGCATGTTCAGAGACGTTAAGATTATTATGTTTTCTACCAGCAGTAGTATTCTTCATATTGAATTATGTCATAAACTCGGAGCTGATTATTACGCTATAAAGCCAGGTCCTTTTCATAAGCTTAAAGAGCTACTGAGCGAAATAATGGCAATTGACTGGGACGGAATTCCAACAAATAAAACAGAGTTTATTTTGACTGGCAGAAAAATCAATACAATATAAAAACAGCCAGACGGCTAACATTTAGACCATTTATATTCTTTTCCCTTTAGTTCTGGTAACGAAATTCCAGTTTAAAGGCTCTTCTATATATACAAAATATTCCCAAGTTTCATCAGTCGTTTTTTTATTAGTTCTTCTTGACTTACAAGAGGGAAAAGAGAAGTATGAAAGCTAATTCGGATTTCTTCTAAAGTTACAATTCTAATCTTATTTTCATATTTGTTGATAGGTAACAAACGAAAAAACGATACAGTAAAAAGGTGAGCGCCTTCTGCTAACGATACTGGAAATTGTATAACATCTGTCTGAAATTAAATACTTTATGCTATGATCTGCTTTGTAACTTTATGATAAGATTAAAATAATCACATAAAAAATAAAGTTATGGCAGAAATTAAAATACAAAAGAAAAAGCCCGTATGGCCGTGGATTGTAGCGTTGTTGTTAATTGCAGCACTGGTTTATTATGTCTTTCTAAAAGATAACGAGCCGCGTAGTGAGACTACTATTGAAGTCGAAAATGCTGTGCCTGTTGATACCACCGCAAATGAGTAATAAAAAAGCTGTTGTTCAGCTTTGGAGATAAAAACATAATTTTTTAATTAAAAGAACATGGAAAATAAAGACAGAAAATTATACAGACTTGACGAGCTTCCTGATTACAAAGTAGCTTCTGATTATTCTGATGTAAGAGGATGGAAGATAGTAGATGCAGACAACCGAACGATAGGAAAAGTAGATAATTTGTGGGTTAATAAAGACATGCAACGTGTGGTGTATCTAGACGTAAATGTAGACAAAGAACTCATAGAAGACAGCAAACGTGAGATACATGATACTATTGCCAATCAGAACGAAAGAGAATTTATGTATAGAGACGGAGACAGTCATCTGATTATACCTATCGGTTCAGTAACTATTAATAAAGATACTAAAATTGTGCAGGCCAACTCTATTGGATATGATACCTTTAGAAAAACAGGACGATATGATACTCAACATTATTTTGACAGAAATTATGAAAGAGCAGTATTAAGAAGCTATTATCCAGATGAGGAATTCCGTTCTGGTAATGATAGTGATGATGATGTTTTTTACAGTCGCAAGGAGTTTGGTGACCGATAATTGTTGGTTCAGTTATTTTTCTAGAAGCTATATTTTAGGAAGTAAAAAAAGATCAGATATCTGAGGATTTCTGATCTTTTTTTTGCTTTAAAAATGTTGATTTATTACGTATGATGACATAATTAAGTTTAGAAAATTAAAGAGTCGAATTTGGAAGTATCATTAAACAAAAGTTTAAAAAAATGTTAACATGAAAATTGTAAAAATCGATTCTGAACTACAAAATAAATAGAGATATCAGCCTTTGATGTGTTCTAATATTGTTTCTAAATATTTCATTGTTAAGTTTTTATTACCTGCTTTATTCTACAATGATATTTATCTATGTTTGCTTAAAAAAGCAATCTAAATAATACATCAGTGAAATGAAAATCTTAAATTTTTTTAAACCTAAAAAGAAAAAAACAGTATCTGAAAGTGATTTAAATGCAAATCTAGTCAGACACTACAGAATTGCAACAGAATCTCTTGTAAGTCTGCGTGATGTTGGGGTTGAAGAAGAGGATGAATTAAAAATAGATTATTTCTTTTATTCGGATACTGTTGAAAAAGCTCAAATTTTGGAAACAGAAATGAAGAATATGGATTTTATAGTGAATTACGGAACTGCATCTCATGATAAAACCCTTTTTGTAATTTCTGGCAGAACAACAAAGATGAAAATGATGCATGAATCTTTAAGTAAATGGGTAACCGAAATGTGTGAATTAGGACATAAGCATGACTGTAGTTTTGACAGCTGGAAAATAGTTTCTAAATAAAGAATAATGATGTAAAGAGCAGTATTTTACTGCTCTTTTTTATTATAGAAATGTCAGAGCGCCACCTTAATTTTGCAGATAATTTTCAAATAAACATAATTGATTAGATAAAGCTTTGCTCCAGTATGCTGTATCGTGTTTTCCTAACGATTCAGTATATAAGTGATCAATTTTTTTGGACGTCAGTATTTTATGGAAATTGCGATTTAGGTCAATCATTAATTCATCCTCAGTTCCACAATCAAAAATGTAAATCTGGTCGGCAGTTTTCATTTTATCTGCAACGTTACCAACTAAATATTCAGAGGGAAGTTTTTCAAATAAGCCCAAAACATCTTCAACCTGATAATTTTTATAGTTCTCTCCAAAATAAGTAAAATCCAATGCACCGCAGGTACTACCAATTACAGAAAAATTCTGATCGTATTTGGTACCAATATGAACGGCTCCAAAACCACCCATGCTCCAGCCTAAGATGCCTCGACTTTTTTTATTTTGAATTGTTGGAAAATGAGAATCAATATAATTTACCAATTCTTTTCCAATAAATGTTGAATATTGAGAGTTTTCATTAATAGAACTGTCTACATACCAACTGTTGTAATTTCCATCTGCAAGCACGTAAATCGTTTCGAATTCTTGAGATTTTTTGGCTAGATCTGGAATATCTTTTTCATAAGTTCTAGTTGGATTTCCGCTGTAGCCATGAAGAATATAAACTGTTTTGTAAAGTTTGCCTTTTTTGATTTCGGGTGTAATAATAATGGTTTTTATACTCTTGTTCATTTTTAAACTATACACGTTTTGGGTAATAATTTTCTGAGCAGAACAAGACAGATAAAAGAAAGTTAGCACGAAAGAAAAAATTGTTTTCATCTCAATTAGTTTAGAATTATACTGCAAAATTGAGAGGTAAAAAGATCAAAACTGTTTACATATGTTTACGAAATTAAAAATTTAATTCTTTACGTATTCTGCTTAATTGCGTTGGAGTAACGCCTAAATAAGAGGCTATTTGATGTTGTTTAAGACGCTGGAGAAGTTTTGGATTTTCAAGCAAGGTTAAATAACGCTGTTTTGCCGTTTCTGATTTAAGAGTAATTTCTAAAGGCTCTTTTTTTACAACCCAATTCTTTTCCAGATATGCGATATGAAATAAAGCAAGGTCATGACATTCAATAATTAATTTTCTAAATTTATCTGCTGGATATAAAATGACTTCAGAATCTTCTAATGAAGCTATAGAAAATATACTTGGCGTTCCTTCGATAATAGATGATGTAGAGGCACAAAAGCTATTTTCCTCAAAAAACAGTTTATAAATATCATTTCCATCTTCATCTGTGCTGTAATAACCTAGTAGTCCAGACTTTACAAAATAATAATAACGAGCTACATCTCCTGCTTGTAGTATAATTTCATTCTTTTTAAAAACCCTTGTAAAACATATACCTAGCAATGCATTTGCTGTATCTGCTGATAATGGATGGTAAGAGTTTATTTTTTCGATAAGTTGATCCATGAAAATCGTTTATAATCCTTTATTCCCCAATTTTATCAGCCTGTTGAGATATGAAAAATCAAAAGCTTTTTATTGATATTAATAAAGAAACTGATTTGTAGACGTAAAGGTAAATTTAAAAAAGGCAGTATTCATTTTTTTAGAAAAAGAATAACAAAGGCGAAAATTAAGATTGTTGTAAATTACTTATAATATAAGAGCTGTCCCTAGACAGCTCTTAATGACTTAAAAAAATAATTATATTTATTTAAGTTAAGTCGGAAACAATTAAATTAAAAAATGATTATTGGTTTAAAATCAGGTTTTCTTTGCGTCATGCTATTTTTTCTAATGTTTCTAGCAATGAATTTTTTACAGTTTTATTTTCTTTTATAGCAGCTTGAGCTGCAGCCAGTCTTGCTACGGGAACTCTATATGGAGAACAACTCACATAATGTAGTCCTGCGTTGTGACAAAATTCTACAGAAGAAGGTTCACCTCCATGTTCACCGCAGATTCCTATTTTTAGATCATTTCGGGAGGAAAGCCCTTTTTTTACCGCCATAGCAACCAATTGTCCAACTCCTTCCTGATCCAATATTTGGAAAGGATCATGTTTTAGAATCCCTTTTTCTAAATACAATGGTAGAAATTTTCCAGAATCGTCACGTGAGTATCCGTAGGTCATTTGTGTAAGATCGTTGGTTCCGAAGGAAAAAAATTCTGCAGACTCTGCAATTTTATCTGCTGTAAGTGCGGCTCTAGGAACTTCTATCATGGTTCCCACCATATAATTGATGCGGTCATCAAAATCAGTAAATATTTTCTCTGCTGTTAGGTCAACTACTTGTTTTTGAAACTGCATTTCTTCAACAGTACCTGTAAGTGGTATCATAATTTCGGGGCGGCTTTCAATTCCTTCTTTTTTTAGGTTTAAAGCGGCTTCTATAATGGCTCTGGTCTGCATTTCTGTAATTTCAGGATACGTATTTCCAAGTCTGCAACCTCGATGTCCAAGCATTGGATTAAACTCATGCAGGTGGTTGATTTTTTCTTTTACGAGTCGTTGAGAAATTCCCATTTGGTCGGCCAGTCCTTTTTGACTTTTATCTTCATGAGGAACAAATTCATGCAAAGGAGGGTCGAGTAGACGCACCGTAACCGGAAGTCCGTTCATGGTTCTGAAGATTTCCTCAAAATCCTTTCTCTGCATTGGTAATAGCTTTGCAAGAGCATTTCTTCTTCCTGCTTCGCTGTCAGAAAGTATCATTTCTCTCATTGCCATAATTTTATCGTCTTCAAAAAACATATGTTCGGTTCGGCATAGACCAATTCCTTTTGCTCCAAAACGTTTTGCAGTAAGCACATCGTTTGGAGTATCTGCATTGGTTCTCACGTGCATACGGGAATATTTATCTGCCAGATGCATTAGTTGGTCAAAGTCACTGTTGAGTTCGGCTTCTGTTGTTTTTATCTTTCCTTTATAAATTCTGCCTGCAGAACCGTCCAAAGAAATCCAATCCCCCTCATTAAGAAGCTCCTTTCCAAATTGAGCTGTTTTTGTTTTATAATCTATTTTAATAGCTTCAGCCCCAGCCACACAACATTTTCCCATTCCTCTGGCTACTACAGCAGCATGTGAAGTCATGCCTCCTCTTGCAGTCAATATTCCTTGTGCGGCAACCATGCCTTTCAAATCTTCAGGAGAAGTTTCTATTCGAACCAGAATAACCTGTTCGTTTTTTTCTGCCCAATTTTGAGCATCAGTTGCAGAGAAAACTATGCGTCCTGCAGCTGCGCCAGGCGAGGCGGGAAGACCTTGCGCCAGAATACCGGTTTTTAGCAATTCATTTTTGTCAAAAATAGGATGCAGCAATTCGTCCAGTCGATTAGGATCTACCCTCAATAGAGTTGACTGTTCATCCAAGAGATTTTCCTGATGCATGTCTATTGCCATTTTAACCATTGCAGAACCAGTTCGTTTACCATTTCTGGTTTGCAATATCCAAAGTTTTCCTTCTTGAATGGTAAATTCGATGTCCTGCATGTCCTTAAAGTGAGATTCAAGAATATCTCCTGCTTCAGTAAGTTCCTTATATATATTAGGCATAGTTTCTTCTAAAGAAGAGAATTCTTCACTACGTTTCTTTTCAGATATTCCAGACAAAGCTGCCCATCTTTTAGAACCCTCCAAAGTAATTTGCCTTGGTGTTCGGATTCCTGCTACCACATCTTCACCCTGGGCATTGATAAGATATTCTCCGTTAAAGAGTTTTTCTCCAGTACTTGCATCACGCGTAAAGGCAACACCTGTTGCTGAACTTTCTCCCATATTACCAAATACCATCGCTTGAACAGTTACTGCAGTGCCCCAGTGCTCCGGAATATTGTTCAGTTCTCGATAGTAAACGGCTCTTTCATTCATCCAGCTGTCAAATACAGCAATAATAGCTCCCCCAAGCTGTTCCCATGGATCCGATGGAAAATCTTTTCCTGTTTCTATTTTGATAATATCTTTAAAACGCCTAGCTATTTCTTTTAAATCTTCGGCCGTAAATTCACTGTCGTGAGTAATGTTTTTTTCTTTTTTTACTTTTTGTATGATGATTTCAAAGGGATCTTCATCCTGATCAGATACAGCTTTTATACCCATGACAACTCCTGCATACATTTGGATAAATCTTCTGTAGGAATCCCATACAAAGCGGGCATTTCCAGTTTTTTCAATAAGACCCTGAACCGATTTTTCATTAAGACCCAGATTAAGAATAGTGTCCATCATACCAGGCATAGAAGCTCTGGATCCTGATCTCACAGAAACAAGACAAGGATTGGAAGGATCTGCGAATTTTGTTCCAGTTTGATTTTCTACAAATTGCATGGCTTTAAAGAGATCATTCATAATAAGATCCAGAACTGTGCTTGTTCCGTTGTGATACAGTTTGCACAACTCTGTAGTGATGGTAAATCCAGGAGGTACAGCAATTCCAATAAGATTCATTTCACAAAGATTGGCTCCTTTGCCGCCAAGAAGATTTCTCATACTGGCATTTCCTTCGGCCATTTTATTGCCGAAAGTAAAGATAGGTGGTGTTTGGTTAGTCATAATTTTTTCTTTTTTTCTGCCTTGATAATTTAACGAAATCGATATAGTAGAATGGGTAAAAAAAATATTTGAATTGATTAAAAAGAACTTTTTGAAAACATTTTAATTCATGATATTATGTTCTTACGATTTGTAAATAGCGGGCATTTAAGCTCATGCATTTTTTTGTAATAGCTTAGTAATAATGCGCATGACACTTAAACACCCGTCTACTCTGCGTAATTCAGGTTATAATACAGTGAATTTCAACAGTAAAAACTCTTTTCCTGAGGACGAAATTATATATTCTAAAATGACTGCTTTGTATCTTTTGTCACATTTACAATTTTGTACAGTTGTTTAAGAGGCTGCCAATTCTGTAATATTTAGATTTTGTACTTCAAAATAAAAATAAGTGGTTTTACTAAAAGCTTTAACTGGCGTGGCCTGAAATATTACTGTCATTTTGACTATAATATCATAATCGGAAGGAGATTCATAAGAGAAAAAAAAATAAAAAAAACAGAAAAATTTTTCAACTGTGACAAAAGACACTGAATGGATATTACCGATTCTATAATTTAGTTTTTTGAAATAGGTCTTGAAACTGAAATTCATCTTATTGCGATTAGGGAAGAATGGAAGCAGAAAAGATATCTGTCTGGTCGTTGCAGTATAATTTTGTTATTTGTTTGTGGCGGAAGATAGTCAGACAGAACTATTTTAATGAATGGCAGTTCCGGTTGATCATTTTAAAAAATGTCTTTCAATAACTTATTTTCCAAAATTTAGTTGATTGATTACAAGCCAGAAAGACAGGAAAGAGCTGTCTGCCAGCAGCTCTTTTAAAACATTAAAAAACAAAAACTATTACTATGTCAGATACAATCGAAAAAATTAAATGCCTTATTATAGGTTCTGGTCCTGCAGGTTATACAGCAGCTATTTACGCAGCCAGAGCAAACATGAATCCGGTTTTATATCAGGGTATGCAGCCTGGAGGTCAG
>NZ_DASWYK010000104.1:0-7649 GCF_036405015.1 Flavobacterium sp. | reverse complement strand
TGAGTTACCTCAATTTGATTTCTGTTATTGTGATGCTTGTGTAAGCAAATTTGAAAAAGAACATCACAAAAATCCAAAGAAAAGCCACAATACTTCAATTGATATGGAATGGAAAAATTTCAGATTAAATGCGGTAAAAGCAGTGGTTGACGATGCCTACAAAATTGCTCATAAACACAATAAAAAATTAACGGCAGCAGTATTTCCTTATCCAGAAATGGCAGACCATATGGTGCGTCAGCGTTGGGACAAATGGAATATTGACGAAGTATATCCGATGATTTATCATAGTTTTTATGATGAAGAAATTGACTGGGTGGGTTACGCAACAAAACAAGGCGTAGCAGATTTAGAAGGAAAACCAACGAAAGTAAACACAGGAATTTATATTCCAGGTTTAAAATCGGATGCAGAATTGAAAGAAGCAATTTTGGAAGCTAAGAGAAATGGTGCAACAGGAGTTTCATTTTTTGACGGAAATGCTTTATCAGAAAGTAATTTAAAGACAATTAAGGAGGTAAAAGCAGGTTTATAACCAAATTTACTGGGATTAAAAATTATTACTGATTAATTTAGCAACATTAAGAACATTTTTTTCTTAAAGTTGAATTTAAACCAAAACGCATGTCAAATAGAAGAGATTTTATCAAGAAAACAACTTTAGGCACATTGGCCATTAGTTCTGTTTTGGGTGTAAGCGGATTTGCTGCTACTCCTGAAAATGAAGCAGAAGTTGAATCAAAAGAAAAAAAACAGACCAAACCGATTATCATCTCGACATGGAATCATGGTTTGCCTGCAAATAAAGAATCTTGGAAAAACCTAAAAGAAGGAAAATCAGCTTTAGACGCAATCGAAGCTGGAATGAAAATACCAGAAGCTGATCCAACTGTTCGAAGTGTTGGTTACGGAGGATATCCGGATCGCGAAGGAAAAGTTACTCTTGATGCCTGTATTATGGATCACAATAGTAATTGCGGTTCTGTTTGTTTTCTTCAAGGAATCAAACACCCTATTTCTGTTGCAAAAAGAGTATTACAAAATACGCCTCACGTGATGTTAGCGGGACAAGGCGCTTTGCAATTTGCTTTATCAGAAGGATTTAAAGAGGAAAATCTTTTAACTCCTGAATCTGAAAAAGATTGGAAAAAATGGCTGGAAGATTCTAAATACAAACCAGTTATCAATATAGAAAATCACGATACCATAAGTATGCTAATGTTAGACCAAGAAGGCAACCTTTCTGGCGGATGTACCACGAGCGGTGCAGCTTGGAAAATGCACGGACGCGTCGGTGATTCCCCCATAATCGGCGCGGGTCTTTTCTTGGACAACGAAGTAGGTGCAGCAGCAGCAACAGGTTTAGGCGAAGCTGTTATCAGAACTGCTGGTAGCGCAATGGTTGTCGAATTAATGCGTCAGGGAAAATCGCCTTATGATGCTTGTAAAGAAATTACAGAACGTATTTACAACAAACATAAAAATCACAAAGACATGGAATACCTGCAAGTTGGTTTTATTGCTTTGAATAAAAACGGTGAATACGCAGGTTACAGCCTAAGATCAGGATTTAATTACGCGGTTTCTGATGATGCAAAAGGACACAGAATGGAAGACGCGAAATTTAAAATGTCTTGGGATAAATAATTTATCACGTTTAGATGGATTAAATGTAATATTTGTCATTTCGACGAAGGAGAAATCTCCGCAAGAAACTCTACAAAGATTGGCGAGCTACTATGAGGAGCAACTCACGGAGATTTCTCCTAAAGTCGAAATGACAAACAGAACGAAGGCTATGTGCATTTATACAAGTGAAACGCCTTTTTAAGCTTAAAAAACTATATCTCTATGTGTTTAAATTAATTTAGCAAATAGAGAAACCAAAAAACAAAGAATGAAAAAATTACTATTTCAATTAACGCTAATCATTTCAGTTTTCTCGGCTAATGCGCAGAAAATTTACACGGAGAATGATATTCGTATTATTCCGAAACCGAGTCAGACTCTTGTTAAAACAGGTGTTTTTGAATTCACAAAAGATACCAAGTTTGTGGTAAACGGTGATTTTCAAAAAGATGCTGCAAATGCTTTGGCGTCTAAATTTGAAGTGGCTGCAGGATGGAAACCAGAAACAACAACTAAAGCTCCAGTAAGTAATTTTGTTCAGTTTAAAGTTGATCCGAACTTAAAGAATGAAGCTTACATTTTAGATGTAAATCCGACAAGTATTGTGATTTCTGCGAAAGGAAATGTAGGTTTTCTTTATGGTTTAGAAAGCGTTAGACAATTACTTCCAGAAGCGATTGAAAGCAAATTCGCCATCACTTCCGCAAAATGGGAAATTCCAAGTTTGACGATTAACGATGAACCACGTTTCAAATGGAGAGGTTTGATGTTGGATTTATCGCGTCATTTCTTCGATAAAAATTATGTTTTAGCAACAATCGATCGTTTGGCGATGCACAAAATGAACGTTTTGCACATGCATTTAGTTGACGATCAAGGTTGGAGAATTGAAATTAAAAAATACCCAAAATTAACAGAAGTTGGTGCTTGGAGAGTAGATCAGGAAAACTTATCATGGAATGCAAGACTTCCTGTAACAGCAGATCAAAAAGGAACTTATGGCGGGTTCTTTACGCAAGATGAATTAAGAGAAATCGTAAAATACGCTTCAACAAAGGGAATCGAAATTATTCCTGAAATCGAAATGCCAGCACACGTAAGTAGTGCAATTGCATCTTATCCAGAATTGGCATGTTTTGATCAGAAAATTGGTGTTCCGTCAGGCGGAGTTTGGCCTTTGACAGATATTTACTGTGCAGGAAAAGAAACGACTTTTGAATTTTTACAAAACGTAATTGATGAAGTAATCACGATTTTCCCTTCAAAATACATTCACATTGGTGGTGATGAAGCAACTAAAACCAATTGGGCAAAATGTCCGCATTGCCAAAAAAGAATTAAAGATGAAAAATTAAAAAGCGTTGACGAATTACAAAGCTACTTTGTAAAACGTATGGAAAAATACATCAACTCAAAAGGTAAAAAAGTTATCGGTTGGGATGAAATTTTAGAAGGTGGTTTAGCTCCAGATGCAACGGTAATGAGCTGGAGAGGAATGAAAGGCGGAATTGAAGCTGCAGATCAAGGTCATGACGTGATTATGACTCCAGAATCACCTTGTTATTTTAACTTTTACCAAGGTCCGCAAAATGAAGAACCTTTAGCTTTTGATGCTTACAATCCGTTAAGCGAAGTGTACAAATTTGATCCTGTAGTTTCAACTATGACACCTCAGGAAGCAGCGCACGTTTTAGGTGGACAAGCAAATTTATGGGCTGAGCATTTGTCTTTACCAAAAGATTCTGAATACATGATTTTCCCAAGATTGGCAGCATTATCAGAAACATTATGGAGTCCGAAAGAGAAACGCAATTGGAATGATTTTACAACAAGATTATTTTCATTATTCAAACGTTACGATTATTTAGGAATCAATTATGCGAAAAGCGCTTATTTGGTAACGGCTTCTTCAACAGCTGATTTGGCTAATAAACAAATCAAAGTAGAGTTGAAAAATGAATTTCCTAATCCAGACATTCGTTACGTTTTAGGAGATAAAACTATTGATCATCATGCTGTAAAATACGTTGCTCCAATTGAAATCAAAGAAACTACTGTTTTGAAAGCGTCTTTATTTCAAGATGAGAAGCCAGTTGGAAAAACATATACAGATACTATAGTTTTCCATAAAGCATTTGCAAAAAAAGTGAAATACTTAACGCCTTTTAATCAAAGTTATAAAGGAGATGCCAATACAATGGTAAACACGATTAGAGGAAGTAAAAATTTCCATGACGGACAATGGCAAGCTTGGTTGGTTAATGATATGGAATTGGTAATCGATTTGCAAAAAACAGAAAGTATCGAGGAGGTAAAATTGGGAGCTTTAGAAAGCCAAGGAGCAGGAGTTAATTTCCCTATCGAAGTTAAAGTTTTGATTTCTAATGATGGAGTTAAATTTCAGCAAGTTGGAAAAATTGCTCGTCCATATGCGGTAAATGCAGTTCCAGAATTGAAAGATTTTAAAATCAATTTCCAAAAACAAAATGCACGATTTGTAAAAGTAATTGCGCGCAACTTAAAGAAAAGTCCAAAAGGAGAAAGCTCTTGGTTGTTTGTTGATGAGATTTTGGTGAATTAAAAATTTTTAAACACATAGAAACATAGATTCTTTTTCTTTTGAAACTTTGTAAAAGAGTTTAGAAAGAAACTAGTTTCTAACACATAGCTTGACGTGAAATGCTTGTGACAGCTTTGTCAAAGTTTCAAACTTTGACAAAGCTTAGTCAAGTTTATCACTTCTATAAAGTAAAATTATTAAAGAATAACTCTCTGTAGTATTTGAAGTCGTTTACTACTTTAAGATTGCAATTTTTTAAGTTTATAAAAGCATAATTGAAAAAAAATGAATAAGATATTATTTAAGCTCGGGATATTATTGATTTGTTTGATGCCTTTTTTTACTAATGCACAAACAAAAGGATTTTCTATATCTAATGGAGAATTTCGTCAAGACGGGAAAGTTATTAAAATACATTCAGGTGAAATGCACTATGAGCGTATTCCAAAAGAATATTGGAAACATAGATTGCAAATGATCAAAGCTATGGGATTGAATACCGTAGCAACTTATGTTTTTTGGAATTACCACGAAATTGCGCCAGGTGTATGGGATTTTAAAACAGGAAATAAAAATTTAGCAGAGTTTGTTCGTCTTGCTAAAAGTGAGGGGTTGTATGTAATTCTTAGACCAGGTCCGTATGCATGTGGCGAATGGGAATTTGGCGGTTATCCTTGGTGGTTGCAAAACAATCCAGATTTAGTAATTCGTACCAATAACAAACCATTTTTGGACGCTTGTAAAACGTATATGGAACATTTGTATGCAGAGGTAAAAGGACTTTTTGCTAACCAAGGAGGGCCAATCATTATGGTTCAGACTGAAAATGAATTTGGATCTTATGTTTCTCAAAGAACAGATATTAAAGCTGAAGATCATAAAGCATACAAAACAGCAATTTACAATATGCTAAAACAAACTGGGTTTCCAGAACCTTTTTTTACTTCTGATGGTACTTGGTTGTTTGACGGCGGTAGTGTTGAAGGCGTTTTGCCAACTGCAAATGGAGAATCAAATTTTGATAATTTAAAGAAGCAAGTTGATAAATTCCACAAAGGACAAGGGCCATATATGGTCGCAGAATTTTATTCTGGTTGGTTGGATCATTGGGCAGAACCTTTTATTAAAATAGGACACGAAGAGATTGCAAGTCAAACTAAAAAGTATCTTGATGCAGGTGTCTCATTCAATTATTATATGGTACATGGCGGTACTAATTTCGGATTTACTTCTGGAGCAAATTATAATGAAGAAATGGATATTCAGCCAGATATTACAAGCTATGATTATGATGCGCCTATTAGCGAAGCAGGTTGGGCGACACCAAAATATATGGCGATACGTGAGATAATGCAAAAATATTCTAAAACAAAATTAGCATCGATTCCAGAGAAAATTCCAGTTACAAAATATCCTAATCAGCTTATAAAATCGAATATGGATGTTTTAAGTTGGATAAAAAAAGAAAAACCTGTTGTAAATGACCAGCCTTTGACATTTGAAAAATTAAGTCAAGGACATGGATATGTTTTGTATAGAAAAAGATTTACGCAGCCTATTTCTGGTAAATTAAAAATTGAAGGATTGAGAGACTTTGCTACAGTTTACGTAAACGGAGTTAAAGCGGGTGAGTTGAATAGAGTTTTCAAAAACTACGAGTTGGATGTTACGATTCCTTTTAATGGTATTTTAGAAATTCTAGTTGAAAATATGGGACGTATTAACTACGGTGCCGAAATAGTACATAATACGAAAGGAATTATTTCTCCAGTATATTTAAATGAATTTGAAATTAGTGGTGGATGGGAAATGTATAAAATGCCGATGAGTGAAGTTCCGGCTATTAAAAATGAAACGGTAAAATCTGGTCGTCCAGTTTTATATGAGGCTACAGTAAATATAGACAAACCAGCGGATACTTTTCTTGATATGACCAATTGGGGAAAAGGAATTGTATTCGTTAACGGCCACAATCTTGGTCGCTACTGGAAAGTTGGCCCACAACAAACGCTTTATGTGCCAGGTTGTTGGTTGAAAGCTGGCGAAAATAAGTTTGTTGTATTGGAGCAACTTAATGAAAATAAGCAAACAGAATTAACTTTTACAGACCAGCCTATACTTGAAAAGTTAAATTAAGAATACCTATTAAACAAAAAACACAAGAATAAATAAAACCTAATAAATAGATTAAAGATGAAAAGAGGAATATTCATTATCGCCCTTTTATTTTCAGCTCAGATGTTCGCTCAGGCGATATATGAAGATGAAAGATACGTACCAGAAACAGATCCGTTAGTATTAAAAAACCTAGACGAATGGCAAGGCAAAAAATTTGGTTTGCTAATGCACTGGGGAACTTACAGCCAGTGGGGTATTGTAGAATCTTGGTCTATTTGTCCAGAAGATTACGGATGGTGTGAGCGTAAAAAAGGAAGTAATCCTGCTAATTACAATCAATACATTGCGGATTATGAAGGTTTAAGAAAAACGTTTAATCCCGTTAAATTCGATCCTGCAAAATGGGCAAAAGCTGCTAAATATGCGGGAATGAAGTACATGGTTTTCACAACAAAACACCATGACGGATTTAATATGTACGATACTAAATATTCTGATTATAAAATTACGAGTAAAGACGTTCCTTTCCATACAAACCCAAAAGCAGACGTTTTAAAAGAAATTTTCAACTCTTTTAGAGGCGAAGGAATTTCAACTGGAGCTTATTTCTCTAAACCAGACTGGCATAACGAAAACTACTGGGATCCATACTTTCCTCCATTCGACAGAAACGTAAACTACGATCCGTCATTATACCCAGAAAAATGGCAGAAATATGTTGATTTCACGCATAACCAAATCTTAGAAATCTTAACGAACTACGGAAAAGTAGATATCTTATGGTTAGATGGAGGATGGGTTAGAAAAAGAGACCAAGTTAACATCAAAGAAAACTACGACGAGAAGTTTACAGAAAACGAATCTAAAAACGGTTTCATTAAACACAGAGTAGTTGACCAAGATCCAAAAATGGATGAATTGGTTGCAAAAGCTCGTGCAAAACAACCAGGTTTAATTGTTGTAGATAGAGCAGTTCACGGTAAAAACCAAAACTACTTAACTCCAGAAGGACGTGTTCCTGCTAAAACTTTGCCTTATCCATGGGAATCTTGTATTCCAGCTGGTGGCGGATGGTCTTATTCTCCAGGTGCTGAATATATGACTGGAAGACAAGGAATTCACATGTTGATTGATATTGTTGCAAAAGGTGGAAACTTATTATTAAACGTTGCGCCAAGCCCAGAAGGAGAATGGGATAAAGGTGCTTACGATTTGTTACAAGCTTACGGAGATTGGATGAAAGTAAACAGCACAGCGATTTACAACACAAAACCAATCGAACCTTATAAAGAAGAAAACATTTGTTTTACACAAAACAAAGCTGGAAATGTATTCGCGTTTT
>NZ_DASWYK010000103.1:0-19938 GCF_036405015.1 Flavobacterium sp. | reverse complement strand
AGGTTTCAGAATTACAGATATCATGTTTGAAGGCACTGCCGAAGAACTAAAAGAAACTAAAGTAACACAGCCAGCTGTATTTTTACACTCTGTTATTTTAGCTAAAACTTTAGAAGATTTCAAACCGGAAATGGTTGCAGGGCACTCTTTAGGAGAATTCTCTGCTTTAGTTGCAAACGGAACTTTATCTTTTGAAGACGGACTTAAATTGGTTTCTCAACGTGCTTTAGCAATGCAAAAAGCTTGCGAAATCACTCCATCTACAATGGCTGCTGTTTTAGGTTTAGCGGATAATGTGGTGGAAGAAGTTTGTGATTCTATCGATGGTGTTGTGGTTGCTGCAAACTACAACTGTCCAGGTCAATTGGTAATTTCTGGAGAAACTACTGCTGTTGAAAAAGCTTGTGAAGCAATGAAAGCTGCCGGCGCAAAACGTGCTTTAATTTTACCTGTTGGAGGTGCTTTTCACTCACCAATGATGGAGCCGGCAAGAGAAGAATTAGCCGCTGCAATTGAAGCAACTACTTTCTCTACTCCAATTTGCCCAGTGTATCAAAACGTTACTGCAAATGCAGTTTCTGATGCAAACGAAATTAAAAAGAACTTAATCATTCAATTAACTGCTCCTGTAAAATGGACTCAGTCTGTGCAGCAAATGATCGCAGACGGTGCAACTTTGTTTACTGAGGTTGGCCCAGGAAAAGTTTTAACTGGATTAATTAATAAAATTGATAAAGAAGCGGCTACTGCTAATGCTTAATTAGTTTTCAGTCGCAGTGACAGTTTTCAGTCATTCACTACATAAAAAATCCTCATAACCTTTAATCAGTTATGAGGATTTTGTTTTTAGAGATATACAACTTCGATCGAGTTGTTATTTATAATCGCTGTTACCAAATAATTTCTTTCTCTTTTTTCGAAAAAAATATACCACGTTGTTCTATTGTTGGCTTTATAAAAAATATAATTGGTTCCTAAATATTTAATTGGTTTCGGAGTTTCTTTACTTGGAAAATTAGAAATACTCAATAAAACAAAAGTCACAATTTTATCTACATATTCTCTAGCCGATTCTGGAAAACCAAAATATTCTTCTTCAAAAAGATTAAAAACTAAATTGTCAAAATATTCAAGAACTGAAGCTGTAAAAATTACTTTTTCCAAGGATAAGCTTTAATTCGTTTAGACATTTCAGCTTTAAACTCTTCTGGTGTCAATCCTTTTGCAAACTCAGCATCAAAATCAAAAGTCTCGGGATCTATACCTTGTCGTCTTACTTTTTGAGTCTCATATTCTGTTGCAGGTTCTTCAACCTTATCAATCTTTTTATTTTCTTTATCCGAATTCATAATTCCTACTTCTTATTCTTACAAAATTACAAAAATGCATTCAAAAATGAAAATCCCAAACAATCCATTTAGATTATTTGGGATTTGTTATTTATACCGAAAGCACTCCTAATAGTCATCAGAAGTCAACATAATTGAAAACTAAATTAAGAACGAACTTTCTGTTCCCATTTCCAAGCACTTGCCATTGCTTCATCTAAACTTAATTCTGATTTCCAGCCTAAAACATTGTTTGCTTTATCTGTATTGGCATAAGCTTCAGTAACATCACCTTCACGACGTGGCTTAATTTTGTATGGTAATTTTTTATCGCTTACTTTTTCAAAACTATGAATAACTTCCAAAACAGAACTTCCTGTTCCTGTTCCTAAATTGAAAGTTTCAACTTTTGCTAAATTCTTTTTATTTAATAAACGCTGTAAAGCAATTACGTGCGCTTTTGCTAAATCTACAACATGAATATAATCACGAACTGCAGTTCCATCTGGTGTTGGATAATCATTTCCAAAAACAGATAACTCTTGACGTAATCCCATTCCTGTTTGCGTAATAAAAGGAACTAAATTTTGAGGAACTCCCAATGGCAATTCTCCAATCTGAGCCGATTCGTGCGCTCCAACCGGATTAAAATAACGCAATAAAATAGCGCTAATATTCGTCACTTTAGCTGTATCTGTAATTATCTCCTCTCCAATTTGTTTAGTATTTCCGTAAGGAGACATTGCCACCTGAACTGGAGCATCTTCTGTAATTGGCATTTTTTCAGCCTGACCATAAACTGTGCAAGAAGAACTGAAAATAAAACTTGCTTCAGGTTTTTGCTGCAATTCTTGTAAAAGGTAAACTAAACTGCTGATATTGTTTTCATAATACAATAATGGCTGCTCAACACTTTCTCCAACAGCTTTTGATGCCGCAAAATGAATCACTCCCGTAACATCATTGTGTTTTTTAAAAAAATCTTTAACCGCACTTTTTTCTCTTAAATCTAATTTTTCGAATAAAGGCGTTTTTCCTGTTATTGCTGTAATTCCTTTTAAAACATCTTCCGAGGAATTTGAAAGATTATCGATTATCACAACTTCGAAGCCTTCGTTTTGCAATTCGACTACCGTGTGAGAACCTATAAATCCTAATCCTCCTGTTACTAATACTTTCATTTTGTGGTTATTTTATGTAGTTAATTTATAGGCTTGTCTTGCAATTAGAATCCATTTATTTTTCTGTTTTTGCCAAACAAGCATTATACCTATTTTAATATCTCTATCTATTCCATCGTCTTTGGTATGAGCAGACAAAACATGTCTAACTATAGCAACATCATTCTGAACAGTTATAGTCTGATTCTGAAAATCAATAGATACAAAATCTGATTTTCCACTAACTATTCCTTCAACAAATTCTGTTTGATTTTGAAAATTGCCATTTGAATGGACATAATTCAACTTATCCGAAGTTAGCGCTTTTAATTTTGCACCGTTAGCATCAATCATCGCTTGACGTAAAATCTCTACCTGACCAGCAACAGCATTTTCTTCTTTAGAATTCGTTTTTTGAGCAAAAACTGAAAACTGAACAAGAATTATCAAAATTAAAAGACTAGCTCTTCTCATATTTATTGGTTTAGAAATTCTAAAACAGAATCGGTTATAAATTTAATCTGCTCGTCATCAAGCTCAGTATGCATCGGTAGAGCAATTACTTCCTGAACTAATTGATTCGTAACCGGAAATTGCTCTTCTTTGTAGCGAGGATCTAAATAAGCTTTTTGAGAGTGAAGCGGAATTGGATAATAAATCGCACATGGAATTCCTTTATCCAATAAATGCTGCATTAAAGCATTTCTATCTGCATCTAAAATTCTTAACACATATTGATGAAAAACATGATCATTCTGATTTACATCAAAATCAGGAGTGATGATGTGTTTATTCCCAGCAAAAGCAGCATTATATTTTGTAGCTGCTAAACGACGAGCTTGGTTATACTCATCAAGCAAAGGTAATTTTGCATTTAAAACTCCAGCTTGAATACTATCCAAACGAGAATTTACCCCTACAACATCATGATGGTAACGCTCATACATTCCGTGATTTACAATTCCGCGGATAATGTGTGCTAATTTATCATCATTAGTAAAAATCGCTCCTCCATCTCCGTAACAACCTAAATTTTTAGATGGAAAAAAAGAAGTTGCCGCAACATGACCAATTGTTCCTACTTTTGATTTTGTTCCAGATTTAGAAATATAATCAGCTCCTATTGCCTGTGCATTATCTTCAATTACATACAAATTATGCTCTGCTGCAATTTCCATAATCGCATCCATATTAGCAGCGCGACCAAATAAATGTACAGGAACAATTGCTTTTGTTTTTGGCGTGATTGCTTTTTTAACTGCTTCAATATCGATATTCATGTTTACCATATCAACATCAACTAAAACTGGAGTTAATTGCAATAAAGCAATAACCTCAACAGTAGCCGCAAAAGTAAAATCTGCAGTAATAACTTCGTCGCCTGGTTTCAAATCCAATCCCATCATAGCAATCTGCAAAGCATCTGTACCATTTGCACACGGAATTACATGTTTTGCACCTAAATAATCTTCAAGATTCTTTTGAAACTGGTGAACTAAAGGTCCATTAATATAAGTATTAGTATCTAAAACTTCTTGAATAGAAGCATCTACAGTAGATTTTATTTTTTCGTATTGACTTTTTAAGTCAACCATTTGTATTTTTTTCATTTTTGAATAATGTTTAAAAAATTAAAGACTCTATTTTAGACAGAAATCTCTAAAAGGAGGAACAAAAATAGTTATTAATAGCTTCAAACCAATGAAAATAGTCGAAAGAAATGTAATTTAGCCACAAAAATTATTACATGCTTTTTTTATACAATTTAACCATATACGTCGCAGGATTTTTCTTAAGAATTATAGCGCTATTTAGTCCGAAAATTAAGCTTTTTGTAAACGGACGCAAAAATGTATTTTCACTCTTGGAAGAAAAAATCAAAGCAGATGATAAAACCATTTGGTTTCACTCCGCTTCATTAGGAGAATACGAACAAGGATTGCCTGTTATCGAAAAAATCAAAGAAAAATACCCTTCGCACAAAATCATTGTATCCTTTTTTTCCCCATCTGGATACGAAGTGCGTAAAAATAACACAGTTGCAGATATCACCATCTATCTTCCGCTTGACACAAAAAGCAATGCCAAACGTTTTTTAAAATTAGTTCATCCTGAATTTGCATTTTTCATCAAATACGAATTCTGGCTAAATTATTTGAAGGAATTAGAAAAAAGCAAAACACCAACTTACCTGATTTCTGGGATTTTCAGAGACAATCAAATGTTTTTTAAATGGTATGGAGGATTTTACAGAAACGCCTTAAAAGCTTTTACTTACTTTTTTGTACAAAATGAAAGCTCAAAACAAAAAATTGAATCCATCGGTTTTAAGAATGTAATTGTTTCTGGCGACACCCGTTTTGATAGAGTTGCCGCAATTTTAGAAAGAGATAATTCTCTTGATTATATTAAAAATTTCAAAAACAATCAACAAACAATTGTAATCGGAAGCTCGTGGCCAAAAGATGAAGTTTTGATTGCCGAATATATAAATCAAGCACCAGAAGACGTAAAATTCATTATTGCTCCACACAATATCAAAGCTGATCAGATCTCAGATCTCAAATCTCAGATTACAAAATCAATTGTTTTGTTTTCCGAAAAAGAAAATAAAGACTTATCCCATTATAATGTATTCATAATTGATACTGTTGGAATTTTAACAAAGATCTACAGTTATGGAACAATTGCGTATGTAGGTGGTGGATTTGGAAATCCTGGAATTCACAACATCTTGGAACCTGCCACATTTGGAATTCCGATAGTAATAGGCCCAAATTATTCCAATTTTGCCGAAGCGGTTTCACTCGTAGCATTAAAAGGATGTACCGTCATCTCAAATAGCGACGAATTAAAAGCAATTTTCGACCAATTATTATTTGATAATGCATTCTTTACCGAAAAAAGTGAGATCTGTAGATCCTTCATTCAAAACAATAAAGGCGCAACTGAAACTATTTTGAAAAGCATTTTTTAATCTTTCAAGCCTCAAAAACAATCTATCTCTGCTTTTTTTATGATAATTAAACCGATTAAAATCATTTTTCATCCTATTTCATAAAGGACAATAATCATTAAAAAACAAAATAAACCATAACAAACCGATCAAAAAGCCTAAAACAGCGATAGAATTTTCAACAAAAAATAAATTTAACAAAACATAAAGTAATATCAATTATTTTTTCTAATTTGGCATATTATTTGATAACTAAGATAATCGTGAGTAAGGAAAATATTTTAAAAAAAAAGTGAAAAAATATTTTACATATTAAAAAATTTATATCTTTGCCACGAATTAATAATTAACCTTTTATAATAAAGTAAGATGAAAAAAGTATTTTTAAGTTTAGCTGTTGTTGCTGTTTTAACTGTTGTATCTTGTAAAAAAGCTGACGCTGCTGCTACAGAAGCTGCTGTAGATTCTACTGCTGTAACTGTTGATTCTGCTGCTGCTGTTGTTGATTCAGCTGCTGCAACTGTTGATTCTGCTGCTGCTAAAGTTGATTCAGCTGCTGCTAAAGTAGAAGAAGTAAAAAAATAATTAGAACCTAAGTTCTAAAATTTTTAAAACCATCTTAGAGATGGTTTTTTTTATGATTAATTTTTAAAATTAATCCACTTCACAAAAAAAAGGCGCTTGCAATTGCAAACGCCTTTTTTTTTATTCTGCCGCTTCCTCCAATTCTTCTTCAAGCTCATCTTCATCTTCAAAAATCGCCTCATTCGAAGAAAAGTCCAGAATTTCCGACCTGGAAGCATATGTTACAATTTCTTTTATCCCTTTCTGCAAAAGCAATTCTGTACTGTATTTTCGACTTGTAGCAAAGTGAAGATCACCAAGCATTAATTTAAAAAAATACTTCCCTCCAGAACCCTTAAATTTCAAAAACTTAGAAAGCTCAATATTAGCTTTAAATTTCTCAATATCCTCTTCACACTCAAACCTCAACTCATAACTCAAACTCGTAAAAATAACTTTACCTCTTCGCGAAGTAAATGTAAACTTATATTCGTCATTAAACCGCCTGCTAATTACAAAAGCACCCATTTATAAATTTTAGATTATTGATTTTAGATTTTAGATTTCACCAAATCCTTAGATTCACTAATAAATTTACTACGTAAATTTATCATCCGCAAGTTTGCAGAATAAAAAAAGCCTCTTCAAAAGAAGAGGCTTTAGTACTCAGAGCGGGACTTGAACCCGCACGAACATTGCTGTTCACTGGATTTTAAGTCCAGCGTGTCTACCAATTTCACCATCCGAGCATTATATGGTTTTGAGCGAAAAACGGGGCTCGAACCCGCGACCTCGACCTTGGCAAGGTCGCGCTCTACCAACTGAGCTATTTTCGCATTTCAAATTTTATTAAGAACCTGCAACACTTGATTTGTTTCGTATTGCGAGTGCAAATTTAGGACATTTATTCAATTATACAAGCGTTTTTCTAAAAAAAAATCCACTTATTTTATAACATTCTGATAACCTAAACTTTAAAATTGAAATTTTTTAGATTTTATTTTTTAACCAGCATTCTTTTGATCTCATTCAGCTTCATCAAGGCTTCCACTGGCGTAATCGCATTAATATCGAGATTTAAAATCTCCTCTTTTATCTCTTCCAACAAAGGATCATCCAGATTAAAAAAACTCATCTGCATTTCATCATTTGCCGCTTTTATTCCGTTAAGAGCATCACTTGAATGATTCTTTTCTAATTTCTTTAAAAGCTTTTGCGCTTTAGAAATAACCAATTGCGGCATTCCGGCCATTTTAGCTACGTGAATTCCAAAACTATGAGCACTTCCTCCTTTTACCAGTTTTCTAACGAATAAAACAGTATCCTTAAGTTCTTTTACCGCCACATTAAAATTCTGAATTCTCGGCATCGATTCTGTCATTTCATTCAACTCGTGATAATGCGTTGCAAACAGCGTTTTTGCTCTTCCGGGATGTTCGTGTAAGAATTCAGCAATTGCCCAAGCAATCGAGATTCCGTCATACGTACTAGTTCCTCTTCCAATTTCGTCCAACAACACCAAACTCCTATCGGAAATATTATTCAAGATAGAGGCTGTTTCATTCATTTCCACCATAAAAGTAGATTCACCCATCGAAATATTATCTGAAGCTCCTACTCTAGTAAAAATCTTATCAACAATTCCCATTCGAACACTATCAGCAGGAACAAAACTTCCCATTTGAGCCAAAAGCACAATTAAAGCCGTTTGTCTTAAAATTGCAGACTTACCCGACATGTTAGGTCCAGTAATCATAATAATTTGCTGCGTTTCTCTGTCTAAAAAAACATCGTTGGCAATATAAGGAGTTCCAACGGGAAGTTGTTTTTCAATTACAGGATGTCTTCCATTTTTGATATCCAATTCAAATGTTTCATCAATCTCAGGACACACATATTGATTTTCAACCGCCATTTGCGTAAATGAGCACAAACAATCTAACTGCGCGACCAAATAAGCATTCATTTGAACAGGTTTAATATAAGTAGAAATCCACGCTACTAATTGTTCAAAAAGCTCACTTTCTATTTTATAGATTTTTTCTTCTGCTCCTAAAATTTTCGTTTCGTATTCCTTTAATTCCTCAGTAATATATCGTTCTGCACTTACCAAAGTCTGCTTACGAATCCATTCTTCTGGAACCTTATCTTTATGTGTATTTCTAACTTCGATATAATACCCAAAAACATTATTAAATGAAATTTTCAAAGAAGAAATTCCTGTTCTTTCTGATTCTCTTTTTTCAATTCCTTCTAAAAATTCTTTTCCTGAAGTTGAAATGGCACGTAACTCGTCTAATTCTTCACTGATTCCGCTTGCAATTGCATTTCCTTTTGAAATCGCAACTGGAGCATCCTGATTTAAAGTATTTTTAATTTTTTCGCGAAGCAAATCACAAGCATGTAGACTATCTCCAATAACTTTTACTGCTTCTTGCGGACTTTCGAGTGCCAAAGTTTTTATCGGAATAATAGCATCTAAAGATTCCTTTAAATAAACAATTTCTCTTGGCGAAACTTTTCCAGCAGCGATTTTAGAAATTAAACGCTCTAAATCTGAAATCTGCTTAATTTGATATTGAATGTTATGCAGAATTTCAGGATTCGATTTTAAATACGCTACAACCTCATGACGGCTTTTTACTTTGTTAGCATCTTTTAAAGGAAGAGCCAGCCAACGTTTTAACAAACGTCCTCCCATTGGAGAAAGTGTTTTATCAATAACATCCAAAAGCGTAACTGCATTTGGATTATAACTGTGATATAATTCTAAGTTTCGAATTGTAAAACGATCCATCCAAACGTAAGCATCTTCTGCAATACGCTGAATTGCCGTGATATGTTGCACACGATTGTGCTGTGTCTCGGACAAATAATACAAAATCGCTCCCGAAGCAATAATTCCTTCTTTTAACTCTTCAACACCAAATCCTTTTAATGAATTTGTTTGAAAATGCTTTGTCAATGTCTCTAAAGCATAATCTTCTTTATAAATCCAGTCTTCTAAATAAAAACTATGAAAATCTTCCCCGAAAGCAGTTTTGAAATCTCCCTTATTATGCTTAGGAACTAAAACCTCACTTGGATTAAAATTCTGCAATAATTTATCAATATATTCCGCATTTCCTTGAGCCGTTAAAAACTCCCCAGTCGAAACATCCAAAAAGGAAATTCCAATATTTTTATTAGCAAAATAAACCGATGCTAAAAAGTTATTTGATTTTGAATGCAAAACCTCATCGTTTAAAGAAACTCCAGGAGTTACAAGCTCCGTTACACCTCTTTTTACGATTGTTTTAGTCATTTTTGGATCTTCAAGCTGATCACAGATTGCTACGCGAAGTCCAGCTTTAACCAATTTTGGCAAATAAGTATTTACAGAATGATGTGGAAAACCAGCCAGTGCTGTTTCTGTATCAGATCCCGCACCTCTTTTAGTCAATGTTATTCCTAAAATTTTAGAAGCTCGAATGGCGTCTTCTCCAAAGGTTTCATAAAAATCTCCTACTCTGAAAAGCAGACATGCATCAGGATATTTAGCCTTGATCTCGTTGTACTGTTTCATTAAAGGTGTTTCCTTCACCACTTTCTCTTTAGCTGCCAAATTGTAATGTTTTAAATGAAAAAATTAAGACAGCGAATTTATGATTTTTTAATGGCATATTGAAAACTTCAAAAATTAAAATATTTTTAGGATTTTTTTAGTTTATGGTTGGAGAATTTTACATAGCTTTGTTTATCATTTAAAAAAAAGACCCTAAGATGAAAAAAATAATTTTATTCGCTATGTTAGCTGTAGCTGGTATTACGGCTTCTAATGCGCAAACAACTAAAAAAGCTAAAGCTACTAAAGTTGCTAAAGTTGAAGGAGCTGGAATGGCTTTTGAAACTGAAACAATCGATTACGGAACTATTGCTCACAACGCTGATGGTAAACGTGAATTCGTTTTTGTTAACAACGGAACTAAACCATTAATCATCACTAACACTCAAGGATCTTGCGGATGTACTGTTCCAACTACTCCAAAAGAACCAATTGCTCCAGGAGCTAAAGGTGTTATTGGTGTAAAATATGCTACTGACAGAGTTGGTGCTTTTACAAAAACTGTAACTGTAACTTCTAATGCAGAAGGACAACCTACAAAAGTACTTACAATTAAAGGTACTGTTTTACCAGATCCAGTGAAAAGCTAATCTGAAAAACACATAAATAATCAAAAAGCTTCCTTATCTTTGGAAGCTTTTTTTATGACTAGAATTTAAACACCAATGAGAAAACTCGAAAACAGCGAATTAGACCGTAAATCTATTGAGGATTTTAAGAAATCTGAAAAAACACCTTTAATCTTAGTTTTAGATGATATTCGAAGTCTGCATAACATCGGATCTGTTTTTAGAACTGCGGATGCGTTTTTGGTTGAAAAAATAATCTTATGCGGAATTACCGCAACTCCTCCTAACAAAGAAATTCATAAAACCGCTCTGGGTGCTACTGAAACCGTAGCATGGGAACATCATGAAAACGTTTTGGAAGTTATTGAAAACCTAAAAAAAGAAAATGTCCTGACAATGGCAATAGAACAAGTTGAAAGTGCCGTTTTTCTTCAGGATTTCAAAATTGAAAAAGATCAAAAATATGCTTTGGTTTTTGGGAATGAAGTATTTGGTGTTGCGCAAGAAGCCGTAGCAATATGTGACGGTTGTATCGAAATTCCTCAGCTTGGAACTAAACACTCTCTTAATATTGCTGTAAGCGCCGGAATTGTGGTTTGGGACTTATTTCAAAAAATGAATTGGCCTAAATAAAATTTTATTTTTTTATTCTTAATTAATTGATATTTTTAGCAAATGAAAAATATCAAATTAATAATTATTTTCACTTTATTATCCGTTTTAAGTTTTAATTCTTCTCAAGCAGATGAAAATTCAAAAACTTTTAACAAAAAGAATACACACCTATCAGAACCCACTATAAATCCCAAAGTAAAAAAACAAAAGAAAACTAATATTGTAATTGATCCTCCAAAACTTATTGCACAGGGGGATCAACTTTACTGCCCACAAACCTCTATTAATATTGTAACAGATTTCACTATTAATCATGATGCTTCTGAAAACGGTACACAAGTAGTTTACATTCAGATTTCATCAGGCTACTCAAGTGGTTTTGATCGATTAGAACTCGCAAATCCGACCTTACATTCTAATATTGTAAGCAGTTGGGATGTTACTTCTGGAAAACTACAATTATCAGGAGTAAATCCAGCAACTGAAATCCCTTATGCCGATTTTATTTCTGCAGTAAAAGATGTAGTATTTACTAACACATCTGCAACTGCTAGCGGTACCAGAACATTTTCTATTACCATCGGACAAGCAAATTTTTTACCCTCTACAGGACATTATTATTTATTTGTTCCCAACCTAGGGGTTACCTGGACAAATGCACGCGATTTAGCCGCAGCTAGTACCTATTATGGTCTTCAAGGATATTTGGCTACTATTTTATCTGCTGATGAAGCAAAACTAATTGGTGAACAAGCCTCTGGAACAGGTTGGATTGGAGGAAGTGATGCCGAAACTGAGGGTGTATGGAAATGGGTTACCGGACCAGAAACTGGAACGATTTTCTGGAATGGAAATGCAAATGGCTCAACTCCAAATTTTGCATTTTGGAATACTGGAGAACCGAATCAACAGGGTGATGAAGATTATGCGCATATTACGCAACCCGGAGTTGGAATAAGAGGTTCGTGGAATGATTTGTCAAATACGGGAAGTGCTTCTGGTGATTACCAACCGAAAGGTTATGTTGTAGAATACGGCGGAATGCCTGGTGAAACGCCTTTAGAAATCGCTGCAAGTACTAAAATCACTATACCTGTTGCAACTCCAACAGCTAATCCGAATCCAGCTTGTGATTTTGGAAGTTTTACTCTTAATGCAACGGCAACTGCAGGAGCAACAATCAGCTGGTATGATGCTGCAACTGGAGGAAATTTACTAACAACCGGAAGCACTTATACTACACCAACAATCACAACAACGACAACTTATTACGTTGATGCTGGCTGCGAATCGAACCGCAAGCCTGTTATAACCACAATAAACCACACGCCAAATACTCCAGTTGCTACAAATACAACAGTTTCTAGATGCGGTACAGGAAGCGTAACACTCGAAGCTTCTTCAAATATTGGAATAATTAACTGGTTTACAGCATCAGCGGGCGGCACAAGTGTTTTTTCGGGAATTAATTTTACAACTCCTGCCATTTCCTCAAACATCACTTATTATGCTGAAGCTTCAAATAATGGATGTATCAATTCTACACGAACTCCTGTCGATATCATAGTTTATACACCTCCTGCGGTAAACAATGAAAATTTAATTTTATGTCAGTCAGAAACTCTAACACTAAATGCAGGAGTTTCTGGAATGAATTATTTATGGTCTAACGGAGCAACAACTCAAACTACAGTTGTTAATACTGGAGGAACTTATACCGTTGATGTTACAAGTCCGTCACCAGAAAACTGTACAAGTCGAAAAACTATTGTTGTTGAAGAACACAAAATTCCTCAGATTGATCGTATTGATGTGGAAGGAACCAGAGCGATTATCTATCCGGTTAAAACAGAAAATTACTTTGAATATTCTGTAGACGGAATCAACTTTCAGGATTCTACTATTTTTTATGATGTTCCAGGTGGACTCCAAACGGCTTACGCACGAGAAAAAAGTGGATGCGGGCAAGTTACAAAACAATTTGTAGTACTCGTCTTTCCTTCATTCTTTACTCCCAACAACGATACTTTTAATGATGTTTGGGAAGTAACCGGCATGGAAAATTACCCTCAGGCAGAAGTTACTATTTTTGACCGTTATGGCAAACTGATTGCAAAGTTAAGCAGATTAAAAATGAGCTGGGATGGCACTTTAAATCAAATTCCGCTTCCTGCTTCCGATTATTGGTACGCTTTAAAAGTAGATGATTCTATACCTGTTTTAAGAGGTCATTTTACTTTAAAAAGATAAAACATGAATATAGAAACAATTCGAGAAATCTGTCAAAAATTAATTGGCACAACTGAAGATATAAAATGGGAACACGACCTTGTATTTTCAGTAGGCACCAAAATGTACTGTGTTATTGGACTTGACCAAAATCCCATATCTGCTTCTTTTAAAGTTTTGGATGAGGAATTTGACGAAATAAGCAACAAAACCGGATTTAAACCAGCACCTTATGTTGCAAAATACAAATGGGTTTTAATTGATGATATTACTCGAATGAAAAAGTCGGAATGGGAAAAATACATTCAACAGTCTTATCGTCTTGTTCAGGAAAAACTATCGTTAAAAGTCAGAAAACAACTCGGAATAATATAATTTTAAGAGTTTGTTTTCTTCTTAATTTCATTTAAAATAAAAATATAATCTTCGTGTCTTTTAACAAAATCACGATCAGAAACATCTATAATTAAAACATTTAAATCCGTTTGAGATTTAATGTATTCCAAATAGCCATTATTGATTTTTTCTAAATAGGAAGCTTCAATATTTTGTTCGTAATTACGCCCGCGTTTTTTTATGTTCTGTAAAAGTCGTTCCGTATTTTGGTAGAGGTAAACATATAAATCAGGCTTTGGCATTTCTTTGTAAATAATATCAAAGAGATTTCTGTACAAACGATATTCGTCTTCCTGCAATGTGATTTTTGCAAAAATCAATGATTTAAAAATATGATAATCGGCTACTATAAAATCTTTAAACAAATCAAACTGCGCCAAATCATCTGACAACTGCTGATAACGATCTGCTAGAAAAGACATTTCAAGCGGAAAAGCATATCTGTTCTGATCTTTATAAAACTTAGGAAGAAACGGATTATCAGCAAATCTTTCTAAAACTGTTTTAGCATTAAAATCTTCCGCAATTTTATGTACCAAAGTAGTTTTTCCTGCACCAATATTTCCTTCAAAAGAAATATAATTAAACTGATTTAAAGGAATTTCTTCAAGCGGATTCTCCAAATTTTGAACTACTTTACAAACACTTTCATCTGGCGTAATGGCAAGTAATTCTGAAATTGTTTTCTGCAAAACGGGATGTTTCCAGTTCAATTTCAAATCCTGCATCGGAAGCAAAACAAAATTTCGATTCTGCATTAAAGGATGAGGAACCTGAAGTTTCTCCGAATTAATAACTTCATCATCAAAAACAATCAAATCTACATCTATAATTCTGGATTGATATCCCTCTTGATTAGAGCGAATTCTACCCAATTCTTTTTCAACTTTTAAAACCTGATTCAGTATTTTGTGAGCTGAAGAATTAGTATGCAAAAGAAGTGCACAATTGTAAAAAGCATCACTTTCAAAACCCCATGCTGGCGTTTCATAAAGTTTGGAAACCTGAATAACAGTCCCAACATTTTGATGGATTAAATCAATACATTTTTGAATGTTTTCTAGTCTGCTGCCCTGGTTGCTGCCTATCGATAAAACGACTTGATGCTGTAATTTCATAATTAATGCAAATTAACTAAAACTATTTTAGAATTAACCAATATATTTGTGAAACGACGTCTGGATTTACTTATAAATTTTAGATCTCTAATTTGTAACATTTTGCCCTTTTTCGCTACTTATTAAAAAAATATACTTATGAAGTTTTTAGGAAATGTACTCGCCACAGTAATTGGTATTTTTGTATTTATCATGCTCTTCTTTTTTGGAGTAATCTTTATTGCTACACTTTTTGGTGGAGATGACAAAGTCTCTGTAAAATCTGATTCTGTTATCGAATTAAATTTAAAAGAAATTAAAAACGATTATGCAGGGAAATATAAAGATCCTTGGGTAACGGCTTTCTCTGATAAAAAAGGAATTGGTCTGACAGATGTTCTTAATGCTATTGAAGCAGCTAAAACTGATGATAATATAAAAGGAATTTCAATTTTAAATGATCAATCTTCTCTAGGTCTTGCGCAATACAAAGACTTAAGAAATGCGCTTGAAAGTTTTAAAAAATCGGGAAAATTTGTTTGGGCTTATGCCAATACTTATTCACAAAAAGAATATTATTTAAATTCTGTTGCCAATACAATTTATATCAATCCAGCAGGTGATCTAGACTTTAAAGGTCTTTCTTCTGAAGTAATGTTCTTCAAGGATTTTCAGGACAAATCTGGAATTCATATGGAAGTAATTCGTCACGGAAAGTACAAAAGTGCCGTTGAACCTTTCTTAGAAAATAAAATGAGCGATGCCAACAGAGAACAAACAACAGCTCTGTTGAACTCAATTTGGGCTACTGTTTCTGCAGATATTTCAAAAAGCAGAAATATTCCGTTGCCAAAATTAAACGAAATTGCAAATGGTCTTTTAGCCAGAACTCCAGAAATGGCAAAAGAACAGCGTTTGGTTGACATTGTAGCTTATGAAGATGTTTATCACGACGCCATCAGAAAAGTACTAAAAGTAGAGAAAGACGAAGATTATAATAAAATTTCGATTTTAGACTACACACAAAACAATATCACAACTGCTTTAACCAATACTGCCAGCGATCAGATTGCGATTATTTACGCTCAAGGCGAAATTGCAGGCGGCGAAGGAGATGTAAATACTATTGGAGAAGGTTCTATGCGTCGCTCTTTACAAGAAGCGAGAAAAAATGACGATATAAAAGCGATTGTTCTTAGAATTGACAGCCCAGGTGGAAGTGCTTTAACTTCTGATCTGATCTGGAGAGAAATTGAGATTACTAAAAAAGTAAAACCAGTTGTCGTTTCTATGGGGAATTATGCGGCTTCTGGAGGTTATTATATTGCCTGCAATGCTAACAAAATATTTGCTGAAAACAACACCATCACAGGATCTATAGGCGTTTTCGGAATGCTTCCAAATTTTAGTCCTTTGGCTAATAAATTAGGAATCAATTCTGAGCAGGTTAAAACTCATGAGAATTCAGCAAACTATAGTCCGTTTGTGCCTGTTGACGAAAAGTTCAAAGCTTTCACTTTAGAAGGAGTTGAAAAAATATACAACACTTTTGTAACTCACGTTGCAGAAGGCCGTAAAATGACTTTTGAGCAAGTCGATGCCATTGCACAAGGTAGAGTTTGGTCTGGTACAGAAGCCTTAAAATTAGGATTAGTGGATAAAATTGGCGGTTTAAATGCTGCTATAGCTGAGGCTGCTAAAATTGCTAAAATCAAAAAATACAGCACTCAGAATTATCCGGAATACGAAAAAACTTTTAATGATTTAATTTCCAATCTTCCTTTTGCAAGATCTAAAGAAGCTTTTATAAAAGAAGAAATTGGAGAAGAAAACTACATGCTTATTGAGCAAGTTAAGAAATTTCAAAAACAAAAAGGAGTTCAGGCGATAATGCCTTACGGAATCAATATATATTAATTGAAAGATGAACAAGATAATTCTTTTTTTAACGGTTTTGTTTTTGAGTGTTTTAAATGCTCAAACCAAAAAAGAAATTACGTTTAAGGAAAGTCCGGCAGTACTTAAAATCAACAATGATCAACTGTTCGGAACGCTGACTACACCAGACTTAACACAGAAATTTCCGGTTGCTTTAATCATTGCAGGTTCTGGTCCAACGGACAGAAATGGAAACAATCCGATGATGAAAAACAATTCTTTGAAAATGCTGGCTGAAAATCTGGCTAAAAACGGAATTGCATCTTTACGATACGATAAAAGAGCTATAGGCGAAAGTAAAGCAGCTGGCGGATCTGAAAGCAATCTGGTTTTTGAAAACTACATTCAGGATGCAAAAAGCTGGATTAATTATTTAAAACAAGACAAACGTTTTTCAAAAATAATTATAATTGGTCATAGCGAAGGAGCCTTAATCGGAATGGTTTCCAGTGCAAAAGCAGACAAATTTATTTCGATTGCAGGCGCAGGCGAACCAGCAGATCAAATTATAAAAACTCAGATTGCTGCAAAATCAATGAAACAATTGGAAAATATGACTTTTCCAATTATTGATAGTTTAAAAAACGGATTTGAAGTTAAAAAAGTAGATCCAATGCTGAATGCTCTTTTCAGACCAAGCGTTCAACCGTATCTAATTTCGTGGTTCAAATACAATCCGCAGACAGAAATCAGTAAACTGACAATTCCGGTTTTGATTTTACAGGGAAATAATGATTTACAGATTGGGGTCAAAGATGCCGAAAATTTATCTAAAGCCAATAAAAATGCAGAAATGGTTATTATTGACAAAATGAATCACATGATGAAAATTATTGATGGCGATCAAAATGCAAATATGGCAAGTTACAATAATGAAACACTTCCGTTGTCGGAAACACTTGTCGAGAAAATTGTTTCATTTATTCAGAAATAAATAAAATAAACAAGATCCTAAATCCGTTTGAAATACTTTCAGACGGATTTTTTTATTCAACAAAATAAGTATTATTCTTACATTTTAAGAAAACTTTATCTTCGCACTCTGCTAAAAAAAACTATTTTTGCATGAGTCGATTTTATAAAAATTAAACCCTCAAATCTAATTATATGCTAAAGAAAGTTTTAAAAATAAGTGCCATTGTAATCGTGGTGTTTGTTGCTGCATTATTTGCCTTACCTTTTTTATTTAAAGATCAGATTAAAGCCAAAATTGTCGAAGCTATTAACGAAAGTGTTGATGCTAAGGTAAGCTTTAAAGATGCTGATTTAAGTTTATTTAAAAATTTCCCAAATGCAACTGTCGGAATCGAAAAACTGGTTATTATCAACAAAGCTCCTTTTGAAGGCGACACGTTGGTTTCTTTAGGCGAATTAAATTTAAAAATGAGTGTAAAAGAACTTTTTAAAGGAAAAGAAGAGCCTTTAAGCATTCAGGGAATTAGTTCTACAAACGGATTAGTAAATATTATTTTCAATAAAGACGGCGTTGGAAACTTTGACATCGCTTTAAAAGACAAAAAAGAAGATAAGAAAGACGAAGCAAGCAAACCACTTTCTTTGAAAATCCAAAATTATAAAATTGAGAATTTTACATTCAGATACATTGATCAGGGTTCTAAAATCAAAATGGTCATTGACAGTTTAAATCACGAAGGAACTGGAGATTTTACCAATTCGAAATTAGATTTAACTACAAAATCTACTGCAAAAGTTTCATTGGACATGGATAAAATGAATTACATGAAAGATGTAAAACTAACTTTAGACGCTATTCTTGGAATTGATTTGGATCAAAGTAAATATACTTTTAAAGAAAACAAAGCTTTAATCAATCAGCTTCCTTTAGAATTTGATGGATTTATTCAAATGGCTGAAAACAAGCAGATTTACGATTTGAAGTTTAAAACTCCAACTTCTTCTTTTACCAATTTCTTAGGTTTAATTCCTTCTGCTTATGCATCGAGCTTGGATGGTGTTAAGACTACGGGAGATTTTACTGTAAATGGTTTTGCAAAAGGAGAATTAACAGAAACTACGGTTCCTAAATTCAATATTGAAATTGCATCAAACAATGCTTCTTTCCAATATCCGAATCTTCCAAAATCTGTTCAAAATATTGTAATTGACACTAAAATTATAAATGAAACTGGAATTCTAAACGATACTTATGTAAACTTAGACAAACTATCTTTCAGAATTGATCAAGATGTTTTTAACGCTAAAGCGAATATCAAAAATATCACTGTAAATCCGATTGTTGATGCCGCTTTGAAAGGAACAATCAACCTGGCTAATCTTTCAAAAGCTTATCCAATTAAAATGGACAAACCTCTTGCTGGTATTTTAAAAGCTGATGTTACTACAAATTTTGATATGGCTTCTGTAGAAAAAAGTCAATACCAAAACATTAAAAACGCTGGAACAATGAGTTTATCAGGATTTAAATATACTGATGAAAACAATAAATCTATGAACATTAGTACGGCATTGGTAGAGTTTAATCCTAGTAAAATCAACTTAAAACAATTTGACGCTACAACCGGAAAAAGTGATATCAGCATTAATGGAGTTTTAGAAAACTTCTACGGTTTTATGTTTAAAAAACAGGAATTGAGAGGGAATTTCAATATGAGCTCAAACCAATTGGCTGTTGATGATTTTATGACTGCTGGCGAACCAGCAAAAACAGAAACTAAAACTCCTGCAAAACCAGCAGAAGCCATGAAAATTCCTGCTTTCTTAAATTGTACCTTAAATGCAAAAGCAACAACGGTTTTGTATGACAATTTAAAACTGAAAGATGTTTCAGGAAAATTATTGATTAAAGATGAAAAAGCGACTTTAGAGAATTTTAAAACCAACATTTTTGGTGGATCTATCGGTCTTAATGGAGCAGTTTCGACTAAAGAAAAAGTACCGACTTTTGACATGAACCTTGGGTTCAATCAGGTGGATATTGCACAGACTTTTACACAGTTGGACATGATGAAAAAAATTGCTCCTATTGCTGGAATTATCAATGGTAAATTAAATTCGACTATTAAGTTAAATGGTAATTTGGATGCCAAAGAATTAACTCCAGATTTAAAATCAATCTCTGGAGATTTAATTGGACAATTACTTTCTACGACTGTTAATTCTCAAAACTCAACTTTGCTTAGCGCTTTGAGTTCAAATGTGAAATTTATCGATTTGAATAAAGTAAACCTGAACGATATTAAAGCAGCTTTAACTTTTGATAATGGAAAAGTAAACATAAAACCTTTTGATATTAAATACCAAGATATTAAAGTTACAGTGGGCGGAACTCACGGTTTTGATCAAACTATGAATTACAACCTGAAATTTGATGTTCCTGCTAAATATCTAGGAACTGAAGCCAACAATTTAATTGCGAAATTATCTCCTGCTGATGCTGCAAAACTGGATAATATTCCGATTAACGCTGTGTTGACTGGTAATTTTTCGAATCCTGAAATCAG
>NZ_DASWYK010000102.1:0-3285 GCF_036405015.1 Flavobacterium sp. | reverse complement strand
GATTTAGTACTTCGATACCAAAAAGAACAGTTGCATGCTGTTATTGTTACACAAGAAGAAGAACGTAAAAGAATCGCGCAGGATCTTCATGATGATATTAGTTCAAAATTAAATATTGTTTCTTTAAACAGTCATTTGCTAACAGCACCAAATCTTACAGAAGCAGAAACGACTGAAATTACAGAAAATATAATCGCCTTAACAACGAAAGCATTAGACAATTCTAGAAAAATTGCTCATAATTTACTACCGCCAGTTTTTGAAAAATTTGGTTTGAATGCCGCGATTGAGGAATTGTGCGAGGAATTTGAAAGTAGTAAATCTGTAAAAACACATTATAAAAATGAAATCGATTTTGATGATAATGATATCGATCGACTTCTACATGTTTTCAGAATTTTACAAGAACTAATGAATAATTCCATTCGTCATGGTAAAGCAACAGAAATCTGGATTGCATTTACCTCTAAAGAAGGAATAAATATTTGTGACTATGAAGATAATGGAGTAGGATTTGACAGTAAAAGTGATGAGAATCAGAAAGGTTTGGGAATGAAAAATATTGACAGCCGTATTTCATTTTTAGAAGGAACGATAAAAATCACTTCAGAAATTAATAACGGAATTATAGTAAACTTCACTTTTTAGGCCAAACGATATACTTTAAATATAGTTTTTGGCCAATAAAATAAGGTAATTAGGTATTTTGTGAATCATATTTCGTACATTCGGCAGACCAAACTAAACGACCAAAATCAAATAAGATGAATGCTGCTATTAAAATTGCCTTAGTCGATGATGAAATTTTGTTTCGGAAAGGAATTTCTTTTTTATTACAGAGGGAAGAAAATATTGAAATTATTTTTGAAGCCTCAAACGGAGATGAGCTTATTTCTCAGTTAGATAAAAATGAAATTAAACCCGATATAATTGTTATGGATTTGAAAATGCCGATTTTAAACGGTGTTGAAGCCACAAAAATTATTCGAAAATTATATCCTGATATTAAGATTATTGCTTTGACAAGTTACGATACAAAGTCATTTATAGCTAATATGATTCAGGTTGGTGCTGTAGCTTATTTGATAAAAAATACTACTCCAAAAGATTTAATTCTCACAATTAATGAAGTAGCTGCTAAAGGTTTCTACTATAACGAAAGTGTTCTAAAAACAATTCAAGAAACCATAGTTTCACCTAAAAATTCGAAAGGTGGATTGGAAACTAATTTTCTTTCGCCTCGTGAAGTCGAAATATTGCAATTGATTTGCCAGCAAAAGACAACTGCAGAAATAGCAGAACAACTTTTTTTAAGTCCGAGAACTATAGAAGGACACAGAAATAATTTACTGCTTAAAACAGAATCACGAAATATCGCTGGTTTAGTTGTGTATGCTATTCAGAATGACTTAGCAGTTTTGACGATTTAATTTGCTGTCAAAAATTGAATTGACAAGATGTAATACAATATAATTGTTACTACAAGTACACATAAACCTATTTTTTGAATTATATTCATACCCTTTTCTTGATTATTACTATCATTAAACTTCATGGTTGGTTGTTTTTTACATTGATTAGTTTGATGATCTGGGATAGCAAATGTAGATAGATTATTCTAGCGTCCTATAGGTGTTTTTACCTGTTTTTTCTACACATTCCAAATCAGGTATTTACCCCTGTTTCTTTATTTAACATTCTATTAGGCCAGAAAAAATAGTGAGCATTCTTTTTTTTAAGTCTTCCTTTATATCTTTACTAAAATAATTTTTCTGATGAATAAGAGCTTATTCTGCCTTTTTATACTTTTAATATCATTTAATATTCGGGCATCGTTTATCTTGCTTCCAATGGATGAATCTACACAACAGAATCATTTAAAAGCTTATGGTATAACGTATTGGTGCCTGAGTAGAGATTATAAAGCAAGCTGGTTGTTAAATTACCGAGGAGGTTCTTTCTTGCTTCCAGATGCTGAGGAAATTCGAAAAGAATGTAAAATTAGAGGCGTTAGTTTTGAAGTTATTTCAGATAGTGAAGAAGCTTCAATTTTAAATGAAATTTCGAGTCCTTCACAAAATATGGAATCGGTAATTTTAGAAAAAGCACCAAAAATTGCGGTTTATACTCCAAAAGGAAAACAACCTTGGGATGATGCTGTAACGCTAGTACTTACTTATGCAGAGATTCCCTTTACTCCAATTTATGATGAAGAAGTTTTAAGCGATCAACTTTTAATGTATGATTGGCTTCATTTGCATCATGAAGATTTTACAGGTCAGTATGGGAAATTTTATGCAGCTTATAAAAATACTCCTTGGTATATTGATCAAAAAAGAGATGCTGAGGCATTGGCTACAAAATTGGGTTATGCAAAAGTGTCTCAAGAAAAAGGTGCTGTAGCAAAAAAAATCAGGGATTTTGTTGTGGGAGGCGGTTTTATGTTTGCCATGTGTTCTGCTACAGATAGTTTTGATATTGCGCTTTCTGCTGATGGAGTAGATATTTGTGAAGCTATGTTTGATGGAGATCCAAGCGAATCAAATTATCAGTCAAAATTAAATTATAACAACTCTTTTGCTTTTAAAAATTTTACGTTAGAAAGAAAACCTGAAGTGTATGAGTTTTCAGATATCGATATGACAACAAAAAGAAGAGTTGTAATGGATAAAGATTATTTTACTTTAATGGAATTCTCGGCAAAATGGGATCCTATTCCGAGTATGCTTTGCCAAAATCATACACAATTGGTAAAAGGTTTTATGGGACAAACGACTTCTTTTGATACTTCATTAATAAAATCAAACGTTCTGATAATGGGAACTTGCGAGTTTAATGGAGAATCTAGATATATTCACGGTGAAAAAGGAAAAGGAATGTTTACTTTTTTTGGAGGACACGATCCAGAAGATTATCAACATCAAGTTGGAGATCCGCCGACAGTTTTAGATTTGCATCCCAATTCTCCTGGTTACCGATTAATTTTGAACAATGTTTTATTTCCAGCAGCGAGAAAGAAGAAACTTAAAACGTAATTTAATTTAAAGAGAATTCAAACCAAATAGGAATATGGTCAGAAACTTTTCTTGCGTTTTGTAGAGAATCAAAGTCTTCGTAAAATTTTATAATTCCTGAATTAATGATTCTGAAATTGGAGGTTTTGTAAAAAATATTATCAAACTCCGAAGCCAAACAGATATTGTTTTTACATTTTTGTTTCAATGTTGTTTTCTGATTTTTTAAAACAGAATCATATCCCATTTTTTTTAGAGGATTAAAAACAGT
>NZ_DASWYK010000101.1:0-9666 GCF_036405015.1 Flavobacterium sp. | reverse complement strand
CAGTTTGGCGAACTCAAATCCCATTTCGCCATTGGCAATGATGGCTGTTTTTTCGTTTTTCACTTCATAACCATGACAATACGGACAATGTAAAACCGATATTCCCCAACAATTTGCAAAACCTTCAATTTCTGGAAGCAAATCTTTGACGCCTGTCGCAAACAATACCTTTCTCGCTTTAAAAATTTCTCCAGATTCAGTCGTAATTTCAAATCCTTTATTTGTTTTAAGTGCTTTTACAGCAAGTCCATTATAGAATTGAACTGTTTTATAAATATCAACTTGTAATTTGGCTTTCGCCGAAATTACGGCGGGTTTTTCACCATCTTGTGTAATAAAATTATGAGAATGCGGTGTTTGTCTGTTGCAAGGCAAACCGCTGTCGATAACCAAAACCTGACGTAGAGAACGTCCCAAACTCATTGCTGCCGAAAGTCCGCTGTAGCTTCCTCCAACGATAATTACGTCAAAACTCTTATTTTCCATGAGTACTACTTTTTAATGATTGTGTTTTTTGTGTAATTTGTAATTAATCAAATGCCCAATGATCATTCCTATTCCGCCAAAATAAATGAGATCTAGATGAATTTCTAAAAACAAGTCGGCCAAAATACTGATCCAAATCAAGGTCATTGAAACTATCAAAATAGAAGAAACCAAAAGAGTTGATTTTTTTGTAATTTTGAAAATTGCAAACAAACCTATTGAAGCAAATAGTAAATCGACAAAAGGATTGTGACTTAAGCCTAACGGAAGAATGGTTAAAAGTGGAAAAATCAAACAATGAACCAGACAAATAGTTGCGCTCGAAATTCCTAAAATATCGTAAAAGGGCGTCGTTATTTTCTTCATTTTGTGTACTTTTACTTAATGCAATTTTGTTGCAAATATACATATTAAAATCAAATGCAACATTGTTGCGTTAAATTTTTTAATTTATAAAAATGAAAACAACACGTAATACTACCGCGAAAACAGCTGTATTAGAGGTATTTGAAAAATCTAAAACAGCATTGTCTCATACCGAAATTCAAAAACAATTAAACGATGTTTGCGATCGCGTTACCATTTATAGAATTTTAGATCGTTTGGTCAATGATGACATTATTCATAAAATTTCAAATCTGGACGGAACGGTAAAATATGCAAAATGCAATCATTCGCATCAGAGAGTACATATTCATAATCACGCCCATTTTAGCTGTGAAAACTGTCATGAAATCACTTGTCTTGAAAATGTAAAACCAAGCTACATTATGCCACACAACTATAAAGTAAACGAAATAAACTTCACGCTTTCTGGATTGTGCCCAAAATGTTTGAATTCTAACATTTAACTTTTAGACAAGCCTAAAAATATTGTTGAGCGAATATAATTTTTCTATATATTTGGAAAATCAATATTTTAACAATGAGCAAATCATTAGAAGAAGTCCACGAATCCGTTTCTACAGAACATAAAAAAACAGGATTCCGAAAAATATTAGCTTTTTTAGGTCCGGCCTATTTAGTAAGTGTCGGTTATATGGATCCAGGAAACTGGGCGACAGATATTGCCGGCGGAAGTCAGTTTGGCTATACATTAGTCTGGGTTTTATTGATGAGTAACCTGATGGCTTTACTTCTTCAAAGTCTAAGTGCTAGACTTGGAATTGTAACGCAGCGCGATTTGGCGCAAGCCTCTAGAGAAACGTATTCTAAATACATCAACTACATTTTATATTTTCTGGCCGAAATTGCCATTGCAGCCTGCGATCTTGCCGAGGTTCTCGGAATGGCAATCGGAATTAACCTTCTTTTCGGAATTCCGTTATTAGAAGCTGTTCTAATTACCGTTTTAGACACCTTTTTACTGCTTTTCCTGATCAATAAAGGAATTCGTAAGATGGAAGCCTTTATTATTGCTTTGGTTGCTATAATCGGTTTTTCTTTCATTTTTGAAATGATCTTTGCAGAACCCGAAATGCATAAAGTTTTAGCCGGACTTGTTCCTTCTATTCCAAACTCGGCTGCTTTATATATCGCGATCGGAATTATTGGCGCAACCGTTATGCCTCACAACTTATACTTGCATTCTTCTTTGGTACAAACCAGAAAATTTGACCGAACTCCTGCAGGAATCAAACAAGCTTTAAAATACAATTTTATAGATTCTACCATTGCCTTAAACCTTGCCTTTTTTGTAAACGCCGCCATTTTGATTCTTGCAGCCGCCACTTTCCATAAAAACGGAATGTTTGAAGTTGCCGAAATTCAAGATGCGCACAAATTTCTAGAACCGCTTTTGGGAACAAAATGGGCACCAGCTTTATTTGCCATCGCCTTAATTGCAGCTGGACAAAGTTCGACCGTAACAGGAACGCTCGCTGGACAAATCGTAATGGAAGGTTATCTTCATTTTAGAATTCAGCCTTGGGTACGCCGCATTATTACACGTTTGATTGCGATTATTCCAGCAGTAATTGTGATTTTAATTTATGGCGAAAGTGTCACAGGAAAACTTTTGATTTTAAGTCAGGTGATTTTGAGTTTACAATTAGGATTTGCCATTATTCCGTTAATTCACTTTGTGAGCGATAAATCGAAAATGAAAGGTTTTCATATTTCTAGAACCACTCAGGTCATTTCTTGGATTATCGCTACCATTATTGTATCCTTAAATGCAAAATTGGTTTATGACGAAATTACTTCTTGGTTAGAAAGTTCCAATCATCCTATGATTCTTTGGTTTACTGTTGTTCCTTTGGCATTTGGCTTTTTAGGTTTATTATTATACATCATTTTTAATCCTTTCATTGTAAAAGCAAAAAATAAGAATGTCAACCATTCGCCTCACCATCTTAAACTGAAGTTTTCACCAAGAGAAAGTCAGAGCATTAAAAACATTGCGGTTTCTGTAGATTTCTCGACTGCCGATGAAGCTGCCTTAAACAAAGCTTTTGAACTAGGTGGATTAGATACTCAATATACTCTTATTCACATTGTAGAAACTGTCGGCGCTTTGATGTATGGTGTTCACGTTCACGATCATGAAACTACCATCGACGAGAAATTATTATTGAAATATAAAGACATGCTTTCCGAAAAAGGATTCAAAATCAAAACGGAACTTGGTTTTGGAAAACCAAACAAAATAATTCCAAAAATAATAAACGAAGGCAATTTCGATATTCTCGTTATGGGAACCCACGGCCACACTGGATTAAAAGATATTCTATTCGGTACAACCGTAGACAAATTGAGACATAAAATTTCAATACCTTTGTTGATTGTTAAATAAAAGGTGCAAAGACTCAGAGGAACAAAGGGACAAAGTTTCCCTATGAACCTATGAAACTTTGTAGCTTTGAACCTCAAAAAAAAATGACTTTTTCAGAAGAAAACTACCTTAAATCAATCTATCACCTAACGGCTGCTTTGGAAACAGAAGTCAGCACTAACGCTATTGCGGAAATAATGGAAACGAAAGCTTCCTCTGTAACCGATATGCTTAAGAAACTGGCTGAAAAAGATTTGGTGAATTATAAAAAATATCAAGGTGTTTCTTTAACAGAAAATGGAAAACTGGCTGCCAAAATGATTGTTCGTAAACATCGTCTTTGGGAAGTATTTTTGGTTGAAAAACTAAATTTCAGTTGGGATGAAGTTCACGATATTGCAGAGCAATTAGAACACATCAAATCGGAACAATTGATTAATCGTTTGGATGATTTTCTGGGAAATCCGACTGAAGACCCACACGGAGACCCAATTCCGGATGCTAACGGCCGAATCATCAAAATTGAAAAACAGCTTTTATCTGAATTAGAAGAAAATCAAACGGGAGTTTGCGTTGGTGTAAAAGATACTTCTTCGGAGTTTTTGAAATATCTGGACAAACAAGAAATTGCTTTGGGTTCTAAGATTGAATTCCTTTCTAAAGAATCTTTCGATTTATCGGTACGAATTAAAGTCAATGAAAGAGAATTATATATTTCGAATAAAATTGCTTCTAATTTGTTTGTAAAATTGGTTTAAGAGGTGTGTTCCACAGAGATTCGCAGAGATTTTTCACAGAGATACACAGAAAATAAAAATCCCAAAACTTCAGTGGTTTTGGGATTTTATATTTTATACCATTTGTTTTTAAACAATTCCTTTTTCAATCATTTCCAACATTACAGGCGAAGCATTTTTAAATGTTGGTGCTTGCTCAATAATACTTCCTGCATTCTTTTTATTTACTTTGAAGGTAACATCATCATTTGTTGTAAATAAAAGTGCCGTTAGAAAAGGATTTTTGATGTGTGTTCCTAAAATCAATAAAGCTTCATCTAAAGTATGAATGCTTTCTATTTCTTCTGTTTTGTATCGGAAAGTTAGCGAAATGGAAAATGTATTGTCTTCATTTAAAACCAATCGGAAATACACATTTTTAAGTTCTGTATCGCCCATCGTTTTGGCCAAAGTCAGTTTAGCGAAAGTTCCGGATTGGATGCTTTCTTTAACTCGTTCACAAAAAAGGGCAAATATTGGTTCGTACATTTTTTTAAGGTTCTAAGATTCTGAGATACTAAGAGGCTAAGTTTTTATCCTCTTTATGTTATTATTTAACCGCAAAGGTCGCTAAGATTTACGCAAAGCACACAAAGAAAATAAAAAAACTTAGCGAACCTTGCGTAAATCTTAGCGCCCTTTGCGGTTAAGAAAAATTATTTTCCTGTAAATTCAGCTTTACGTTTTTCTAAAAAGGCGGTTGTTCCTTCTTTAAAATCGGCTGTTCCGAAACATTCTCCAAATGATTTGATTTCAGTATCGAAACCATTTTTGCCGTCTTTGAAATTGGCATTGATAGCTTTTATAGCTTTTCCGATGGCAAATGGTGCATTTTTAATAATTTTCTGAGCGATTACATTTGTAAACGACAGTAATTCTTCTTGAGGTACAACATGATTTACCAAACCGAAATCTTTTGCCTGCTCTGCGGTAATCATCGCTGCAGTCATAATCATTTCCATTGCACGCCCTTTTCCTATTAATTGCGGTAAACGCTGCGTTCCTCCATAACCTGGAATCAATCCTAGAGTTACTTCTGGAAGTCCCATTTTAGCATTGTCTGAAGCTACTCTAAAATGACAAGACATTGCCAATTCTAATCCGCCTCCAAGGGCAAATCCATTAACGGCTGCAATAACTGGCTTTTTAAGATTTTCTATGAAATCAAACAAAGATTCCTGTCCTTCTGCCGCTAATTGAGCACCTTCAACAGTGGTATAATTTGCAAACTCCGAAATATCTGCTCCAGCCACAAAAGCTTTTTCTCCGCTTCCGGTTAAAACAATAACGCGAACGTCGTCGTTTTGTCCTAATGATTGAATGGCATTACTCAAATCACTAATCGTTGCTTTGTTTAAAGCATTTAGCTTAGTAGGTCTGTTAATAGTTATTGTCGCAACTTTTTCTTCAATAGAAATTAAGATATTTTCGTAGTTCATAACTGTTGGTTTTATGAGTTTGTGATAGGTAAAGAAACTCTGAAAGTAGTTCCTTTTCCGTAAGTTGATTCAAAGGTAATTGTTCCTTTATAATTTTCGATGATGTTTTTAATAATTCCGAGTCCAAGTCCCATACCGCTTGTTTTGGTAGTAAATTTTGGTTCGAAAATTCGCCCAATATCTTGTTTTTGGATTCCGATACCGTTGTCTTTAACGGCAATTTCAACATTATCATTTCTTCTTTTTACTGAAACCACAATAGATTTTTGAAACTGACTTTCCGGAATTGCCTGAGTAGCATTTTTAACCAAATTGGTAATGACACGAATTAATTGCGTTCGGTCCATTTTAGAAATGATTTCTTCTTCTTCTTTTTCGAAAGAAATATAATCTTCGTTGAAAATATCCAAAGCCAATTCGACAACTTCAACAACATTCAGCGTTTCATTTTGCTGAGCCGGCATTGAAGCAAAGTTCGAAAACGCCGAAGCTACAGACGTCATCGTATCAATCTGCTGAATTAAGGTTTCAGAGTAATCATTCATTTTCTGCTTCACATCTGGATCACTTGGATCGAACTTTCTTTGAAAACTCTGAACCGTCAAACGCATCGGTGTAAGCGGATTTTTAATTTCGTGCGCCACTTGTTTCGCCATTTCGCGCCAAGCTTCTTCTCTTTCGCTTTGCGCTAACTTAATGGCACTCGTTTCCAATTTGTCCACCATTCCGTTGTATGCTTTGATCAAGAAATTGACTTCTTTGCTGTTGGCTTCTAAAACAATTTTCTCGTTTTTCTGATCCAAATTGGTTTCTTCCAAACGATCTGAAATGGTTTTTAGTGATTTGGTAATATAAGTTGAAAGGAAATACGCTAACGCGAAAGCCACGATAAGCATAAAAGAATATACCTGACTTAAACGAATAAGGAACGTATTCAACTCATTGTCGTAATAACCGTCATCTTCTAAATATGGAAGATTCAAGATTCCGAGTGGTTTGAATTTTTCGTCTTTGATTAAACTATAAGATGAACGGTTTTTAACTCCATCGATTGTTTTAATATCTACAAATCGCTTTTCAATCGAAGAACGAACCAATTTTAGAATGTACTCAGGAATTGGAGGTGCCACTTTATCAACGGCAAAAGACTCTTTGGAAGATTTTAGTAGTTTTCCGTCAAGGCTATAAATATTGATTTCAATTTTGTGAATCTGCGCCAGTTCGTGGATTTTATCTTTAAAAATCAAATCCAGATTTTGGGTTTTCAGCGGATAGGTTGTAGTTGCCAGAACGTAATTGATGTGTTCTTTAACTGCATTTTCTTTTCGTTCTAAACGTTCCTGATGGTATTCTTTGGCTTCTGTCTTAAACTGAATAATCGAAATCGAAGCCAATAAAAAAGATGCCACCACAATCAATACAATCATCGACAGGAAAATCCTGGTTCGAAGAGAAAGCATTGACATTTTGAAGTTTAGCATAGTTTTTAGTATTCAGTCTCAATCTCAGTCTCAGTCTCAGTAAAACTGAAAACTGTCACTGCGACTGAAAGCTATTTCTTTTCTCTAATTCGTTTGTAAAATCGGAATCCCAGCATAATTAAAACCGAAAATAAAACAATTCCGATTACGCCGAAAATCCAGTTGATGGCACTTTTTAAAACTACTAAAAAAACAACAGCAAACAAAATAATCGTTGCGCCTTCATTCCATAAACGCATGAAGTTGTTCGAATATTTTACCTCATCGTTTTGCAGTTGTTTAAAAATCTGATGGCATTTTCCATGGTATAAATACAAAAGGAAAACGAAACACAATTTTACGTGCATCCAAGGCATTTTGATCCAAATATGACCTGCTTCTGTAAAAAACAACATCCAAAAAGCAAAAATACTCGCCAAAACCGCAGATGGCCATGTAATAATGTACCACAAACGGTAGGCCATAATTTTGTATTGTGCTTGCAAAATTTCTTTTTCAGGTGAAGGTTTTTCACTGGCTTCTATTTGATACACAAACAAACGCACAATATAAAATAAACCTGCAAACCAAGTGATTACAAAAATAAGATGCAGCGATTTTAGATAGTTGTAGTATTCCATTATTTCTTAAATGTAGATTTTTTAAAAAGATCAATCATTTCGTTACCATAATCTTCATCTTCATAAACTATGGATGCAACAAAGGTTTTGTCATTAAAAATTCTGGAAAAAATCACTAATGTTGCCACTTTTTTTCCCTCTTCTGTAATTTCAATTTTAGATTTTCTAAAAACCAAACCTGAAATATTTTCTGTACTTACAGCATAATCTCCCATTTGGCCTTTTGGATAAATTTGACCAATATTCTTTAGAAGGAGAAAATCTTTTAATTTCATCTTTAGATCAATCGCCTGAACATCATTTCCTGTCAAATTATCGTAATTAGCTGAAAAATAATTAGTTTTATCTCTCTTAAAAGCAACAATTAAATGTTTATTTTTCACTAAAGCCGTATCTCCTTTAATTGCTCCTTTTTCCTTTAAATCAACTTTTTCATAGTCATCTGGAATAGCAATTTCCCAATTGAAAGTTTTATCAGAGAAACTATTGTTTACAAAAGTCTCTCTGTTTTTACATCCAATCATCGTTATAAGGACAAAACAGAAAATCGAGATTTTTTTTACCTGATCCATTATAAAATTTACTATCACTTTGCCCAATCGTTAATCCAATTACTTACTGTCTGACACCATTCGTCATCGTCATTCAAACATGGAATTGCTAAAAATTCTTCACCTCCATTTGCTTCGAAATCTTCTTTAGCTCGCATTGCGATTTCCTCTAAAGTTTCAAGACAATCAGAAACGAATGCTGGCGTTACAACCGCTAATTTCTTAATTCCTTTTGCTGGCATATTATCAATTTCAACATCAGTATAAGGTTCAAGCCATTTATCTCCTGCTAAACGAGATTGGAAAGTCAAACTGTATTTATCTTCTGGAAGACCTAATAATTTAATGACTTGTTTTGTTGTTTCGTAACATTGATGACGGTAACAAAACTCATGCGCTGGAGATGGTGTGTTACAGCATGAACCGTCAATTTTACAATGTGATTTCGTTACATCTGTTTTGCGGATATGACGCTCTGGAATTCCGTGATACGAAAACAATAAATGGTCATAATCAAATCCAACTAAATGTTTCTGAATTGAATCTGCTAAGTTTTTGATGTAATCTGGTTTATTGTAAAAAGCAGGAACATCTGTAAATTTCATGTGTGGAAATTTCTTCTTGCGAATTTCTTCGGCTTTAACCAAAATTGTCAAAGTTGAAGCCATTGCATATTGCGGATATAATGGAAAAAGCATTACATCGGTAACTCCTTTATCGTTTAATTCTTGAAGTCCTTTTTCGATTGTCATAGTTCCGTAACGCATTGCCAATGAAACTGGAACGTTTACTAAAGGCTGTACTTTTTTCTGCATTCTTTCTGAAAGAACTACTAATGGCGAACCTTCTTCCCACCAAATTTTCGCGTAAGCGTGTGCCGATTCTTCAGGTCTTTTTCTTAAAATAATACCACGAACTAATAATGCTCTTAATAAATATGGAACGTCAATTACATATTTATCCATTAAAAATTCATCTAAATAAGGTTTTACGTCTTTTGGAGTTGGACTTTCTGGAGAACCTAAGTTTACTAATAATACGCCTTTCATTATGTTTTTGCTTTTAAGCTTTTATTTGTTTTTAAAATTTCGGCAAAAGTAAACGCTGTACTTTATTCGAAATATGATAATTATTACTTTTTAGTTATGTTCTTATTTATAAAATTGATTTAATAAATGATTCTCTTATTTCTTATCAATATTATTTAATTCTTCGTTCATTTTTTCTCGCCATCTCTTACCGTTTCTATTTTCGAGATAAACATCTGTTATTTTATGGTAAGCTTTCACCGCTTTATCCATTTCTTTATCTCCTATAACACATCCTTGATTTCGAATATATAAACCGTATTTTTTATATACACTATCTCTTTTATAATTTCTTGTGTCTTGAATTTTCATTTCAGCGTCAACTGGAGAAACAAATACCAAACCATAAGTAAATGTTTTTACACTATCTACTTTAATATCGTGGGAAGCTTTATTTTTATATTCAATTAACAACAGATTGTCTGCTGATTTGCAACTTAGAAAGAGAGTAA
>NZ_DASWYK010000100.1:0-4510 GCF_036405015.1 Flavobacterium sp. | reverse complement strand
TAATGATTATAAGTTTAGACAGCTGGAAAAAACTAATAGAATCTCAAAGTCCATGGCTCAATAATACGCCTTCGGTTTTGATTCTTAAACCCTAATTTTAAATTCCAATAAATAAAAATCCCAAATTCCAAATGCAATGCGATTGGAGTTTGGGATTTTTTTATGGATTCAATAAAACTTTGTCAAAGTTTCAAACTTTGACAAAGTTTTTTAAGTTCAAAGATTGGAATTTCTACAATAGGAATTTTACAAACCTAGATCAAGCAAGTAAGAAATCTTAACTGCAATATTATCTTCAAATTTCAATAACTGATTTGGTCCGTAACGGTAGAATCCGGCAAGACCAAAACCTTTGTAGATTTTGTTCAATTCAATTCCCGATTCAAAGTAACCTTTGTCAAGAGTTTTGTAGGCTGGTCCAACATGTTGTTCTGGTTTTTCCATATTTCCCCAAGCCATTCTGGAAACTAAAACCAATGATGGTCTTACTTTTTTAAGAATCGTAATACGGTCAAAACCATGTTTGATTTGAAACATAAAGTATTCGTTTGAGAAAAATTCATTAAAAAACATTGTTTCAAAAGCATTTCTTCCCGAAAAAGTAATACGTTGTATAACCGTTTCCTTAGTCAGGTTGTTTGGAGAAGTATTGTATAAATGCGTAATTGGAACATCGCCCATTGCTAAACCTGCCTGTAAAAGAAGACTTGTTTTCTGGCGGTTCAAGTATTTTTTTTCGTATTCTGCTTTGAAATCAATTTTACTAAAAGTAAAATCATTACCAAATACATTCGGTAAAGACTGTGTGTACTGAAAAGTAAATCTCGGGAATCTTTTCTCCGATTCATTTCTTCCAGTTGGAGTCTGCATGAAATCACTAAAAGGCGCCCAAACAATCGAAAGCATTGCTGTAGTCATAATGTAACTTGAATACAATTTTCCATCGTAATTAAACAGATAATCAAATTTGGGTTCGATATAATTTCTTGAAAATTCTAAAACAGCTTCAGTTTTCGGAATAATTTTGGTCTGAATATTTCCTCTCCATCCAACATATTCATAGAAAGTACTAATGTTAATTGGTCGTGGATCATAAATTTTGAAAACACGTTTGTCAACCGCAAAAACGGTACTTGCAATCTCTCGAACGTCATCGGTGTAATATCCGTTAAACCAGGTATTGGTGTATTTATCCAGTAAAACTCCGGCTCCTAAACTGTATTTAAAAACTCCGTCTTTTGTTCCGTAAGCGGTATAACCTTCAATTCGGAAATTTTTAGATAAGCAATCGTTTGTAATTCCGCCTAAACCCAGACGAAAACCTTCATAATTATTATAACTGATAATCTTTTTTAGATCCAGATCAACTGGCCCGATTGGGTAAAAACCATTGATGATTTTTCGCCCAATTCCCAAGCGTTTCTCAATTCGATTGCTTACAGAAAGACTGTCTAATAATAAATATGTTTTTTGGCTTTTTAAGTCAAGATTTTCTTTTCGATAAGCTTCCCAGAAACTTTCTGGTTTTTTGGCGGCATCGTCTTTAATTTCGATATATAATGAAGGATTCTTAATAGGATTGTTAGTGCCAACACGAATATCGAAACTATTACTTTCAGAAATTAGATAAGTAAAATCAGAGGCTACTTTTTTTCTGGGTTCAAAATTCTCCTCAACGTCTCCGTCAAACTGAATGGTTCCGCCCAAAATTCTAATGTCGTCATCATTTTTTCCTTTTACAATTTTAAAAGTCGTATTGCTCTGGAACCAGATTTTTTCTTTCGAATTATATTCAAATTCATGAATACCGCTAATATCCAAAACACCTTTGATTCGCATTACAGCTTTAGCGACAGCGAAATTTTCTTTATCAATATATAAAACGCCTTCTAGCCCAGATGCTTTTCGTCTTTGTTTGTTTTTAAAATAAATCATATAAGCATCGCGTCCTTTGATGCTGACAGTGTCTAATAATTTATAATTGTAACTTGAAGGAGCCGTGTTTGAAATGGGATTTTCGTATTTGGTTTCAAACAATTCGTATTTAGGATCGTAAATCGAAATAGACTGTAAGTTAAAGGCAAGCACTTCGTAAATTGGTTGTTTAAAACCAGCTATTTTAGTGCCCAGAACTGTTTCTTTCAATTTGTTGTTTGCAAATTGGTATTGTGAAACTTTCTCCGTTTGAAATAAATGTTGTTTGCTTACAATTTCTTTGAATTTATAATCAGAAGAATCAATATTGATTATTTTTTTGTCTAAATCTTTGTACGATGCAGTAGAGTCGATTCTGCCATCAATTGAATCCGAATTCGCTGTTACAATAAGTTTGTTATATGTTTTGTACTCAAAATTATTGAGTTTTTTCTGCGGATTGTTCTGCGATTTGGCAGCAATAACTTTTCGGATTATAGTTAAAGCCGGATTTTCATTAGAAACAATTACTTCTTTTAAGTCGTCTGTTTGTTGTACAAGCGAAACAGCATAAAAAGTCTTGCTGTTTAATAATGCAATAGTTTTAGTTTGAAAACCTACATAAGATGCCGTTAAAGTAGTGGCCGATGTACTGATTTTAAAAATAAACTTTCCGTCAACATCTGTAATAGTGTTGTTGTTTTCTGAAGTGGTAATGGTAGCAAACGGAAGAGGTTTGTTGTTTGAATCGGTGACGATTCCGTTTATTTGAATTTGCGCCTGAAGAGTAAGCGTAAAAAACAAAGTCAAAAAACAAAATAGCTTCATACAGAATGATATAGTTTCAAAAACGAAAAGAATTAATTTTTCGTATGCAAAAATAGCAATAAAAAAATCCGTCTGATACAATTAACCAGACGGATTTTTTATTTTATGACAAAACTAATTACACTTTCATGATTTCAGCTTCTTTTAAAGCCAATAATTCATCGATTTTTTTGATGTAAGCGTTAGTTAAGTTCTGAACTTCTTCTTCAGCAGATTTGCAAATGTCTTCAGAAGTTCCTTCTTTTTCTAATTTTTTGATATCAGTATTAGCATCTTTACGAGAGTTACGAATACCAATTTTAGCATCTTCTGCTTCAGATTTTGCTTGTTTTGCTAAATCACGACGACGCTCTTCTGTTAATGGCGGTACGCTGATAATTACCATGTCACCATTGTTCATTGGGTTAAAACCAATGTTAGCGATCAAAATAGCTTTTTCAATTGCTTGCAGCATGTTTTTTTCAAATGGCTGCAATGTAATTGTTCTTGCATCTGGAACGCTGATTTTAGATACTTGCGAAAGCGGAGTTTGAGATCCGTAATAATCAACAAACACACCTCCAAGCATTGCTGGAGAAGCTTTTCCTGCACGAATGTTAAGAAATTCTTTCTCTAAGTGTGCAATCGTACCGTTCATTGATTCTTCAGTACTTTCTAAAATAAAGTCTATTTCTTCAGTCATTTTTTTTTAGTTTTCAGTTTTCATTCTCAGTTTTCAGTTAATGTCTTGTGTTTGACGATAAACTGCTACTGATGACTATATATTTACTACAGTTCCTATGTTTTCGCCTGCACAAATTTTCAATAAGTTTCCGATTTTGTTCATATCAAAAACTACGATTGGCAATTTGTTTTCCTGGCTTAAAGTAAATGCAGTTGTATCCATTACATTCAATCCTTTTTTGATTACATCATCAAAAGAAATGAAATCAAATTTTACAGCAGATGCGTTTTTCTCTGGATCAGAATCATAAACTCCGTCAACACGAGTTCCTTTTAAGATTACATCGGCGTTGATTTCGATTCCTCTTAAAACAGCCGCTGTATCAGTTGTAAAGTATGGATTTCCAGTTCCAGCACCAAAAATTACAATTCTGCCTTTTTCTAAGTGACGATCAGCTCTTCTTTTAATGTATGGTTCTGCAATAGATTCCATTTTTAGAGCAGTCTGCAAACGTGTTTTCATTCCTTTGTCTTCAAGAGCGCCTTGTAATGCCATTCCGTTTATAACAGTTGCCAGCATTCCCATGTAATCGCCTTGAACTCTATCCATACCAGAGCTTGCTCCCGCAACTCCTCTAAATATATTTCCTCCTCCAATAACAATTGCAATTTCTACTCCTTTATCGTGAATTTGCTTGATTTCATCAGCATATTCGCCTAATCTTTTCGGGTCAATTCCGTATTGTAAATCGCCCATTAAAGCCTCTCCGCTAAGTTTTAGAAGAATTCTTTTATATTTCATGTGTGTGTCGCGTTAATTTGTGCAAATATAGACATATTCTGATTTTTAAAAATAATGTTTGCAAAAAATTAATCGAACGTCCTATTTTAGGCTTATAAAGCCTTTAAAAGGGATTTGTTTGAGTATTGATTATGTTCCCAATAAAAATACCTTAGAGTTCTTTGCGTTAAAAAAAGATATTCTCTTAACCGCAAAGTACGCAAAGTATTCGCAAAGAAGCGCAAAGTTTTTTTGAGAAAATCTTCGATTGAAGTTCGCAAAGCTTGGTGTGGACAAAGCTTTGCGAACTTAATATTTAGATAT
>NZ_DASWYK010000099.1:0-11609 GCF_036405015.1 Flavobacterium sp. | reverse complement strand
TCCTCCAACAACAATTGCGCAATGGTCAGTTTTTCTGCAGCAGAAAATGATACTCCTGAGGTTTGTTCACCATCACGAAGTGTCGTATCCATTATTTCAATTTTTCTTTTTTCCATATTGATATTATAATTCTGATGTAATTGGACGCAGATTTTACGGATTCGCCTTCGCGAAGACGCGGATAAAAACTGATTTTATTTTTTTTAGTTAAAGAAAAAATCCTCGCAAATTCGCGTCTTTGCGATAGCAAATCTGCTTCATCCGCGTTCTAATTTTTTGTTTAACTTATAAAGACCCGACAGGTTTCAAAAACCTGTCGGGTCTCAAAGGACTGAACCTGATTTTTTAGTAAGGAAGTTTATCAGCGAAAGCTTTAATGTCCTCTTTCATATCTTGTAAATAATCAATATCGTCAAAACCATTAATTAGGTTATTTTTTTTGTAACCATTAATAGCGAAAGACTCTTGCTCACCAGTTGACAATAAAGTAATGGTTTGGTTAGGAAGATTGATTTCTAATTCTGTATTTGGATCAGCGTCGATAGCTTTGAAAATATTAGCTAAAAATTCTGGGCTGATTTGTACTGGCAAAACTCCGATGTTCAGACAGTTTCCTTTGAAGATATCTGCAAAGAAAGAAGAAACTACAGCACGGAATCCGTAATCGTAAACTGCCCATGCAGCGTGCTCTCTAGAAGATCCAGAACCGAAGTTTTTTCCTCCTACAAGAATTTTTCCGCTGTAAGTTGGGTTATTTAAAACGAAATCTGCTTTTGGAGTATCGTCTCCATTATATCTCCAGTCTCTGAAAAGGTTGTCTCCAAAACCTTCACGTTTTGTAGCTTTCAAGAAACGAGCTGGAATGATTTGATCTGTATCTACGTTCTCAATTGGCAACGGTACACCGCTGCTTGTAAGTATATTAAATTTATCGTATGCCATTTTTTGGAATTTTAGATTTTAGATTTTAGATTTTAGATTTTCTTTTGAAAACTTAAAACACAGCATCTAAAATGTTTTTGTATTAAATAATGTTAGTCAATTTTATTTGAAGAATTTAGATCAGCAATCTGAAATCTAAAATCTTCAATCTAAAATAATTCTCTCGGATCTGTTAGTTTTCCTGTAACAGCAGCAGCAGCAGCCATAATTGGACTTGCTAATAAAGTTCTAGAACCAGGACCTTGACGACCTTCAAAGTTTCTGTTTGAAGTACTTACTGCATATTTTCCAGCAGGAACTTTATCATCGTTCATTGCTAAACAAGCAGAACATCCAGGCTGACGTAATACGAAACCAGCTTCTGTTAAGATATCTAAAATTCCTTCTTCTTTAATTTGTGCTTCAACAACGTGAGATCCAGGAACTAACCAAGCTGTAACATTATCTGCTTTTTTTCTTCCTTTTACAATTTCAGCGAAAGCTCTAAAATCTTCAATACGTCCGTTTGTACAGCTTCCTAAGAAAACATAATCGATTTGTTTTCCGATCATTACATCATCTTCGTTGAAGCCCATGTAAGCTAAAGATTTTTTGTAAGTTTCCTCACCACCTTCAACTTCTTTGGCATTCGGGATATGTTTTGTAATACCAATTCCCATTCCAGGGTTAGTACCATAAGTAATCATTGGTTCGATATCTTCCGCTTTGATGTTTAATTCAGCATCAAAAACAGCATCAGCATCTGTTTTAAGTGTTTTCCAATATTCAACAGCTTTAGTCCAAGCTTCTCCTTTTGGAGCGTATAATCTTCCTTCTAAGAAATCAAAAGTAGTTTGGTCAGGAGCAATCATTCCTCCACGAGCACCCATTTCGATACTTAAGTTACAAACTGTCATACGACCTTCCATTGTCATGTTTTCAAAAACATCACCAGCGTATTCAACAAAGTAACCTGTTCCTCCAGAAGTAGTTAATTGAGCAATAATATAAAGCGCAACGTCTTTTGGTCCAACACCTTTACTTAGTTGTCCGTTTACGTTGATACGCATTTTCTTTGGTTTTGGCTGCATAATACATTGCGTAGAAAGCACCATTTCGACCTCAGATGTTCCGATACCGAAAGCGATAGCTCCAAAAGCACCGTGAGTAGACGTATGTGAATCCCCGCATACAATAGTAGCACCAGGCAAAGTAATTCCGTTTTCAGGACCAACTACGTGTACAATTCCATTTTTTTGGTGACCTAATCCCCAGTGCGAAATTCCGTATTCGTTTGCATTGTCTTCAAGAGCTTGAAGCTGATTAGCAGAAAGAGGATCCTGAACTGGTAAATGTTGGTTTATGGTTGGTGTATTGTGGTCTGCAGTTGCAAAAGTACGTTGTGGGTATAAAACGTTAACGCCTCTTGATTTTAATCCTAAAAAAGCAACAGGACTCGTAACTTCATGAATGAAATGGCGGTCAATAAAAAACACATCTGGCCCATCTTCAATTTTACGCACAACATGTGAATCCCATACTTTGTCAAATAATGTCTTACTCATTTTTTATTTTTTTTAATTGTAATTTCTATAACCACAGCAATTTCCTGTTCATTATAATAGCAAAACAAAAGTAAAAAAAGATAAAAAAGCGTCAATTTCGATATTTCATTATATACGATACCCAAACTGATTTACAAATAAAAAATAGGCTTTTGTAAACTAAAATTTGGAAGAAAAATGATTTAGAAACTGATTTTGTTTTTCTTTTTCAGATTTAATTCTGCTTAATTGTTTTTTGTTTTAATAGTTTGCAAATTTATCTCAAAACTGCTATAAAATAGAGGTTTTTATTTGAAAATATGTAACAAAATAAATAAAAATAGTAATAATTGTTAGTTTTGATTTCTTTGCCAAATCTTCTTTTTTTGGGTTTTATAAGGCATAAAAGGATGTTTTTTGCATGTTATTTAGATTCAATAAAACGCCTAAATACTACGACATCCAAGAGGTAAATTTTTATGTAAATTTATGAAATGGAAGCTCAAAATTAAGTCCAAAAAAGAATAAAACCGATCTCTTTTTTGGAAAAATAAAAAGAGAATAGGCTGGATTAATTTAATGAGTCTTCAAACTCTGCAGGAGTAAGACTGGTTTTCTTTTTGAATAATTTGCTGAAAGACTGGTTGTAATCAATAAATTTTTTGATTTTGGCAATGAGTATTCAAAATAAATAATCGAAGATTTTAAAGATTTATATAATGAAATCCGTAATCCATTCTATATGTTTTAATTTTAAATTTATTTCCAAGATTTTCTATTTGATAAACTCTAGCATTGGTTTCGTCGAAGTAACAATTGTAGTTATATGAAAATTCTTCTGGATGCCATTCTCGTTTCATTAACTCGTAATTTTTACGTAATCTGATTTTAGCTGAATCGATATTTTCATCAGGAATATCATAACTTCCTCTTAAAGTATGAAGTACACTGCTGCTGTCTTTTTCTTCAATTCTTTTGCAATTTAATACAGAAGTAAGCATCTCGTTGATTAATGTATACCTTTTATTTGATTTTCTTCGATCGCTATTATTAATCAGCTCATCTATGCCTGAATTAAGTTGATTTGTAAAAGTTGTATTTGTTTTGGGCACATTTTGTAATAGTTTATCAAATGAGAATTCCCAATAATCTCTGTATTTGCTATTAAAAAGAGGCATGGCATAAATTTGTTTTTTACCATTAATAAATACTAAAATATGATTTCTGTTTTTATATCCTTCAGGTTGTGAATAAAGTTGGATTTCGATATTGAATTCGCCTTCCCGCACACTTTTCACGAACTTAAATTCTTTACTTTTTTCTGATTTTTTTTCAGCTGTTAATTGAGGATATTTTTCAATTAAATTTTGAATAGAATTATTAATTTTCGGTTCAATACTTTGATTGCAACTGACTGAAATAAAATAGATTAAAAAACATGAAATAACATATTGTATCCTAAGTTTCTTTGCAGATTTATTTTTCATTATTAAAATTTATTTTATTGAAGTTGGATTGGGTTTTAAATTTTATTTATGTGTTTTGTATTTTTCAGGATTATATAGCCTTTTTTCGTTATAATCGTCCGAATATTTTTTAAAATCACTTTCTTTTTCTTTGATTAAAAAAAGGTAATTCAGATATGGCTTTTCCTTTGTTTGGTAAACAAGAACAATTGCTTTATCGTTATAACTTACAACATCATAAGAAAAATTTCCCCAAGTCATAATGCTGTCTTCAGAAACAGACCATTTTTGCGGATCTTCAGGCATAAACGGATCTTCGGGTCTAGTACTAAATTTTCCGTCTTCATCTATATTATATCGGTACGATAATTTGTTGTCCTTAAACTTGAAATAGGTAAAATAAGAGTCACAATTAGTGTAATAACACCAATATTCATCGGACTTTGTTTCTAAAGATTTTTCAATAGGATTCTTTTTTGAACAACTAATTAGAATAATCAGAAAGAGAGGAAAGTATTTTTTCATAGAATTTTGATTAAAATTTTTATGTTTAGAATTTAATTAAATCCTCTGTATCAAGTTTAGAAATAAACTATTGTCAAATTTAGATTGTTAAAATGTTTAAAGCTAATGATATTTTTGTCAAAACAAGTTGTTTTGTTTAACAATTTTGGACTTTAATTTCTCCAAAAAAAGCGTAAATTTGAATTCCTTCCATTTTTCATTTCGCATTTTGTTATGTTTCATGTTGTCAGTATTTTGCAATGGTGGCGACTTGGAATTTGGAATTTAATTTTTGTATTTTCACTATATGTATTTAATATTCGATACCGAAACAACCGGATTACCAAAACGCTGGGATGCCCCAATTACAGATTCTGATAACTGGCCTCGCTGTATACAGATTGCTTGGCAGCTTCATGACGAAATGGGACAGCTTGTCGAACATCAGGATTATTTGGTAAAACCAGAAGGATTTAATATTCCGTATGATGCTGAGCGTATTCACGGAATCTCGACTGAATTGGCAGAAGCCGATGGAATCACTTTGGCTGAAGTTTTGGAGAAATTCAATATTGCATTAAGCAAAACCAAATATATTGTAGGTCAGAATTTAGGTTTCGACGTTAATATTATGGGAGCCGAATTCCATAGAATGGGAGTAGAATCTCAAATGAGTTCGATGCCTGTTTTGGATACCTGTACCGAAGTTACGGCTTCATTATTACAGCTTCCTGGAGGTCGTGGAGGAAAATTTAAACTTCCAACTTTGACCGAATTACACAGCTACCTTTTCGATCAGCCTTTCGCTGAAGCGCACAACGCAACCGCCGACGTTGAGGCAACTACGCGTTGTTTCTTAGAATTGGTTAGAAGAGAGGTTTTCACCAAAGAAGAACTTGATGTTCCTAAAGAGTATTTCAAAGAATTTCAAGAAAGAAATGCGGAGCCATTTAAGTTAATTGGTTTAAAACATATCAACTTAAAAGCGGCTTCTGATAAAATCAGAGAACAGCTTAAAGCTCTTGCTGGAGAAGGCAAAGAGACTGTTGTTTCAGAAGAAGATAAAGCTGATTTTAAAGCAGCAAAATTTGCGCATTTACACAATCATACCCAGTTTTCGGTTTTGCAATCGACTATTGGAGTTGGAAATATTGTGGCAGCTGCCGCTAAAAACGGAATGCCAGCCGTGGCCATGACCGATACAGGGAACATGATGGGAGCTTTCCATTTTGTGAGCGCTGTTATGAATCACAATAAAGCGGCTTCTGGAAAAAATAAAGCATTAGTTGAAGCAGGTGAAGAACCAACTGAAACAGAGGTGAAACCTATTGTAGGTTGTGAATTCAACATTTGCGAGAATCACTTAGATAAAAGCAAAAAAGACAACGGTTATCAAGTTGTTTTAATGGCTAAAAATAAAGCCGGATATCATAACTTGGCTAAAATGGCTTCGATTGCCTATACTGACGGATTTTATTATGTTCCGAGAATTGACAGAAAGATTGTTGAGCAATACAAAGGCGATATCATGGTTTTGTCTGGGAATTTATACGGAGAAATTCCGAGTAAAATCTTGAATATCGGTGAAAACCAAGCCGAAGAAGCTTTAATTTGGTGGGCAGCACAATTTGGCGAAGATTTCTACTTGGAAGTAATGCGCCACAATCAGGAAGACGAAAATCGTGTCAACAAAACCCTGATTGAGTTCTCTCAAAAACACAATGTCAAATTAATAGCAACCAACAATACTTATTATTTAAATAAAGAAGATGCCAATGCACACGACATTTTATTGTGTGTAAAAGACGGTGAAAAGCAGGCAACGCCAATTGGTCGTGGTCGTGGTTACCGTTACGGACTTCCAAATCAGGAATACTATTTCAAGTCGCAAGACGAGATGAAAAAGCTTTTTGCTGATTTGCCAGAAGCGATTATCAACATTCAGGAAATTATAGATAAAGTTGAAGGGTATTCACTTTATCGTGATGTATTGCTTCCGAAATTCGAGATTCCGGACGAATTTGTAGTTGCTGAAGATGAAGCTGACGGAGGTGTTCGTGGGGAAAATAAATACTTGCGCCACCTTACAATGGAAGGGGCAAAAAGAAGATATGGCGAAATTACCGAATCGATTCAAGAACGTCTGGATTTTGAATTAATGACGATTTCAAACTCAGGATATCCGGGTTACTTCTTGATTGTACAGGATTTCATCGCCGAGGCAAGAAAAATGGACGTTTCGGTAGGACCTGGACGTGGTTCTGCAGCCGGATCTGCGGTTGCGTATTGCCTTGGAATTACAAATATTGACCCAATTAAATACGACTTACTTTTTGAGCGTTTCCTAAATCCGGATCGTGTATCGATGCCCGATATTGATATCGACTTTGATGACGAGGGTCGTGGACGTGTAATGGAATACGTAATCAACAAATACGGTCAAAAACAGGTAGCGCAGATTATCACTTATGGTAAAATGGCAACCAAATCGGCGATTCGTGATACGGCGCGTGTACTGGATTTACCCTTATTTGAAGCCGATAGAATTGCGAAACTGATTCCAGGAATGATGCCGTCAAAATGGAATTTGGCGCGTTTTATTTCGGAAAGTGAAGAGGAAGTTAAAAAAGCACTTCGTTCGGACGAATTTGATAATGTAAAAGAATTAATCGCGATTGCCAATGAAGATGATTTGGCAGGAGAAACCATTCAGCAGGCAAAAATTCTTGAAGGATCGATGCGTAATACGGGAATTCACGCCTGTGGGGTAATCATTACGCCATCGGATATTACGAATTACGTTCCGGTTACCACTGCAAAAGATTCGGATTTGTATGTAACACAGTTCGATAACTCGGTTGCAGAAAGTGCCGGATTGCTGAAAATGGACTTCTTGGGTCTGAAGACCCTTACGCTGATAAAAGATACTGTAAAACTGGTAAAATACAGAACAGGAATCGAACTAAATCCAGATACTTTTCCAATTGATGATGAAGAAACGTATGCGCTTTTCCAAAGAGGTGAAACTGTTGGAATCTTCCAATATGAGTCGCCTGGGATGCAGAAATACATGAAAGATCTGAAACCAACGGTATTTGGAGATTTAATTGCCATGAACGCCTTGTATCGTCCGGGGCCTTTGGAGTATATTCCGTCTTTCGTTCGAAGAAAAAACGGTGATGAGGAAATCAAATACGATTTAGATGCCTGTGCCGAATATTTATCAGAAACCTACGGAATTACAGTTTACCAAGAGCAGGTAATGCTTTTGTCTCAGTCTTTGGCAGGATTTACAAAGGGTGAGGCCGACGTCTTGCGTAAAGCGATGGGTAAGAAACAAAAAGACGTACTTGATAAAATGAAACCTAAGTTTGTTGAACAAGCTGCAGCAAAAGGTCACGACGCTAAAGTTCTAGAGAAAATCTGGAAAGACTGGGAAGCCTTTGCGAGTTACGCCTTCAACAAATCGCACTCGACTTGTTATGCTTGGATTGCGTACCAAACAGCCTATTTGAAAGCACATTATCCTGCAGAATATATGGCAGCGGTACTTTCCAATAACATGAATGATATCAAACAGGTTTCGTTTTTCATGGAAGAATGTAAACGTATGGGATTACAAGTACTTGGACCAGACGTAAATGAATCCTACTATAAATTTACTGTAAACGATGATTATGCAGTTCGTTTTGGAATGGGAGCGATTAAAGGAGTAGGTTCTGGAGCTGTAGAAACGATTGTAGAAAACAGAAAAGATGGAAGATATAAATCGATTTTTGATTTGGCGAAGCGAATTGATTTGCGTGCAGCCAACAAAAAAGCGATTGAGAATTTAGCATTAGCCGGAGGTTTTGATTCTTTTGAAGGGACAACTCGTGCCCAATATTTCCATGATGAAGGGGATGGAATTACTTTCTACGAAAAAGCAATGCGTTACGGATCGAAGTTTCAGGAAAATGAAAACTCTTCGCAAGTAAGTTTATTTGGAGAAGCCAGCGAAGTCCAGATTGCTGAGCCAGTTGTTCCGCCATGTGAAGACTGGAGTACCATGGAAAAACTGGCAAAAGAAAAAGAGGTTGTTGGAATCTATATTTCTGGGCATCCGCTTGATGATTTTAGGTTTGAAATGAAATACTTCTGTAATGCCCGATTGGAAGCATTAAAAAGTATGAATGAATATGTTGGAAAGAATTTACACTTTGCAGGAATTATCAATAACGTTCAGCATCGTGTAGCCAAAAACGGAAAAGGCTGGGCGGCATTCAATTTAGAAGGTTATGATGAAAGTTATGAGTTTAAGATTTTTGGTGAAGAATATTTAAAATTCCGCCATTTCTTGATTCAGAACAATTTTGCCTTTTTGAAAATATTGATCAAAGACGGGTGGGTAAATCACGATACAGGGAAAAAATCAGATCCTAGAATGCAGTTTGTGGAGATTCGACAATTGCAGGATATTCTAGAAGCTTTCGCTAAAAAGCTAATCGTTTTACTGAATATTAAAGATCTTCATCCAGAGTTTATTCATAAACTGAGTCATTTATTTGCTGAAAATAAAGGAGAGCATGCTGTGACTTTTGAAATTATGGAATTAGAAAAAATAAAAAAATTGGTTGAGGTAGAAACTCCAGCAGATTTTGAAACCGAAGATGCTGTTTTTGAAAGTGAAAATGAGAATGAAGATGCGGCACTTGAAGATACAAAAATCCAAGAGGTAAATGAAGTTGAAGAAATTAAAGTAGTGACTAAACTTACGATGCCAAGTCGCCGTTTAAAAGTTAGAATTTCAGCTGAGTTATTGCAGGAATTGGAGAAAATGCAAATTAATTTTAAATTAAACTAAAATTTCAACAGTTAAAATTCAAACAGATGTTAAAATCTTTATGTTAAAAAATATGCACGCATAATAGTTTTTTAGTAATATTGTTCAAAATTACAACGATTTCGTTCCAAGTCTAACCGTACAAACTGTAAGAATATGTTAAAATAATCTAAGTTTGTATAAATCAATAAATGAGAATTATGAAAAAGAACCTATTTTTATTAGGATTATTAGTTTGCTCAATGACCACAATAGCGCAAACAACGGAGAAAGCAGATAAACCAGAAAGCTGGTATTTTAAATTAGGTGGGTCGTATTTCAACCAAACAGCTTCAACAGAATTTCCTGAAGTAGGAGGACAAGCTCCTAATAGAGATATTTATTCAGGTACTTTAACTAACAATAAATTGGTTTCAAGAGAAAGTATAACGGGATCATTTGGACAAGGTTTTAGAAGTGGTATTACAGCAGGTTACCGTTTTTCTACACGTTTAGGAGTCGAAATGTCTGCAAATTATTATGTAAGTAATAGTAAGACAATGGCTCAAACGGTAGATAGACTTTATGGATATGATGCTGCTAATAATGTTGCAACATATATTAGTTTTACTGCTGATGGACAGATTAAAGCATTTGATTTAGCGCCTTCTATTGTAATGTTTTTAGGAGAAGCTCATGGTTTTGAGCCATATACTAAAGTTGGAGTTATTGTTCCAGTTCACGGGACATTAGATATTAAAACAGATAGAGAACTTACATCTTATGTTGGTAATAATGTAGTGCAAACAAATAATATTTATTCTAAAGATGTAGTAAAACCAAACCCAACAATTGGATTTATGGCAGCATTAGGAACATCTTATAAATTAGGAAAACATATTTCTGCTTTTGCTGAATTGGAATACAGAAACTTTACTGTTCACGGAAAATCTAAAGAAACAACAGAATACACTGTAAACGGACAAGATGCTTTAGCAACTAGAAATACGTCTCAGAGATACACAAATTATCACAAAAAATTAGACGTAAATTCTAATAATCCGCTATTTAATCCAAACACGGCAACATCTGATACAAGTGATACAACAAGACCAAATGAAAAAATGGACGAGTTAAGTTCTTATGTTGGAATTTCAGGTTTAGGATTAACTTTAGGGATCAAATACAGTCTATAATTTTATTCCGTTATTATATTTTATAAAAGAGGATATTCGAAAGAATATCCTCTTTTTTTATACTTAATCTTTGGCGATTGCCGCGTGTGATTTCTCGTTCCTCGAAATGACAAAAAATGGCGCTTATTTCGAAGCCTCTCTAAATTCCTTCAAAACCTGATCAATAACCCAAGTTGTTCTGGCGCCAGAAGTTCCTTTAGATGGGGAAGTTCCGTTACCTAAAAGATCAGCAATAACAGTTTCAATAAATGGCTGCTGAATATGAAGCGGGTTTTCTATTGTAATACTTTCTTTTTCTCCATTTGCATATTGAATCTGCAAAGGATCATTTCCAAAAGTCGAAAATGAAATTTTTCCTTTATCACCAACAATTTCAGTATTATCATAACGTTCGAAACTTGCAAAATTCCAGATTCCAGAGCCGTGAATTCCATTTTCAAATAAAAACGACATCGAAACAGCATCTTCAGCAGGATAAGCCATTAATTGAGAAGTAGCATGTCCGCGGACAGATTTTATCGGACCTAAAACAAAATCCAAGAAATCTAAAGTATGACAAGCTAAATCGACAAAAATTCCGCCTCCAGAAATATGTGGTAAAACAGTCCAAGGAAGGTTGATTTCGTCATCATAGCGCTGCTCGAAAGGGTGATATAAAACACAATTGACATGTCTAATGGTTCCTAATTTTCCTTGATCTATAATTTCTTTTATTTTTAAGAATCGCGGTAAAGCTCTTCTGTAGTAGGCAACAAATAAAGGAACATTATGTTCTTTGCAAACGCTGATCATTTCGTTGCATTCTTCAAAAGTTAAAGCCATCGGTTTTTCAACATAAACTGGTTTTCCGGCTTTAGCACATAAAATAGTGTATTCTTTATGAGAAGATGGAGGAGTGGCAATATAAACAGCGTCAACTTCTGGATCATTTATTAAATCTTCAGCTTTTGAATACCATTTTGGAACGTTATGACGTTTGGCATAATCTTCTGCAAGTGCTGCATCTCTTCGCATAACGGCAACTAAAGCTGAGTTTGGAGCTTTCTGAAAAGCTGGGCCGCTTTTGACTTCGGTTACATTTCCACAGCCAATAATTCCCCATTTTATAATTTCCATTGTTTAAGTTTTTAGTTTCTCAAATTTAAAAAAGGTTTGCCACGAATTACACTAATTTCCT
>NZ_DASWYK010000098.1:0-15076 GCF_036405015.1 Flavobacterium sp. | reverse complement strand
CTGAATTCGTATTGAAATTAAAACCTGCACTTGCAGTATTCACTGGAACTCCAGTTAATTTATTTCCAGAATAATCATTTCCGTTATCTACAAATTCTTTGAATTCATAATTTCCGATGGAAGCGCCTGCGTAAGAGTTTAGATTGAAATTTCGATTGATTGCCCAATTGTGTTTTAATGCAATTTCGATTCCTTCATGAAACGTTTTTCCAGCATTTACGCCTTCATATTGATCATCGCCGATTCTTTTGGCAACCAATAAATCTTTAATCTCCATTCGATAAACCGCAATTTCAGCATATAATTTTTTACTGAAAAGATGTAGTTTGCTTCCCAATTCAAAATTGTAACCCGTTTCAGGTTTTATGTTTTGATTGATATTTCCTGTACTCGTTAAAGTTTCTTCGGTTGCAGGAAGAGAAAATCCTCGGCTTGCAGAAAAGTAAAAAGTCTGAATTTCATTTGGCTTGAATAAAAAAGAAAGTTGTGGCGAAAAAATGCCATCATAACTATAATGTTCCGTCGGATTATTCGCGGAAGCGGGAAAATCATTCTGAAGTTCAAATTTGGTTTTGTTGTAATTTAAACCAGCTTGAATCTCAAATCGGTCAGAAAGCAAAGTTCTGATTTGCGAAAAAATATTGTAAAAATGCCTTTTCTGATTCGTTGCTGTTAGCTGATTGCCTTGTAAACTTCCATTTCCATTGTTTTGCTGATAAAGGTTTTGAAAAGTATTTTCGCTATAATTGTCTGCGAAATATTCGATTCCGCCAATAAATTGATTGTTGATTTTTCCGATTTTAAAATCTCCCGAAAACTGCGTTCTTGCTCCAGAAGCAAAAGTATATTGGCGCAAAATATCAAAAGGACGCGGTTCGTTGCTGTCTTTATAATTAATGAAAACCGAAGTCGAATTATTTAAATGATTATTAATTTTAAAATCATAAGCTAATCCGCCCAAAGTCGATTTGTATTCTTTAAAACCTTGTGAAGCAACCCAAGTTGGCGCGCCCGCTTGTGGATTATTATCAAAAGTTGTTTTGTTGATCGAACTCGGAATGTAAGCCTTCAAATAAGTATAATTCGAAAAATAAGTCAGTTTGCTGTTTTTCTTTCGAAATAATTCTCCGCCAAGCGTAATTCCTTCTCGATTGTAAGCACTGTTTTCGCGCCATCCGTCTGTTTTTAAATTATGATAAGTTAGGTTTAGAGAAGCGTTTTTTTCATTCAAATCAAAACTTACTCTGTTTTTCAATAATCCGTAAGAACCAAAAATAGAACTGACTTCTGCTTGATAATTGCCTTTTTTTAAAGTTTGAGGCGAAATCAAAAGAGCACCACCCAAACCAGCGCCGTAAACACTGGAAAGTGGCCCTTTAATAATTTCAATTTGATTGATGTTTTGAAGATCGATATCATCAATAACTGTTTCACTGTTTCCAGAAGTTAACGGAATACTCCCATAAAAAGCGCGAATTTTATTAGTCCCGTAAGGAGTTCTTGCGCCAATGCCTCGAATCGAAATTCGGGTTGTCGTAATATTTGACGATTGCATAAAAACGCCAGGAATCGTATTGATGACATTACTAATGTCTGTAGTATTATTTCGAAGTAATTCTTTTTCAGATAAAACGCCAATCGAAGCTGGACTTTTCTGCAAATCGCGATTAATGTGAAGCGGACTAATTAAAACTTCATTCAACTTTTGCGTTTTAACCGAATCAATATTTTGGACTTCTTTTTCTTGTGCAGTTACATTTTGGAAAACAATCAATGCAAAAAGAAGAAGAAAGTATTTTTTGAAAAGCATAAATTTTAATTAGCGATTTGGAGTTTGGAATTCTATTTTGGAAGAAAATATTGGAATTTATTTTTAACACATAGAAACATAGCATTGATTGAGGCAAAAAAGGCGTTTCGAATTTTCTAATACTTCTTTTTAACAAAAATCTATGTCTCTATGTGTTTAAAATCTTCTTTTTATATTTTTTAAGTTCCAGCTTTGGAATTTGGAATTTAAAATATTGGAATTTATTTACTTGTAACTTTCCAAATCGTATTACTGCTGTCATCATTCACTAATAGCGATCCGTCATTCATAACAGTTACTGCAACTGGACGGCCATAAACTTCTGCTTTGTTTTCATCAGAAATAAAACCAGTTAAAAAATCTTCTGGTTTTCCTGAAGGTTTTCCATCTTTAAACGGAACGAAAAGCACTTTGTAACCCGAAATTTTAGAACGATTCCAAGAACCATGCTGGCCTACAAAAGCGCCATTTTTATATTTCGCCGGAAAAGCATCTTTGGTATAAAAAGCCAATCCCAAAGAAGCGGTATGAGAACCAACCGGAACATCTGGAACAATTGCTTTTTCGACCAAATCTTTTCTTTCACCTTTCATTCTCGGATCAGGAATATTTCCGAAATAAGAATACGGCCATCCGTAGAAACCATCTTTTTTTACACTTGTAATGTAATCTGGAACTAGATCGTCTCCTAATTCATCGCGTTCGTTTACAGCAGTCCATAATTCTTTGTTTACAGGATTCCAATCCATTCCAACAGGATTTCTTAAACCCGAAGCGTAGATTTTTTCTCCAGTTCCGTCAGGATTAATTTCCAGAATTCCAGCGCGACGTACTTCTTTGTCAACGCCATGTTCGGCATTGTTACTTCCTGAACCTACAGAAACATAAATTTTACTTCCGTCGGGACTTGCTAATAAATTTCTTGTCCAGTGATTGTTGTAACCTCCTGCAGGAAGTTCAAGGATTTTTTCTCCTTTAGTTTCTAATTTCAGCGGATTGTTTTTATAAGGATAACGGTATAATCCGTCGGTATTTGCGATGTAGAAAAAGTCTTTTAAAACCAACATTCCAAAAGGTTTGTTTAGCGCAGTTATAAAAACCTGACGGCTTTCATACTTTCCATCTTTGTCTTTGTCTCGTAAAACGGTAATTTGATTTTTACTGGATCTCGTGCCACTTTCAACAACAAAAATATCTTGATTCGGTGCAATATATGTCCAACGCGGATTTTCGAATCCGTCAGCAAATTTAGTTACTGTAAAACCTTCTGGTGCTTTTGGCGTTTTCCCTTCTGGCCAGCCAATCACTTTGCTATTAACTGTTTTAGATTCTGTTGCATAGGGTGGAGGAAGCGTAATATTGCCAATAGCTGTTTTTACTACGTTTCCTGGCTGTTTGGCAAGGACTTCTTTTTCTTCTTTCTTGACTTGTCCGTTGCAGGCCGTCATTAAGGCTAATAGAGGTATGGCTAATAGTGGTACGGATTTCTTCATTGGTTTTTGGAGTTAAATAATTATATCACAACAATTTACTCAAATTAAAAACAGCGTCAAAATTAAATTTGTAATTATTAACTGATATTTAACATTCTTAAAAAATAACGAGATACAGTCTATTTTAATAGAAGCTGTTAAGTTCTAATTCTTTATCTTTGTCCATTATTTTAAAAAGAAAAATAATGATACAACTTCACGATAAACAATTTGTTCCGTTTATTTCGGCTAAAGAAATTGATTTTGCTTTAACTAAAATGGTGGCTCAGGTAGAAGATGATTTTGGAGATGACACGCCAATTTTTATTGGAGTTCTAAATGGTGCTTTCATGGTGGTATCCGATTTTCTGAAAAAATATAAAAAACCATGCGAGGTTTCGTTTATCAAAATGGCTTCGTATGAAGGAACAGAAAGTACAGATTCGGTTAAAGAATTAATCGGAATCAATCATGATTTATCGGGAAGAACAGTAATTGTTATCGAAGATATTGTGGATACAGGAAATACTGTAGAAGAATTAAAGCACTTGTTTAAAGCACAAAATGTAAGTCATTTTAAAATTGCAACGTTGTTCTTTAAGCCAGAAGCGTATAAAAAAGACATCAAAATAGATTATATCGGAATTCGTATTCCGAACAAATTTATTGTAGGTTACGGTTTGGACTACGATGGTTTAGGAAGAAACCTGACCGAAGTTTACAAATTAGCAGAATAAACAAAACACAACTAAATATTCATTTAAAGACTTCTGAAAGACAGAAGTAACAACACTCATTTCAATTATGATTAACATCGTTTTATTTGGAAAGCCTGGTGCAGGAAAAGGAACTCAGGCAGAATTTTTAAAAGAAAAATACAATTTAACACATCTTTCAACTGGAGATATTTTTCGTTTTAATTTAAAAAATGATACTGAACTAGGAAAAAAAGCAAGAGTTTTTATGGACAACGGAGAATTGGTTCCTTGCGAAGTAACAACTGCAATGTTAATTGATGAAGTAAAAAAACACCCAGATACAGCAGGATTTTTGTTTGACGGTTACCCAAGAACAATCAATCAAGCTGAGGCTTTAGATAAATTTTTACCAACAATCGGATCTAGCGTAACAGCAACAATCGCTTTAGAAGCAGACGACGAGATTTTGGTAGCAAGATTACTAGAAAGAGGAAAAACAAGCGGAAGAGCTGATGATCAAGACGAAGAAAAAATTCGTGTAAGATATCAAGAATATAATGAGAAAACAGCTCCTCTAATTGGATATTACAAAGAACAAGGTAAGTTTCACGCCGTAGACGGTATCGGAACTATCGAACAAATTACAGAGCGCTTAACGTCGGTTATAGATAATTTGTAGAAGCTTAATCCAGCTGTACGTTACAAGTCCTCGCTAAAAAAACTATTTTTCCAAACCATAAAACGAGCTTCCGTTGGTCGCTGTTTTCTGGCAGGAAAAATTAGTTTTTTTAGCTCCGGGCTTTTCACTTCCATCTGGGCTAAAAATCAAGATTGCGAATTATTTTTTAACAAGACCATTTTATAACGAATCCCCCTATCAATTGGAAATACTAATTATATTTTTTCTAATTCTCTTAAACGGAGTTTTCTCCATGTCTGAAATCGCGCTGATTTCAGCCCGTAAAAACAGGTTGGAAACCGCTGCGAAAAAAGGTAATAAAAGTGCTAAAACGGCACTCGATTTAGCCAATTCTCCAAACAAGTTTTTATCGACAGTACAAATCGGAATTACCCTGATCGGAATTTTGACGGGTATTTATTCTGGAGACAAAATCACTGCCGATGTTGAGGTTTTCGTTTCAGGTTTTGCCGCATTAAAACCTTACGCACATTCAATTGCAGTCGGAATTGTAGTTGTAGTTTTAACTTTTTTCTCATTGGTTTTGGGAGAATTGCTTCCAAAACGAATTGGATTAAATTATCCAGAAGCAATTGCAAAAATGGTGGCAATGCCAATGAAAGTGATTTCGATTATTACAGCGCCATTTATTTGGTTACTAACTTCGTCAACAGATTTTTTATTGAACATTCTTCAAATAAAACCAACCGCTGACGGAAAAGTGACTGAGGAAGAAATCAAAGCCATCATTAAAGAAGGTACAGAAGTAGGAGAAGTTCAGGAAATTGAACAAGATATTGTGGAACGTGTTTTCCATATTGGAGATCGAAAAGTAAGTTCGTTAATGACGCACAGAAAGTCGGTTGACATGTTGCCATTAAAAGCCGATAAAGAAAAAATCAAAGAATTAGTAGTTCAGGATTTGCATGCCGTTTATCCAGTTTACAACGAAAATTACGATGATATTGTAGGTGTTGTAACACTTAAAAATATCTTCGCAAATATTGAAAATGAACAATTTGATTTGTCAGCTATAGTATCTGATGCTCCTTATTTGATGGAACAGACAACAGCTTACAAAGCTTTAGAAAATTTCAAGAAAACAGGAATTCATTACGCTTTAGTTTCAGATGAATATGGAGTTTTTCAAGGTTTAATTACTTTGAATGATATTCTAGAAGCTTTAGTTGGTGATGCATCAGAATTTTACAAAGACGAATTCCAATTGATCGAAAGAGAAGACGGTTCGTGGTTAGTTGATGGACATTATTCGTTACACGACTTTTTAACTTATTTCGAATTAGACGAATTAACCAACGATTACGAAGTAAACACCGTAAGCGGAATGATTATGACGGAGCTTTCTCATATTCCAAAAGAAGGAGAAAAATTAGTTTGGCAGAAATTCGTTTTAGAAGTAATCGATATGGACGGTGTTAAGATTGACAAAGTGCTTGTGAAAGCGCTTAAAGAATAAAAATAAAGTTTACAGTCGCAGTTTACAGTCGCAGTTTGCGCTATAAACACAGGCTAAGCTGAATAAAAAATAAATTATAGTTTTCAGTCGCAGTTTTCAGTCACATTTGATACTGAAAACTGCGACTGCGACTGAACACTTAGAAAAATGACAGAAGGAAATTTTGTAGATTACGTTAAGATATATGTTTCTTCCGGAAAAGGAGGAAAAGGATCTACGCATTTACATAGAGAGAAATTTATTGAAAAAGGTGGTCCAGATGGTGGAGATGGTGGCCGTGGAGGGCATGTGTATTTAGTTGGGAATAAAGGACTTTGGACATTATTTCATTTAAAATTTGCACGTCACGTAAAAGCGGGTCATGGTGGAGACGGAGGATCTGACAGAAGTACAGGTGCAGATGGAGAAGATAAAATCATTGAAGTACCATTAGGAACTGTTGTAAAAGACAAAGAAACTGGAGAAACACTTTTTGAAATTACCGAAGACGGAGAAAAAAAGATTCTTGCAAAAGGAGGAAAGGGAGGTTTAGGAAACTGGCATTTTAGAAGTTCTACAAATCAAACTCCTCGTTATGCACAGCCAGGTTTGCTTGGAATTGAAATGGATGTTATTCTGGAACTTAAAGTTCTGGCAGATGTTGGATTGGTTGGTTTTCCTAATGCTGGGAAATCTACTTTATTATCTGTTTTAACTTCGGCAAAACCAAAAATCGCGGATTATCCGTTTACGACTTTAAAACCAAATTTAGGAATTGTAGCGTACAGAGATTTTCAATCTTTTGTAATTGCTGATATTCCCGGAATTATTGAAGGTGCTGCAGAAGGAAAAGGTCTTGGTCATTATTTCTTGCGTCACATTGAACGTAACTCAACTTTATTGTTTTTAGTTCCTGTTGATACGCCAGACATTAAAGCAGAATATGATATTTTGGTTAATGAATTAACGAAGTACAATCCTGAGATGTTGGACAAAGAACGTCTTGTTGTGATTTCAAAATGCGATATGTTGGATGATGAATTGAAAGCGGAATTGAAAGCAGAATTAGATGTTTCGTTCAAAGATGTTCCTTATATGTTTATTTCATCTGTTGCACAACAAGGTTTAACAGATTTGAAAGATAAACTTTGGAAAATGCTTAACGAGTAAACTAGAGTTTTATACAATTTTGAAAAGGCATTCTGGAAAACAGAATGCCTTTTTTTGTTTCTATAATGTTAAATTCTTAATAAAAGACTAAAAAAGCGAAAACATGTGCAATTTTGAATTTGTTTTGAGTGGAATAATTGTAAATATGAGTTATATTCGCATCACTTAAACAAAATAACATGAAAAAAGTAATTTTATTCTTTACCATGTGCCTAGTGGCTTTCCCAATGAGAGCCGATGAAGGAATGTGGTTCCTGATGTTTATCGAAAGATTAAATCACAGGGATATGCAAAAAATGGGCTTGCAATTGACAGCCGAAGAAATTTACAGCATTAACAATCACAGCTTAAAAGATGCGATTGTACAATTCAATGGGGGTTGTACTGCAGAAATCGTTTCAAACAGCGGTTTGGTTCTTACCAATCACCACTGTGGTTATAGCGCGATTGCAGAACTTTCAACTGCAGAACAAAATCATTTGAAAAATGGTTTTTGGGCAAAAAATCGTTCAGAAGAACTAAAACCAAAATCTTTATACGTTCGTTTCTTCGTGCGTATGGATGATGTTTCTAAAAGAATTTTGTCAAAAGTAAATGATACAATGACAGAAACTGAAAGAAACAAAATCATTCAGCAAGAAATTAATTTGATTGAAAAAGAAAACAGCGAAAACGGAAAATATACTGTTTCTGTTCGTCCTTTCTTTCAAGGAAATGAATACTATTATTTTGTTTACCAAGATTACACAGACGTTCGTTTAGTTGGAACTCCTCCAGAAAGTGTTGGTAAATTTGGTGGAGATACAGATAACTGGGAGTGGCCTCGTCAAACTGGAGATTTCTCTATGTTTAGAGTTTACGGAGATAAAAACGGAAATCCTGCAGCTTATTCTAAAGACAATGTGCCATTGCAGCCAAAACATTATTTACCTGTAAGTTTAAAAGGAGTAAAAGAAAATGATTTTGCAATGATCTTAGGTTATCCAGGAAGAACAAACCGTTGGATGCCAGCTGGAGGAATCGAGCAAAACATTAAATATGCTTATCCTGCGTGGGTTGAAGGTGCAAAAACTGGAATGGATGTGATGAAAAAGTATATGGATAAAGACGATACTGTTCGTTTACAATATGCTTCTAAATATGCTTCTACTGCTAATTATTGGAAAAACCGTCAAGGTATGATCGATGCTTTAACAAAAGCTGGAACAGTTGATACAAAAGCAGAACAAGAAGATAAATTCTACGAGTGGGCAAGTAAACCTGCCAACAAAGAAAAGTATGAGAATGTAATTCCGACTATCAACGATTATTACAGAGAAACCAACTTAAAAGCACGTCACGATAATTATCTAATTCAGCTTTTACGTACTTCTAGTTATGCAACAGGACCAGCTAATTTAGGAAATGCATTAATTGCTTATTACAAAGAAAATGATGCTAAAAAAGCAGAAATGCTTCCAAAAATTAACGCATTGGTTGAAAGTATTTATGGTGAATTTAATGCACCATTGGAAAAAGATATTTTAACAGCTCAATTGAATTTATACGCTTCTAAAGCTGCTGAATATGGACTTGCAACAGAAATTGCAAAAATGAAAACAGCTAACAATGGTGACTTTACTGCTGATGTAGCAAAAGCAACTGAACAAAGTTATTTTACATCTAAAGAAAAAGTTTTAGGATTTTTAGCAGATCCAAAACCAGTGGCAATTACACACGATCCGTTGTATATTATTTCTAATGATTTATTGACAAAATACCGTTCTAAAACAGAGGATCAGGCAAAAGCTGATGACGGTTTTGCAACAGCTTACCGTAAATTGGTAGAAGGCTTGAGAGAGTCTAAATTGAACGCAATTAAATATCCAGATGCAAACTCAACGTTGAGGTTGACTTACGGAAAAGTTCGCGCTTTACCTGCAGATCCTCGTAACGACGCTAAAATTAATAACTATACTACAATGGAAAGTATGGTGAAAAAATACAAAGCAGGAGATCAGGAATTTGATTTGCCAGCTCGTTTATTAGAGTTAAACAAGAAAAAAGATTACGGACAATATGCTGACAAAGCAGGTTATATGCCAATCAACTTCTTGACAGATAATGATATTACAGGAGGAAATTCAGGTTCACCAGTTCTTAACGGAAAAGGAGAATTAATCGGAATTGCTTTTGATGGAAATATCGAGGCTATGGCTGGAGACGTTATTTTCGATTCTAACTTACAAAGAACAATCAACGTAGATATTCGTTATGTACTTTGGATTATCGACAAATATGCTGGAGCGAAAAACATTATCGATGAATTGACGATTGCTAAATAATCTCAATTCTCAGTAAAATTAAACCCGACAGTTTTAAGCTGTCGGGTTTTTTATTGTTCTTATTTAATATTCCGTAGGAATATCTCGTCGGTAATAGTAATAATGTTGTTTCGTGTAGTGTGTCCTGTAGGGACACTTGTTTTTTTAGGAAAACACTATATCTGTAATCAAACGTTCCTACGGAACGTGTAAAACACAAAAAATACATTTAATTTCTACCGACGAAACATTCCTACGGAATGAATATTTGTAATGAAAATATAAAACGCGACAGCTTAAAACTGTCGCGTTTTTTTATTCCCTTTTGGAATTCCGAATTTTCTTTTTTCGAATTTAAATTAATTCACTTTCACTCTTATTCCTTTGGTGTGACTTGCAAATTCTGGTGCATACATACTTTGGATGGTTGTAATTCCGTTTGAAAATTCACCGCTATTATTAACTCTAATATCATATTCAATAACATAAGTTCCTTTGTTGATTTTATCAAAGAAAAAATGAGTTGCTGCATCTTTTGTACTCATATAATAGCCTAATTGATCTTTATATTGATATTGTGAAAGAACATTTACAGGTTCAAAACAAGAAGCTCGCATATCTTTTAAATGAACATATTCGCTGTCTTCTTTGGCTTTGATGATTAATCGAACTGAAACTAAATCACCCTTTTTTAAAGGATTTTTGGCTGTAATTTTTTCTAGTGTTTCCCCTTGTAGAGTACTTTTCTTCAAATACAATTCTTTTTCAACAGATAATGATGATCCTGAGTTGTTTTTGATTTTATCTAAATCTTCAAAATATTGCCAATACACGCCACCAAAACCAGGAACTTTAGACTTGTTTTGGATTTTTATTGAAGCCATTTCTTTTTTCACTTCTTCGGCTTTCCAGTTTAATTTGATGTAACCTGTTTCGGCTTCTTTTTCGTTTTCGGCTAATTTTTTAGTGATGATTTTTTCATCTCCCAATTTTATTACAGTATTGTCTTTTACCGATAGCCAATCCGTTCCTTGCATTAATAAAGCATAAATAGCTTCGGTTGTAGATTTTGTTGTGGGCCAGTTTTTGGTTTGTTTGTTTTTTAATAACCAAACTTTCATCGCATCTACCGATTTGGTATCATTCGTAATTTCGGCGAAAGCCTCGATCAACAAGGCTTGTGTTTCTATCGGAGCTTGGTACCAATACCAACCCGATTTATTGGCAATCCAGTACATTCCCCAATCTTCATTGTTAGATGCTGTTTCTTTTAAGCTTTCAATAATTTTTTTAGCGCTTTCTTTTTCTCCAAAACGATTTAAAGTCAAAGCGGCTAAACCTTTTTCATAAATAGAATAGTTCAGCCATTCTTTTTTAGTGGTTTCCAAATACAATTTACTCGCTTTTTTCAAAGTATCAGATAATGGATATTTCTCCAAATAGAAACTTCTGGAATACAAATAATGTAAATCAGAATATGGATTGATCCAGAGAAGTTTGTCTCCTGCTTTTAAATTTTTTGTTCTTGTTTTATAATATTCTAAAAACGTATTGTCTAAGAATGGAATTCCAGTTTTAGCAATTTCATCAATTTTAGAAGTATTGTTTTTACTCAATTTTCCTAAATGACCTAAGCCTGCTAAGATATGTCTTGTAATATATTCACTTTCATAACCTCCATCAAACCAAGCAAAACCTCCAGATGGCTTTTGTTTTTGTTTTAATTTTTCGAAAATCGTTTCTTGCGAAGTTTTCATTTTTTCTAAATCAAACAAAAGAGCGAGATTTTTTTTCTTTTCATTTTCGCTTTGCGCATCATTTAACCAAGGAGTTTCCGCTAGAATTAAAGATTTTAATTCTTCATTTTCTTCTAATTTAGAATTCGGTTTTCCGCTTTTTCTCCAATTTTCAAAAACAGTTGCTATCTTCGGATTACTTGAAATAATTTCTGAAGCCAAAGCATTGGCATAATAACGTGCAAAAGTTTGTTCAGCACATTCATGTTCGTACTCCATCAAATAAGGCAAAGACTGAACTGCGATCCAAGTCGGATTAGAAGTATATTCTAACGTAAATTGATGGTTTTTTAATGTAGTCGAATTATTGTTTTTTAAATTCTCAAACGTATATTCTTTTGTCGAATTCTCACGAACCCAAATCGGAATACTTTCTGTAACCAACATATTATTGGTTAAAACAGGAAGAATGTTTTCTTCTCCATCCGAAAAATTACCAGATTTGGCTACGATTCGATATTGAATTCCTTGTAAACCTTCGGGAATTGTAATTGTCCAATTTGCTGTTGTATTTCCGTGTGCTGGAATTGTAAAGTTTTTGATGTTTTTTGTATTGAGCATTTTAGCATCAATTGGTTGCATGGTTGTTGCATCAAAAAACTGTAAACTTGCGATTCCTGTTTTCGCTTCGGCGGTAACATTTGAGATTTTTGCACTGATAACAATAGTATCTTTTTCCCTAAAGAATCTTGGGAAATTCGGTAAAACCATCAACTCTTTTTGAGTGATTACACTTTTCTCCAAATAACCAGAAACAGCATCTTTATTATGTGCAAACAAACGAAGTTTCCAAGCAGTAAGAGCTTCTGGAGAAGTAAAGTTGAAACTCACTTTTCCTTTAGAATCGGTTCTTAAATTAGGAAAGAAGAATGCTGTTTCAGAAAGATTTTTTCTGGCTTTTACTTGTGTTAAGGCTTCCATTGCTTTTTTGGTAGTAATAATAATTACTCCGTTTGCAGCTTTAGAACCGTATATTGCTCTAGCATCTTTATCTTTTAATACTTTTATATCAAGAATATCCGCGGGACTTATAGTAGAAAGCGCATTTTCAGCAGCAATTTCTCCATCAACAATAACAAGAGGGATTTGATTCGAGTTTGATGCCGCACCTCTAATCATTATTTTTGAGTTACTGACGCTTAAGCCAGCGATTTTCCCGCTTAAAGCATCTTCTACGCCAGCTGAATTATAAACGGTATTATCTTCTTGAATTACCATTTGAGACACCGCGCCTGTTAAAGACTTTTTCTTTTGAGTACCATAACCGATTACAACAACTTCTTCTAAAATAGGATTTTCATCTATTAAGGCCATATCTATTGTTTTGCTTTTAGAAACAATAGCAGATTTACTTTTAAAACCAAGAAAAGAAAAAATAAGTTCTTCATTTTCATTTGCTTCAATTTCATAATATCCGTCAAAATCGGTGCTCGTAACTCTTTGCGTCCCTTTTACATTTACAGATACGCCTGGAATTGGCTCTTGGTGTATATCTACAACAATTCCAGAAATCATTTTAGCATTTAAAGGCTTCTTTATTTTTTTTGTTAGTTGTCTCTGATATTCTCTTTGCTTAAAAATCGTGTTTTGATTTTCATTGTTGAAGTCAAATCCAAACCAGATTAGTTTTGTGTTTTCATTTTTAAGTTCAATTTTTTTTAATGGAGTATTTAAATCAATAAGATTAGAATATGTTTTTTCGCTTCCTAAAAGCGTTTTATGAATTGATGATGCTCCAAATCCGACATTATATAAAAAGTCCCAATTTCGACTTGTAAATTTGTCCAGAGAGCTGTCGTACATAGAAGCCAAAACTTCAGCTTCATTTTTTGTAGCAATATTGCTTAATTTAAATGTCCAGTTTTCAGTACTTCCCGGTTGTATTTTGTTTCTAAAGGTTTCTACATCAAATATTAATTGTGGTTTTTCATTTTTTAGAGAAACATGAATGGTATTGTCAAATTTTTGATTTTCAAATACACTTCTAAAATCAATCGTAATAACATCCTGAAATTCTTTTTTCAAAGGAATTTTGATTGTAGTTTCATGATTTTGAATTCGATAAGTGTCTTCTAAGAAAACTTTACTATCAAAATTTGCAGAAACTGTTACGTACAAATCTGGAATAACCGATTTAATTTTAATGAGAGCAAAACCATCTTTTGCTGCGTTATTATTTAGCTGTTCTATTGTATAAAGTCGGCTGGTATCAAATTTGTCATTACTTTGATTGATTTTAAAATTGGAAGTACTTTCAATTAAATTTCCAAAACTGTCTTTTGCAGAAAAAACGATTTTATAGGATCCAGATTTATAATTTTTAATAAAGTCTAAAGGAAAATTTTTACTTTCCTTAGTATTAATATTTTTTGTAAAGACCAGTTTTTCTGTTTGTTTCGTATTAAATTGAACTTTGTTTTCATAAGGAAACAACCGATCAAATTCTGAATCTGAGATATTTTGAATATCAGGTTGTAGAAAAACTCTCGACTTAAATTTGGTAGAAGTTGGATTGAGGAAATAAATTTTTACTTCGGCATTAACTTCTTTTGATTCCCCATTTAAATTATTACTAAAAAGTGTAATGTCATTTTTAGCTGCGGTTGAGATTTCATTTCCAATAATGGCGCTTAATACCAAATCATGATACCCCACTTTAAGCGTAGTTTCAGAATCGTGTGTTTCGCCATTGATATCGGTAACAGAAACTTTTACATGATAACTAAAAGTTGGTAGTTCCTCTTTTACGGCATTATTGGCTGGAGTTGCAGTAAAATTAATCGTAAATTTACCAGATGCATCGGTTTTTGTTTCTCCGGTAGCTATTATTTCATTATGAATGGGTTGCGAATAGGCGTTTCTTACGTAAGAAGTATAACGAGTGACAGTATAGTTCACCTTGGCATCAGAAATTGAGCTTCCTGCAAATGCTTTAGCGGTTCCGTTTACTTTTACTTCTTGATTAATTTGAAAACTTTGTTTTTTAGGTTCAAAATTGACTTCAAATTTTGGACGTTTGTATTCTTCAACTCTAAAACTTAATTGCGAATCATCGATATAGGCATGATCCCAAAAAGGGTGTTCTTCCTTTTCATTATCGTAAACCTTATCTTTTTCATAATCTAAAGGCTCATCGGCTTTAATCGTAAAATTTCCAGTAAGACCAGATTTAGGTAGAACAAATTCGCCCGAAAATGAACCAAATTCATTTGTGGTTGCCTCAAACTCCTTGAAGTCATCGTTATTAGCATCTTCCACAATAATTTTAAATGTGGTAAATGGAATTACAGCTGTTTTATCATCTTTATTCTGAATGGCAATTCCTTTATAATACACCGTTTGACCTGGACGGTAAATAGCGCGGTCTAAGTAAAATTTTACTTTACCATTAAAATTCTTTTTGTAGGGAGTGCCGTCGCTATAATCATAGTTGTATTGAAGATAGTTTGTCTGTAAAGAAAGCGTATCGTTTGCAAAAGATACAACGATAGGTAATGATCCGATATACTGGTCTTTATGTTTTTCAAATGTTGCAGTCCCAGTTTTATTGGTTTTAGCGGTAATGGATTTGGCTTTAATACTAACATTTTCTAATGGCTGTCCCGTTTTTCGGTCCAGAACCTGATAGGTTTCAAACTTATCATTTTGTGAAGCTATTAGAATAAAATTTGAAACCGTTACAGTCTCAAATG
>NZ_DASWYK010000097.1:0-21737 GCF_036405015.1 Flavobacterium sp. | reverse complement strand
AGAATCTTTTCCTCCTGAGAAAAGTAAAACCGGTTTGTCAAACTGTGAAATTACTTCTCTGAAAATGTATATCGCTTCACTCTCTAAAGCGTTTGTTTTTAATACTGAACTCATTGTGTTTTTGTTTGATATTTTATTTGTGAAAATTTTGTTTCAGGTTTAAAGTTTCAAGTTTTTCGCCTAATCTAAAATCTCCACTCTTTATTCTATTCTCTATTCTCTTTATTCTTTTTTAGCGCTGTGCAAACCACATTCTTTATGGCTTGATTCCCACCACCATCTTCCGGCTCTGATATCTTCACCTGGGAAAATTGCTCTTGTACAAGGCGCGCATCCAATACTTACGAAACCTTGTTTGTGTAAAGCATTTTGCGGAACATTATTTTCTGAAAGATACGTTTCAACTTCTTCTAAAGTCCATTTTAATAACGGATTGAATTTGATGATTTCGAAACCTCCGTCGTATTCAAACAAACTTAAATCTTGTCTGTTTTCTGATTGTTCTGCTCTTAAACCTGTAATCCAAACTGAATTTCCTGCTAAAGCTTTTCTCAACGGAACTACTTTTCGAATAAAACAACATTCTTTTCTGTTTTCAACCGAATCGTAAAAGCTGTTTGGTCCTTTTGTTTTCAGTAGATTTTCAACTGAAGCTGCTTCTGGAAAAAACACTTCGATTGGTCTTTTATATTTTTTTAATGTTTTATGAAAAACATCGTAAGTTTCCTGAAATAATCTTCCTGTATCTAAAGTAAACACGGTAATATCGGTGTTACTTTTTGCAATGAAGTCAGTAATTACCTGATCTTCTTGACCAAAAGACGTAGAAAAAATTACTTTCCCTGGAAATTCTTTTGCTAAAAAAACTAAGGTTTCGTCAAGCGAAAAGTCTTTTGTTTTTTCTAATAATTCTTGTACAATACTCGCACTCATAATCTTTATTCCTTTCTAAAATTATCTTTTACAATAATTTAGATAATGTTTTTAAACTCAATATTATAATTAGAATTCCAACCGCAACCATCATTGGCTTTCTTTTGATTCTATTCACCAAAAATGCCGCTACTGGTGCTGAAATAACTCCTCCTAAAATCAACCCAATAATAATCTGCCAGCCATGGATTCCTCCAAAAAGCATGAATGTGATTCCGCTTGCAAACGAAATCGCAAACTCAGCTGCATTTACAGATCCAATCGTATATTTCGGATTTCTTCCTCTTCCTAATAATGTGGAAGTCACAATTGGCCCCCAGCCTCCTCCTCCAACAGAATCCATAAAACCTCCAAACACAGCTAAAACACCTAGTTTTTTAGTTTTCTTTTTCTCTACATTTTTTCTAAGAGCTTTTCTAATGATTACAACCGCCAAAACAATCATATAAACCGCAATAAATGGCCTAATAATATCTCCATCAATTACATCAGATAATAAATAAGCTCCTGTAATCGATCCTAAAACTCCAGGAATCAATAGATGTTTTACCAATTTTTTATTGATATTACCAAAGCGGTGGTGCGAAAGCGCCGATGCCCCAGTTGTAAACATCTCTGAAACGTGAACTGCCGTACTACTCAAAACTGGCGAAACTCCGTAAGCCAATAAAAATGATGTAGAAGTTGCTCCATATCCCATTCCTAAAGCGCCATCTACTAATTGTGCAAAAACACCAATTAAGAAAAACGCTAAAAGGTTTTTATCAAATCCCTGAACAAAACCATCCCACGAAAATTCGGCGTGATGATTATAAATTAATGTAACTGCCAAACCTAACAACAAAACAACAGGTATTACGACCCATAATTTTTCTTTTAGTAAAGAATCAGACTTTACTATAGTGTTTTCTAACTTAAGTTCATTTTCCATATTTTTAAGAATTGTTTTTGCTCTTAAAAATCCATTACCCTATCGGCTTAGTAGATTACTTTGCAAAAGTACTATATATTTCGAAATATCAAAACAATATATTTACTTTTTTACTTAAGCTATCATCTTATAAACCAAGATAAAAGACATTTAAAAAAGAATTAGTGATTATTTTAACAAATTAAATGTTGCGACTTACTATTTTAACAACACACCCCAATTTTGTGATTCACAAAAATAAGCATTTAATCTCTACCAAATCTATAGGATAATTATAAAATTGTTATTATTTTAGCGCCAAATATTTTTTCATGGATTTTCAGATTGGTCTTGTAATAGCAGGTTTAGTAGTTGGATTTATTGTTGGGTTAACTGGTGTAGGCGGAGGTTCTCTTATGACTCCTATTTTATTGTATTTTGGTATTCCCCCAACAAAAGCCGTTGGAACCGATTTACTTTATGCCGCTTTCACTAAAGCTGGTGGAATATTTGTACACAACAAAAAAGGAAACATCAACTGGAAAATTACTGGTTGGCTGACTTTAGGCAGTGTTCCCGCAGCTTTAATCACATTATGGATTCTAAACAGCATTAAAACCGATATCGAAACAATAAATAGTGTCATTAAACAAAGTTTAGGCTGGGCTTTATTGTTTACTTCAGTAGCCATTATATTCAAAAAGAAGCTTTTGGTTTTTTCTCAGAAACATGCTGGAGATAAATTTCATAGCGAAAGCACAACTCAAAACATGCTGACTATTGGAATCGGAGTTTTATTAGGCGCAACAGTAACTTTAACGTCTATTGGTGCTGGAGCATTAGGAACAGTGACTTTATTTTTCCTTTATCCACTTTTACCAACTCCTCGTTTGGTTGGAACCGAAATTGCACATGCAGTTCCCTTAACTTTAGTTGCAGGTGTAGGACACGCTTCTATGGGAAATTTAGATTTAGGCTTACTTGGTCAGTTATTAATGGGATCACTTCCTGGAATCTATATGGGAAGTATGCTAAGCGGAAAAGTTCCAGATCAATTTCTTAGAAATGCAATTGCAGTAATGCTTTTCATGGCTGGATATAAATTGATTTTTTAAATAAATTTTTAAATCATATAAGTTATATAAGTTCATTTAATCTAGCTTTGCGCAAAATCTAAAATGAACTTATATAACTTATATGGTTTATTTTTTTTTTAGAATGCAATATCTGCCAAAGAATTACTTTCTAATATTTTAAGTGTATTATCACGAACTTCCGTCATTAAACGTCGAGCCGCGCAAGTTGATTCATCATCACAATCATCGCATCTTTCGTAGAAATTATGACTCGCACAAGGCAATAATGCGATTGGACCTTCCAAAATACGATAGACTTTAGCCATACTAATATCTTTCGGATCTTTGATTAAATAATAACCGCCGCCTTTACCTTTTTTGGCTCCAAGAAAACCTGAGTTTCTTAAAAGCAACAAAATACTTTCTAAAAATTTAATCGAAATATGTTCGCTTTTTGCAATTTCAGCTATTTGTACCGGTTCATTATTCTCTCTTCGCGCTAAATAGGTTAAAGCTTTAATTCCGTATTTTGTTTTCTTTGAAAGCATCTCTAGATTTTAGATTGTAGATTGCAGATTTTAGATTATTCCTAAAATAAACAAGCCTCATATTGTTCTGCAACAAAAATAGACTTTTTAAATGAGAATAACATCTAAATTCTACTTAATCTATCTTATTTAAAAAACGAAGTATTTTTTGAAGCATAAAAAAAAACGATTTTCAACAGTTGAACTGTCAAAAATCGTCTCTAAGTTTTCAAATCTAAAATCTAAGCTAATGCTTGTTTTAAATCTGCTATTATATCTTCCACTGTTTCTAAACCAACAGAAACACGAACTAATCCTTGTGTGATTCCTACTGCTAACTGATCTTCTTCAGATAATTTACTGTGTGTTGTAGAAGCCGGATGTGTAACAATTGTTTTTACATCTCCAATATTCGCAGAAAGTGAACATAATTTAATTTTGTCCAAAAATTTTCTTCCTGCTTCAAGACCTCCTTTAATTTCAATCGCAATAATATTACCGCCTAAGCGCATTTGTTTTTTGGCAATTTCATATTTTGGATGCGATTTCAAGAAAGGATATTTCACGCTTTGTACATTCGGGTGACTTTCTAAAAATTCAGCTACTTTTAAAGCATTTTCACAATGTTTGTCTACACGAACCGCCAAAGTTTCTAAACTTTTTGACAAAACCCATGCATTAAACGGCGACATTGCTGGTCCTGTATTTCTCGAAAACAAATAAATTTTACGAATCAATTCTGCTTCTCCAACTGCAACTCCCCCTAAAACACGACCTTGCCCGTCTATTAATTTTGTTGCTGAATGTACTACAATATGAGCACCGTATTTAATTGGCTGTTGAATGTATGGTGTTGCAAAACAGTTATCAATAATTAAAATCAGATTGTGTTTTTTTGCAATTTGCCCCAATAATTCCAAATCAATTACATCTACACCAGGATTTGTTGGCGTTTCTGCATAAAGAATTTTAGTATTTGGCTTGATAAAACTTTCAATTGTTTCTGGCTGATTGATGTCAAAATAAGAAGTTTCGATTTTCCATTTTGGAAAGTACGTCATGAACAGCGCATGAGTTGATCCAAAAACACTTCCTGCCGAAACAATATGATCTCCTGATTCTAATAATGCAGCAAATGTAGAATAGATTGCCGCCATTCCTGTTGCAAATGCATAACCTGCTTCTGCACCTTCCATTGCACAAACTTTATCAACAAATTCTGTTGTATTTGGGTTGCTGAAACGAGAGTAAATATTACGAACTTTTTCTTCTGTAAAAGAAGCCCTCATATCCTCTGCATCTTCAAATATAAAACTTGAAGACAAGTACAAGGGTGTTGAATGTTCTTGAAATTGTGTTTTTTCTAAATGTGTTCTAATGGCTTGTGTTTCAAAACCAAATTCTTCTGTATTCATTGTGTTGTTTTTTTGTTTTAACACGAATTGCACTAATTGGCACAAATTCGATTTCTTTAAAATTTCACAGAGATTCACAAAGAGAAACACGAAGTTTCGCTAAGAATCGGAGTGAATTTATTATTTATTAAGCCAAAGAATTATCTAATTGACTATTTTCTAATTTTACAAAGCTTCTTTGTTTAAAACCACTTTGTATTTAATCGTTGCAGTTGGCTCAACTGTTTTGGCAACTGAACAGTATTTTTCAAAAGAAAGTTGTGCTGCTTTTTTTGCTTTTTCTGGATTGATTTCTCCTTCTAAATAAAAAACCACATCGATTTCTTTGAAAGGTTTTGCTTCTCCAACCTGAACACGAAGTCCTTCAACCTCAGCATCAAATGAAGTAATTTCCTGGCGCTGTTTCTTTAAAATTGAAATCATATCGATAGCGCTACATCCCGCAACTCCCATTAATACTAATTCCATTGGACTTGCACCTAAATCGCTTCCGCCAAATTCGGCTCTGCTGTCAACGTCAACTATGTGGCCGCGTTCATTTTTTACTTTGAAATGAAATGCGTCGTTTACTCTGTTTAAAGTTACTTTCATTGTGTTGTTATTTTTTTTGTTTTTCTATTATTTTCATTGCAAGATCATCAATCTAAAATCAACAATCTGCAATCTAAAATCAGGCTATCCTTTATCAGACAATCTCAAAATATCTCCGAAAACTCCTCTTGCAGTTACCGCAGAACCTGCACCAGCTCCTTGAATAACGATCGGACGATCTCCATAAGATTCTGTGTAAATTTCGAAGAAAGAATCAGAACCTTTTAAACCGCCTAGCGCTGTGTCTGATGGAACTGAAACTAATTTTACTTCTAAATTTCCTTTATCATTCTGTAAATCTCCAGACAATTCACCAATGTATCTCAACACGTGATTTGGCTGTTGCTCTGCTTTTATTTTAGCATAAATTGGATCGAATTCTTTTAATTTCGTCAAGAAATCGGCAGCACTTCCTTCACGTAAGTGTTCTGGAATTAAATTCTGAATAGAGATTTCCTCAAACTCATTCTGTAAGTCTAATTCTCTAGCTAAAATTAATAATTTTCTACCAACATCATTTCCGCATAAATCCTCACGTGGATCTGGTTCTGTATATCCGTTATCTATTGCTTCTTGCAGAATTTCGCTGAAAGGCGCATCTTTCGCAGAGAAATTATTAAATAAATAACTCAATGTTCCTGAGAAAACTCCTTTAATTTTAGTGATGTTTTCACCAGAAAGATGCAGTAATTTAATCGTATCAATTAACGGTAATCCTGCACCAACATTGGTTTCGTATAAATAATTCTTTTGGTTTTCTTCTAAAGCACTTCTCAATTCTTTATAGAAACCATAGCTTAAAGTATTTGCCACTTTATTAGAAGAAATCAAGTCGAAACTGTTTTCTACTAGTGGAATATAATTTTCTACAAAACTTGCACTTGCTGTATTATCTACTGCAATTAAGTTTTCTAAATGATTCTCATTCGCGTAAGCTATAATATCCTGAATGGTATACGCTTCGCCTTTTGTTTCAAGTTCGTTTTTCCAGTTATTGGAAACGCCGTATTTGTTTAAAAGCACTTTTTTAGAATTCGCAATCGCAAAAACATTTAGCTTTATTCCTTTTCGATTTTCAATAGCCGCAGACGATTCTAAGATTTGATTAATCAAAGTTCCTCCAACCAATCCGTGGCCGATAATGGCAATATTGATCTTTTTAGAAACTCCAAAAATTTCACCGTGAATAACATTTAAAGCTTTATTCAATTCTGATTTCTTCACAACCAAACTCACGTTTTTACCCGTAACAGTGTTGTTGAACAAAATCGGAACAATTTTATTTCGAATTAAAGCGGTATAAGGTTTATGGAAAGTACTCAAATCCTGACCAATAATCGAAATTACCGATACATTATCTGTTACTGTAATTTGATTAACATCTTTAGAATAAAAGTCATTTTCGAATTCTTTTTCCAACTCCACAACCGCAGTTGTTGCTTTATCAGTTGCTACCACCAATCCGATTCCTCTTTCTGAAGAACCTTGCGAAATGATACTTACACTGATATTATGATCGCCCATTACTTTAAAAATTCGAGCATCAACTCCTGCTTTTCCAAGTAATCCACGACCTTCAAGATTTACAAGAGAAACATTTTCTAAAACAGAAAGCGTTTTAATTCCTTCTTTAGAAGAATCTGAAGTAATTAGAGTTCCGCGGTTTTCGTGGTTGAATGTATTTAAAATACGTAACGGAATATTCTTTTCTAACAAAGGAATAATCGTTTTGGCATGAAGAATTGTTGCGCCAAAATTGGCCAGCTCGTTTGCTTCATTAAACGATAAATATTCGATTTTTTTAGCATCTGCTACCAAATCAGGATTTGCAGTGTAGATTCCGTCTACGTGCGTGAAGTTTTGTAATTCTTCCGCATTTAAATAATTTGCGATTAACGAAGCGGTATAGTTACTGCCATTTCTACCTAAAGTAGTTGTGTCGTTGTTGTTATTAGATCCAATGAAACCTGTAACTATATTAACCGTTTCTCCGTTATGTTCTTTAAAATAATTGACTACATTTTTCTTTGAAAGTTGTTCTAAAGGCTGTGCATCGCCAAATTTAGAATCGGTTTTCAATAAATCTCTTGTATCTACAAAATTGGCTGGTATTCCTTTTTCCAACAAAATAGCCGTCAATAATTTAGCCGAAAGCAATTCTCCTTTAGACAAAATCTGATCTTTGATTTTTTTGCTATAATCACCAATTAAGCTTACACCTTCAAAAAGTTTATCTAAGACATTGAATTCTTCAGACAAATCAACTTGTGGGTAATCTGAGATTTGATATTTTTTAAAATTCTCTAATAATTCTTTGTAGCTGCCATTTTTAGCAGCAATGCTTAAGATAAATTCCAATTCGTCTGTTGCATTTCCGCGTGCAGAAACTACAACTGCAATTTTTTCACCTTGATTTACTTTATCAGCAATTATAGAAACAACTTTGTTAAGTCCTTCTCCGTTTGCTAATGATTTACCTCCAAATTTTAATACTTTCATTTTATTTCTTTATTGTTTCTGCCTTAAAAATGTCGGCAAGTAAATGATCTAATTGTTTGTACTCGATTAAAAAAGCGTCATGTCCGTGAACTGAGACAATCTCGCTATAGAAAACATTGTTTTTAAACTTCTTCAAATCTTCGTAGGTTTCTACGTTTTCTTTTGCTGTAAAAAACAAATCCGAATTGATTCCGACGATATGAATTGAAGCTTTTGTTTTAGACATTAAGTTTTCAAAACTTTCACTATTTCTAGTAATATCAATTGTTTTAAGCAACTGATTCATTAATTTATAAGAAGACAATTGGAATCTTTTTTGCAATTTTTTTCCGTGATGCGCCAACCAACTTTCAATATTAAAAATCAGCAAATCTTGATTGATCGTTCGCTGAAATTTTTCTTTGAATGATTCTGGCGAACGGTAACACAACATCGCGTGAATTCTTGCATCTTCGATTGGTTTTGAAGAATTATTCAAGATTTGCTCTTGTAAAAAACAGTTTGCAATAAGCCAGTCAGTAGATTTCCAGTCGCTCGCAATCGGAATAAGGTTTTCTGCAATATTTGGTGCCAATGCTAAAATTTCCCAAGCAATTCCACCGCCAACTGAACCTCCGATAATCGCAAAAAGTTTTTCGATTTGTAAAGCTTTAATTCCTTCAATAAAGATTCTTGCAATGTCTCTTGCTGTAAAATCAAGATAATTGTCGATTAAGAAAGTGTTGCTTCCGTTTCCAGGAATATCAAAGGCTAAAACGGTATAAACAGTAGTATCGATGGTTTTACCTTCACCAATTAAGTCATTCCACCAGCCGTTTTCGCCAGTTACTTGCGAATTTCCTGTCAAGGCATGATTAACCAAAACAATTGGCGCGCTGTGCAACGGTTGGCCTGCAAGCGTAAAACTTAATGGTATAGAATGATAAGAAGCACCACTTTCTGTGATGAATTCCTGAATTATAATGGGATTTGGTATATTTTCCAATTTCAAATCTGTTGTATTATTGATTTGTATGGAAATATTAGAAAGAAAAACTAGGTTTAACTAGAAAAAATCTTGTTGTTATCTTTCCACGTTTGGCGTGGTAGAATGTAGCACCTTCTTCGTTTTATCAAAGGGTTGCTAAGGCTTCATCGGGTCTAATCCCTCGTCCTTTCTTTATAACATTTCAATATTTGTTTGAACTTAACGAGTGCAAATTAACTACTAATTTCTCTAACAAACAAATTTATTCTAAAACTGTTTGTTAAATTTCTGAGACTTACTTTAGCAAAAACTATTATACGCAAAAATTTACCGAACAAAAATGCCCAGTAAAATTAAGCAGGTTTTAACCTAGTTTATGTCACTTCTCAATTTAGATGAAAAGCGTTTCATTTTCTTTTGAATACATCAAAAACAATAAAGAATTCGGTACATTTTTAATTGTACTTTTATCTGCCTCTGTCATTCCGAATCTTGGATGAGCCAATTCATTCGTAGGTGGCGGATTGTTGTTTTTTGTCCTTCTGTTTTTCAATTTAGAAATTTTTTCTGCTAAGTAGTTCAATGTGCTCATGATATTAAGTTTTAGTTCAGTTTGCGTTTTATAATCTTTATTTATTTTTTATGTTTTCGTTAAATCGTTTAGAAGAATAAAAAAACCCTTTTGGTTTTTTAGATACCAAAAGGGTTTAAGCTTTTAAACTCATTTATACTTTTAGTATCAACAGACCTTCACGCAAATAAGCGCGACAGCGAACATCTTGTTCATCTGTAAGGATTTATTCATCTGTGATTTATATTGTATTTTTAAATTCTGCATTTTCATTAAATTAAAAAGCCTCCTAATATTTTTAGGAGGCTCTTACTATATTATTATTGTATTCTTACAATTTTTCTAAGCAATAGACACTCCCGCCTCGGTCTTAACCGAAATGGCACAAAACATTTTGTTGACTTTTAAGTTCATTTGATTTCTAGTAGTTTTTGGGTATAACAAATATGCAACTATTTTTTTTATTACACAAATGAAATTCAGGAATTTAATTACAAAATTCGCCAAAATTGTATTTTTTAACGACAAAAAACATCTTACAAAAATAACTAAAGTAAAAAACTTACAAAAAGTATCATTTTCTTTCTAAATTTCGCTTGACAAATCAGTTTATCAAAGAACTTTTACACGATTTTTTTCTTTTTTCGAAGAAAATCTACAGCCAAACGGCTTCTTTATCTCTAATTCTCTCAGAAATTTTTAAAATATCAGATATAATTCCTCTCGAAATCGCCTGCTTACAAGGTGGCGCACTCTGAATTACAATCGGAACATTGGCATACGATTTTGTATAAATTTCAAAAATGGTGTCAGAACCTTTCAATTGTCCAATGGCAGAATCTACAGGTTCTGAAATCAGTTTGACTTCTAGAGTGCCTTTTTCTACATCAAACTCTCCGACATAACGCAATACATGATTTTCTGCCTGTGTTATTTTTGCAATTTTAAAAGCCTTATCGATTGCATCTTTGTTCAGTACACCATTCTTTTCTAAATGTTCTTCTGTTATAAATGGTTTGATTGTAATGTCTGAAAGCTCAAAATCTTTTCCTATTTCTCTTGCTAAGATTAGAAGCTTTCGTGCAGTATCATTCCCAGACAAATCCTCTTTAAAAGTAGATTTCATCAAACCTAAAAGACTCGCATCTTTTAAAACCGATGAAAACGAAACCTCTTCTGATGAAAATCGATTAAAAACATAACTTAAATTATCAGAGAAAACACCTCGAATTTTCGTGATTTTTTCTCCCGAATAATATAAATCTCTTAAAGTCTGCAAAACTGGAATTCCGGTATCGACCGAGGTTTCATACAGAAATTCTTTGTCGTATTTTTTTAGATTTGATCTTAGTTCTTTATACAAATCAATCGGAAGCGTATTGGCTTTTTTGTTAACCGCTACAATATTAAATCCGTTTTCGATCAGCGTATTATAATGTTTTACCAATTCGTCACTTGCTGTGGCATCTACCGCAATTAAGTTTTCGAATTCATTTTCTTTGGCAAACTCAACAATATCTTCCACTTTAAAAGGAACCGCCAATTGTCTAAAATTGGTTTCCCAGGAATAACCGACACCTTCTTTCTCAAAAAAAGCAACCGTCGAATTGGTTATAATCGGAAAATGAAAATCGACATTTCTACTTTCAAGAAAAAATTCCTGACTTTCAATAATCTGATTAATCAAAGTGCTTCCGATATTTCCAATTCCGAAAAGGACAATGTTTATTTTAAGCTTTGACATAATTTCTATTTTTTTTTGAACCATATAAGTGATATAAGTTCATTTAATTCTTTTGTTACAATTTAGATAGAAATATATCTTTATGAACTTACATGACTTATATGGTTTAAATTTTTATAAAGATGTTTTTCATAAAAAATTACCTTTAGCAAAACCACTCGCTAAAGGCAATTTTTCAAACAAAAAACAAAAAAACCTAATTTTTATTGATGCTGAATTGAGAAAGCGAAACACTTTCAAAAACAGCTTGTAGATCAGCAATTAAATCTTCGATAGCTTCAATTCCTACAGAAAGACGAATCAAATCTTTTGAAACTCCTGTTTCTATTTGCTCTTCATCTGTTAATTGCTGGTGTGTTGTACTTGCTGGGTGAATAATCAGTGATTTTGTGTCACCAATATTAGCAAGCAGAGAGAATAATTTAGTATCGTCTACTACTTTTTTCGCAGCGTCAAAACCTCCTTTTAATCCGAAAGTGATAATACCGCTTTGTCCTTCTAGTAGATATTCTTTAGCTAAATCATGATATTTACTTGATTTCAAACCTGGATAATTTACCCAAACGACCTCATCTTGTTTTTCCAGCCATTCAGCTAGAGCCAAAGCATTTTCACTATGTTTCTTGATTCGGATTGGCAGCGTTTCTAAACCTTGAATAATCTGGAAAGCATTAAACGGACTCAAAGCAGAACCAAAATCACGCAGACCTTCAATTCGGGCTTTTGCTATAAAAGCCGCATTTCCTAAAGCTTCGTGATATACTAATCCGTGGTAACCTGCAGATGGCTCGGTAAATTCAGGGAATTTTCCGTTTGCCCAGTCAAAATTTCCAGCATCAATGATAACGCCTCCTAATGAAGTTCCGTTTCCAGCGATATATTTAGTTAAGGAGTGAATTACAATATCGGCACCATATTTAATTGGGTTTAATAAATAAGGTGTCGCAACCGTATTATCTACTATAAATGGCACTTTGAATGCTTTGGCTTCCGCCGAAATTCCTTTTAAATCCAATACATCTAATTTTGGATTTCCAAGAGATTCCACAAAAAATGCTCTTGTATTTTCTTTTGCTGCTTTAGTAAAATTTTCAGGTTTTGAAGGATCAACAAAAGTGGTTGTAATTCCTAATCTTGGCAAAGTAACTTTTAACAGGTTGTAAGTTCCACCATACAAACTGTTTGACGCTACGATATGATCTCCAGCTTTTAGTAAAGTCAATAATGTTGTAGAAATTGCCGATGCTCCAGAAGCTGTTACAACCGCTCCGATTCCGCCTTCTAATGCTGCAAGTCGCTGTTCTAAAACATCGTTTGTTGGGTTATTTAATCTCGTGTAAATAAATCCAGCTTCGGCAAGGCCAAATAAATTGGCTGCATGATCGGCATTATTAAATACGTATGATGATGTCTGATAAATTGGCACTGCCCTTGTTCCTGAATTTTTAGTAACATCGTGTCCTGCGTGTAGTGCGTTTGTTGCAAATTTTTGTGTACTCATGATTTCTTAGTTTTTTTAATATTGTTAATACGTTATATATTGTAATTTGATTTTTGAAATTGAATTTAGATTTAAGCCAAAAACTCTTCTGCTTCTTCTAGTTCATACATTTGAAGTAACAGTGATTTTTGATTCGCACTTTGCTCCTCATTTATTCTTATCACTTCTCTTGCTATCTCTTCTGATGTATTGTTATTTTTTTGAGAATCGTTTCTTAGTAAATATTCTATTGCGATTGAATTTAATGTTTTCATGATTTTTAATTTTAAATGAATTGAAATAAAAAAGCCCTTTCGGATGGCGACCAAAAGGGCTATAGTTTAACTATAACAAAGATTGTACTCTTTCACTTCTGGCAACAGCAATGCGGGATGCACATTTGCATCATTTTACAACACATTATATTTCCTTTTGCTATTGCTTTCATTTTGTATTAATCTTATTTTTTAAACTCGACTATTTCTATAGAGTAAAAGTAGTAAATATTTTTAAACCACCAAATTAAAAATCGAAATTTTGTATTTTTTTTTCAAAAACTTCTTTCAAGCCTTTTAAATAAAGGCTTGAAAGAGTTTATTTTAATTAGAATTTAAAGCTCAAACGAGCAAAACCAAATCTTCCGTTTAATCCGAACTGAGAAACTGCTCTTGAATAAGCAAACTGATTCGCATTACTTAAATCTGTACTCGGTGCTGGAGATAATGTTGGAGTTGTGTTTGTAAATGCAGGAGTTGACGGATTATTTCTGTCAGGATAAACATCTCCTATATTATTAAAACCAATTGTTGCTCTAAAGTGCTCGTTAATCTGATATCCGAAAGATAAATCAGTAACTAATTTTGCACTGTATTCTGGATGTTCGTATACAGAAGAAAATCCGTCCAAGTTAACATCTGTTGCTCCTGGGTCTGTTACTTTTCCAAAATAGCTGTTTCTTAAATAAATATCCAGTTTTTTAATACTGAAAGTGGTCATTAAATTCGCTTTTAATTTCGGAATTGCTTCTTCTAAATAAACGCGGCTAGACTCTGGGAAAAATGAATAAATATAAGGATCACCACCCGCATCAACTATCGATTTTGGCACATGTAAATCTCCAACTCTTTTAGTTTCATTAAAACTTAATGCAAAATCATTTCTGATGACAAAATCCTGAATTACATCATACTTTTGAGAAATTACTAAATCAATTCCTTTTGTTTCAGAATCAATTCCGTTGGTCCAAAACGAAGCTCTTTCCACTCCTTTTAAATCAAATGCTTGTTGAAATAATGTCAATGCTTCTGCTTGTTCTGGTGAAGTTGCAGCTCCAATCTGTGCATCGGTTGGTCTTGAGTATTGTCCAGAAAGTACAATTCGATCATTGATTCTTGTAAAATACGCATCGGTTGCAATAGTTATGTTAGCTTCAGGAATTTTAAATGTAAATCCTGTACTGATGCTTTTTGATTTTTCTGGTTTTAAACTTTCAATACCAATACTTTTTGCTGCTTGTGAATCATTAGTAAAATAACCAACTTGATAAGGAGAACCGTTTATAAACTGAGTCGAGCTTGCTTCAAAATATCTTTGTTGTAATGAAGGCGCTCTAAAACCTGTTTGTCCAGAAATTCTCCAATTGATATTGTCATTTAATTTTAAAAGTGAAGCCAATTTGAAAGTAACTGTATTTCCAAAGTCTGAATAGTTTTCATAACGAGCCGCTCCGTTGATCAGCCATTTTTCTGTAGCATTCAATTCTAAATCAACATAGGCTGCACCACTTTTTCTATCTCTTTCTTTTGCATCTGAAGGCTGAAATCCAGAAAATCCTTGCGCTCCTGCTCCGCGTTTGTTTCCAAAAAAATCAGTAACAATCAAAGGTGAATTACTTGGAAGAATTCCTGAAACTAAATCTCCATTTACATCATATAATCCGTAAGAAGCTTCTTCACCTGCTTTAATCTGGTAATTTTCATATCTAAATTCACCTCCAAAAGCAACATTTAATCCAGACAAAACATCTAATTTTTTACTGAAATCTAAATTGGTTGTACTTTGTAAAAATGACACTTTTCCGGCATCAAAACTAAAAGGAGAATTAGTTCCTAAAGTAGCATTAATAGTATTGTTTACATCATAATTAAAGGAGTTGGTTCCTAAATTGGTACTTAAATCAGTATCAAATCCGAACAATTCTGTTGTTACACCAACTGCTGCTGAAGCATCTAGAATTTTAGATTCAATTTCTGGTAAAAATCCGTTTTGATACACTTGTGTGAAAGTTCCAGAGCCATTTGGTAATCTGTTGAAAGCGTATGATTCTCCGTTTCTGTAAGATACTCCACCAAAAGAATACACAGATGTAGTTTCTGTTAAAGGATATTTAGCATTGTAATATGCTTGCCCTGAAGCCAGTTCTGACTGACCGACACTCATATTATAATCACTTCTCTGCTGACCTCTATAAGCCAATTCATTATTGGTTACATCAAAATTCAAAGCTGCCTGCATTTGTGCAATTGTTGTTGCAGACGAAATAGCATTTTGTTGTGCCGTTGTAAAATAACTTACTTGTGGCGCATATTGCTTTAATGATGATAAAATTTGCGCTGAATTTGAAGTCGTGTTAATATTACTGAATAACGAATTGATTTCAACACCATTTTGCGCTGCTCTGTTTTCAACCGCATTATAAGCATTAAAAATTCCGTTACTTCTAATTCCCGCTCTGCTTGTTGCTTGTCTTGTTACGGCACTCCCTGTAACATTCAAATAACTACCTGGTTTTCCTAAAGAAGTTCCGTAGTTTAAATCTACCTGAACAGTTTGTCCGTCGGCTCCTCCTTTAAAATTATTTGAACCTGAAGATAAATTAGTTCCGTACTGAATTCCTCCAGTTAGAAAATTAGCATTCTTTTTCAATACAATATTAATCACTCCTGCAATCGCATCAGAACCATATTGTGCTGCTGCTCCATCTCTTAAAACTTCAATTCTTTCAATTGCAAAAGATGGAATCGCGTTCAAATCTGTTCCGACAGATCCTCTTCCTGGTGACCCGTTTATGTTTACTAGAGAACTTGTATGTCTTCTTTTTCCGTTTACTAAAATCAAAACCTGATCTGGGCCTAAGCCTCTTAACTGTGCAGGATCAACGTGATCTGTTGCATCTGCTGTCGAAGTTGCGTTACTAGTAAAGGATGGCGCAACATAATTTAAAATCTGGGTTACGCTGGTTTGTGGCGCTCCTTTGGTTATTTCAGTTACATTAAAAACATCGACCGGAACGGGCACATCTGTTTTTACTCTGTTTTTGCTTCTTGATCCAACAATTGTAACTTCAGATAGTTCATTGTTTTTTAAACTATCCTGCTCTTTCTTATTATCTTGAGCATAAAGTCCTGAAAATGTCACAAGACCTAAAACGATTAGTACATTTTTCTTCATTTCTTTTACTGATTAATTAGGTTTTTAGGTTTTAGAAAAAATCTTACAGTTTTTAATTTTAGTCAAAAAAAAACCTCCGCAATCTGCAGAGGTTCTATTTATATATTTTTGAAAAAAAATTACAATAGCGTCTCTGCGGAGAACTCCGGCATCTTACAAGACATCATATTGTTAACTGTAAATTTCATGTGTTTTTGTTATTTTAACGAGGCAAATGTCTGAACTATTTTTGAATCAGCCAAACAAAAACCAAAATATTTTCTATTACCCTATCAAAATAGTATGTTATTGTTAAATTTCTATCATAAAAAATAAAAAAAGTTGAACTTTGATTTGCAAATCAAAATGGTTTCATACCTTTGCACCCGAAACAGAGGAAAAATTTGAACTGATTGCAACCTCTTCATAATGAAATGGTTTCGTTATGAATGCTGAAAGATTCATTTCAGTAGTAAAAAATGCTAAAGCAGGAACTCTCCTTTAGCCCTTTTTAGCAATTCATTTTCCCGCTTAATTTTAAATTAAAACATTATTATTACATTATTATGGCTTATTTATTTACGTCAGAATCTGTTAGTGAAGGGCATCCAGACAAAGTTGCAGATCAAATTTCGGATGCATTAATTGACAACTTTTTGGCATTTGACGCTGATTCTAAAGTAGCTTGTGAAACATTAGTTACAACTGGTCAGGTTATTTTAGCAGGTGAAGTAAAATCGAATACTTATCTTGATGTACAGCAAATTGCACGTGAAGTAATCCGTAAAATTGGATATACTAAAAGTGAATATATGTTTGAAGCGAATTCTTGTGGAATTCTTTCTGCAATTCACGAACAGTCTGCAGACATTAACCAAGGTGTTGACAGAGCTAAGCCAGAAGAGCAAGGTGCTGGTGACCAAGGAATGATGTTTGGTTACGCTACAAACGAAACTGAAAACTATATGCCATTGGCATTAGATTTATCTCATAAATTGTTACAAGAGTTAGCTATTTTAAGACGTGAAAACAAAGAAATTACTTATTTACGTCCAGATGCTAAATCTCAAGTAACTTTAGAATATAGCGATGATAACAAACCAACTCGTATCGATGCGATTGTTATCTCTACACAACATGATGATTTTGATGAAGAAGCTACGATGTTAGCTAAAATCAAAAAAGATATCGTTGAAATCTTAATTCCTAGAATTATCGCTAAAAATCCTGAGCACGCTCATTTATTTAATGATAAAATCAACTACCACATTAACCCAACAGGAAAATTCGTTATTGGAGGACCTCACGGAGATACTGGTTTAACAGGAAGAAAAATTATCGTGGATACTTACGGTGGAAAAGGTGCTCACGGTGGTGGTGCATTCTCTGGAAAAGATCCAAGTAAAGTAGATAGAAGTGCTGCTTATGCAACTCGTCATATCGCTAAAAACTTAGTTGCCGCTGGTGTTGCTGACGAAATCTTAGTTCAGGTTTCTTATGCAATTGGAGTTGCCGAACCAATGGGAATCTTCATTGAAACTTACGGAACTTCTAAAGTAAACTTAACTAACGGTGAAATCGCTAAGAAAGTAGAAGCTATCTTTGATATGCGTCCTTACTTTATCGAACAACGTTTAAAATTAAGAAACCCAATCTACAGTGAAACTGCTGCTTACGGACACATGGGACGTAAACCAGAAACAGTTACTAAAACTTTCTCTGCTCCAGGTGGAAACGAAAAATCAGTTACTGTTGAATTGTTTACATGGGAAAAACTTGATTTTGTTGACCAAGTAAAAGCTGCATTTGGATTATAATTCAATCTGAATCTTAAATACAAAAAAGGCTGTCTATTCATTTTAGGCAGCCTTTTTTATTTCTTTTTAACCTATAAATTAAATCCGACAAGTTTTGAAACCTGTCGGATTTATTATTAAACTTAATATGTTCCGTTACTCATTTTAGTTAATACTTCTTTTATATTTGATGCGGTTTCTTCATCAACAGTATCATTTAAATATTTTACGGCTAATTTCTGCATTTCGATTGCCTTTTGTTTTTGTCCATCTTTATAATACAATTGTGCTAATGTATCTAAGTAATAAGGACTGTTTTTAGTAAGCACTAAACTGTATTCAGACCATTTAATAGCATCTTTTAAATAATTTGCATTCATAGGGTTTTCTACGACAGTCCATGCCGCATTATTACAAAGATCTGAATGGTAATATTTAAAAGAATTCCATCCGTCATAAGAATAACTTGAGCTGGAATCTAGTGTCGAAAAAATAGCATCCAGTTTCTCTATCGGACTTCCTCCTGCAAGAGTAGAATCGAAATAGGTACTAAACTCTTTTAAGAAAGTTACATTAGAACCGTCTTTCTCTTGAAGTTCAGCTAAGTAATAAAAATAATTTCTATAAGCATCAAAATTTCCTTTTCCAGAATCAATGATTCTTTTATAAAGCGAATTGACTTTATCTCTATTTATTTCTCCCGAAGCGCCATCTTGAGAAAGATATAAGTTTTGTTGCAATGCATCTGCAATTTCAGAAACTACGTTTCCAACCGTATGAAGTTCGCCTTGTTTACTATTAAATTCAGCACGTTTGCTTTCAATATCTTCTGAGTGATTTAGCAAATAATCGATTGCTAGAAAATCGGTATCATTTAGAATTCTGTCTGTATTAAAAAGCTGTTTTGTAAATCCCTGATTTTTGATTTCTTTTAAAATCGTTTCAACCAAATACATATTTACACTTTTATCCTTTTGATGCGATTCAATCAATTTTTTCCAAGTCTGAGACACTTCTTTTTGATTTAAATCTGTTTTTGTAATGACAAATTCCGTTGAATTAGAATCGCTTATTGGATCACCATAATAATAAGAAGGTTCTAGTAAAGCTGCTTTATTAAAAGCGGCAATTAAATCTGCATCAGATGCTTTTTTGTTTTTTAAAGCTGTATCAATAGAAAGAAAAGCATTTGCTCTTTGAAGTTTTCTATAAAGATCATCATAGTAAGAAAAATGATATTGTTGTGTCGCTAAATCTGATTTTGCTATAGCCAACTGTTTTCCTTCTCCATTTAAAATAATGATCCTTGGATCGTCGTTGATATTGTTGTTTTTAAGCCACTTTTTGTCGTCTGATCCGGCCAAATAATAATTGTAAATATCATAAAGAGCATTGTACGAATCGTACATATTATATCCCGTTTGTGTTTCTTGTTCTTTTACAAAGGCATCAAACTTTTCTTTGATTGACTTGTTTTTACTATCAACTACTACAACTAGAAATTTATTGCTGACTTTTTTTGTCGATTCAATCGCTTTTTTAAGATTGTCTTCAACTTTTAATTTGAAATTATAACCAGAACTATAGACTGGAGGCGCTGTTACTACAGCTGCACTATCAACTGCGACTGCTTCTCCATAATCATAACTTGAAGCATCTTTTCCTGAATAAGTCCAATTGGCAATAGACTTCGTTTCTAGTGGACGAACTTTGGAATCTTTTTTAGCTGGCTGCGGATCTTTAGCATTAGTAAAAATCAAAGGATTTAAACCTGATTGCTCTGAAATTTTCAACTCATTGGTTGTTCTGTCAAAATATCCTGCAATTTTAAGATCTCCTAAAACCGCCAGTTCATAACTAATGGTTACTTCCGACGCATCTTTAGGTATTGCATATTTAAAAACAGTACTTTCGGCTCCGTATTCTTCATAAACTAAATATAGAAAGTCGGCTTTTTCAATTTCAAAATCTAAATCAACTTTAGAATAATCTGGATCAACTTTGGTTTTGATATCTGAAATTCTTTGATATTTAACTTCCTCTTTCCCTTTTTGAGTTCCAATATAAAAAGCATAATAAGCAGGATCTTTGAAGTTTACTTTTATACTTTTAGCTTTTTTATCGACTTTAAAAGAAAGATCAAAATTGGTTTGTGCTTCTGTATTTTTAGCAAATAATAAAGAATCACCTTTTACTTGATAATCTCCTGAATAGAAAACCAATTCGTATTTATTGTCGTCTAATAAATTTAATTTGATTCTCTGACCTTTATTTTTAGATAGATAAGTTCCTTTTTCGATGCCATTTGTCTGAGATGAAACTGTTAATATTCCAAAAAACAATAGCATTAAACTCCAAATAAAATTGCGCATAATTAAAATTTTGGTTTATAATTAAAACACAAAGATATCTGATTCTTTCGGAACTAAAGTTTAAAAAACCATCAATATGTAATTAAAATACTATAAATTATATTTCATTGAAAAGATAATATAACGTGGCTGAACCGCGTATTGAGAAACCCTTGTAGAGAATTGCGTAAAATTATCGTCGTTAAGATATTTTGTATTCAACAAATTGGTTGCTGATACTTTATATTCCCATTTACTGTTTTTCTTCTGATAAATTAAACTGGCACTTAAAAAATCATATTCATTGTCAACTGATTTATTTCCGTTATAATAATGATAGAATTCATATTCAGAAACGAAAGAAAAACTATCTAAGAAATAATAATCCAGTTTTGCAAAAGGTTTGTCTGTGTAAAAAGTCGAACCGCTGTATTTATTAACCAAAAGATTGTATCCAAATTCGATATTCGGCAACTTTTTATAATTCGTTGACGCTCTAATTGTATAACTCTGAACAAAACTTTCTGTCGTTCTTAAGTCTTCATTTTGAATGTTATTAAACTTTGACCAGTTCAAACTTGCATTAACTGAGGCTTTATAATTTTTTAAAAACGAACGTCCGTAAGCTCCCATTCCGGAGAAAGTTTCATCGGCTAAATTAGAATTGTATGGAACTGAAAACTGATTAACTCCGTCAAAATCAGCTTTTGTTTTAATAGCATCCACTTTTCTGGTATAAGTTGCATTGGCAAAAATATTCTCAAAATTGAACATATTATATTTGAAATAACGAAGCGAGTGCACTTGTGATGTCGCGTTTTCTAAGTAACGATTTCCACGAAACAAACTGCTGTAATTAGACAAAACGTAACCTTCTGCTAATTGATTAATATCTGTAAAGTCATTCGTTAAAGAGAAATTATACGTCAATGTTTCTGATTTTTTGATTTGATATAAAGCAAAGAAATCCGGCAGCACTTTTACAAAATTCTGAGAATAATCAGTTCCCAATTGTCCGTTTGTCATTTGGTAAGTATGCACACTTACACCAGGCGTTAAAGTAAATTTCCCTGTTAGAATTTTATAATGAAAACCTAAAAATGCATCATTAAACCTATAATCTACATCATTATTATTTGAGGAATCAGTCAAATCATTTCTTGTTCCGTCATCTAACATCTGAAAAATGTGGGAATTGAAGTTTTGATACGAATACGTATTCCCTAAAGTGATATTGATATTGCTTTTTGGCGTTACCATATAATAGTAATCCAGTTTAGCATCCAATTTATTAGTTTTCACAAAACGGTTCTGATTGTAATCATTTCGATTTTGTCCAGAATTATATCCTGTCAAAAAATCATCACTAAAAGGTTGCGTGCGCAAATTAGCGTTATAAAAAGGATTTTCGTCCTGATACAAATGCTGCATTTCAAAAGCAAAAATAT
>NZ_DASWYK010000096.1:0-5593 GCF_036405015.1 Flavobacterium sp. | reverse complement strand
GTCGCCAAGTTTTTCTGAGATTCATTAAAATGAGAAGTTCGCAAAGCTTTGTCTTTACAAAGTTTTTTTCAGCTCAAAGCTTTGCGAACTTAAAATATAGATTAAGTTTAATCTCAGAATGAAAATGCCTTAGCGCACTTTGCGTTAAAAAATTTAACCGCAAAGCACGCAAAGGTTTTACGCAAAGGTCGCTAAGTTTTTCTGAGATTCATTAAAATGAGAAGTTCGCAAAACTTTGTCTTTACAAAGTTTTTTTCAGCTCAAAGCTTTGCGAACTTAAAATGTAGATTCTGCTTAGTCTCTTAATAAAAGAATTTTGCGGTAAAAAAATCAAAAGCAAAGAAAGGTAACTTGAAACAAAAACAAAAGTCATGGAAACAAAGAAACCAGAAAATATAGATGAATACATTGGAGGATTTCCAAATGATGTTCAAGAAATACTGGAGAAAGTCAGAATGACCATTCAGAAAGCAGCTCCTGAAGCCAAAGAAAAAATCAGCTATTCGATGCCTGCTTTTGAGCAAAACGGAATTGTAGTTTATTTTGCCGCTTTTAAAAACCATATCGGACTTTATGCTTTGCCAAGCGGACACGAAGCTTTTGCTGAAAAACTTTCTAAATACAAATCTGGAAAAGGCTCTGTTCAATTTCCTCTTAAAAATCCAATACCTTACGATTTAATTACCGAAATTGTAAAATTTAGAGTGAAAGAAAATCTTGCGAAAGCAAAAAAGAAATAATTTTTATGAATCTGACCGAACATTATAATCAACTTTACAAAAGCTCTTCTGAAACTATTTCGGCAGGAAAATACGCAATTGATTCTGAGCTCAAAAATGAATCTGATTCCAGATTTGGGATTACGCTTTTAATACGTCCAAGTGATGAAATTAAAGCCAATATTCAGCATTTCATTCACGAATTAAAAAAAGCGGAACCTGAGCAGTATTTTTATCCAGATTCAGATATTCATATTACAGTGATGTCGATTATATCTTGTTCGACAACATTTCAATTGAATCAGATTTCACCAAACGAGTACATCGAAATTATCTGCAAAAGTCTTGTTGATGTAGATAAAATCAAAATTCATTACAAAGGCGTAACAGCTTCTCCATCGGCTATTATGATTCAGGGATTTCCAAGCGATGAAACTTTAAATAATTTAAGAAACAGATTGCGCGAGAATTTTAAAAATTCGGACTTACAGCAAAGTATTGATAGTCGCTATGAAATTTTTACCGCACATTCTACAATAATGCGTTTTCAGGAAAAACTTCATGATCCTAAAAAACTAATCCAAATAGCAGAAAAATATCGTGATTATGATTTTGGGGAATTTGATGTAAAAAATATCGAATTAGTTTACAACGATTGGTATCAACGTAAAGATACTACGCGAGTTTTGGGTGATTTTGGATTGAGATAATTTCTTTTTTTTGCCACGAATTTGCTTCGTCTGTTCGCTATCGCTCGAGCCTCGAATTTTCGCTAATTTATTATTTTTTAATTCGTGCAATTCGTGGCAAAAAATCTTATTTAAATTTTCCGAAATGCCACAAAACACCAGACGGATCGTGCAGAAAACATTCACTTCCCCAATCTAAATATTGTATTGGAGTCAATCTCACTCCTTCATATTTTTCTGGAAGATTTAAAGCCATTAGTTCACTATAATAACGCTCTACATCATCAACTTCAACAAAAATCATAGTATTGTCAATCCAGTCTTTAACGTAAGCATTTTGAAGATAAAAAGCAATCTCACTACTTTTAAAAACAGACATTTTTGCATCTAAAACAGTTTCTTCAAAACCTAAATCTCGGTAGAAACTTCTTGAAATTTCAAAATTTTCAGAACCTATAAACGGGCGGATTGATTTTATTTTGTGATTCATACCTTTATAAATTTATATCGTTATAATAAATTAGAAACCATTTATTTTTGATCAGTTTAAATTGTCTTTCGACTTCAAAACCACTATCTGGAATCCAAAATCTTTCTGTAATTAATGTATCGGTTTTTACTAAAGTATGCTGATATTCTCCAATTTCAGATTTTTCGGCAACAGGAATAGCATGAAACTGCCAATTTTTACGTGTCCAATTGTATTGTTCAAATCCTGAAACATGTTTTCCTTCAATCGGAAAATCGACTCTTGAAACTTGAAAAAGAGAATCAGAATGAAATTTTTTATTGAATTCATCGAAATTCTCTGGTAATTCTTTTTTAATGGTTTCTGCAATACTATCAACTTTATTAACAGTACTTTCAGAACTTAAATTCGTTTCTTCTTTTACTTTATTACAGCTCAAAAAAGTAAAAATGAAAATAAAAACAGATAAAATGATCGAAGTTTTCATAAGATGAAATTTTAGCTCTTCTTCAAAATACTTCCCAAACCACGTCCAATTTGTTCGATTGCCTCAATTCCTTTTGCTAATGGCGAAGTTGTAAAGTCTTCATACGCATCCATCGCACTTTCTTTACGGTCATCTTGCGGGTAAACAAGCATAACATTATTGCTGTCGAAGTATTTTTCAAACTTCTGAGGCAGTCTATCAAAAATGGATTGATACGAAACCGAACCTTTTCTGGAAAGATTGAAAACCACTAAATCTGTTGGTTTCATTTCATCAGAAATTGATTCAAAATCTTCCCAATCCGAAACATTTTTAAATCCTAATTTGGCATTCAATTTCAAATTATTAGCAATCTGCTGAATGGTTTCGTGCGTTTTGTATTCAGCGTAAACCACAATTGGAATACTTAATTCTTGTGATAAACGGCATATTTTCTGAAGCAATACCTGAAAACCAATTCCTCTTTCAGAAAATGGCGGACAGACAAAAACCAGTCTTTTCTCTTCAATAAAATTCTTTTGAAACCTACAGATAAACAAGCTTTTATCGACATTATTGATAATCGAATCGACATTTTCACCAAAGATTTTATCAATGAATCCTGTTTTTCTTGGCCAGCCAACAATCACAATATCAGACATGATTTCTTTAGAAGTTCTGGCGATTCCGCTCGCAGGGTTATGATCAATCCTAGCAATTGTATTAATTTTCACTTCTGAAGCCGAAGCCTGAATCACAAATTTATCTACCGCTTTTTTATATTTTAAAATATTCTTTTCCGCTTGATTATTGTTCGGAACAATCGTTAGTAAAGTAACAGGATTAGACGATTTTTTATCTTTTATTAAAAGAGCAAAATCTAACAAACTCGCTGTTGCAGAAGTCTTCGCCAATGGAATTAAAATGTGTTCATCTAAGATTTGATCTCTTCCAGTATCTTCTGGTGAAATTTCTTCTTCGCAAATGGCTATTTTTTTGGCAGCTTTTTCAGTTGCAAAAGAAGCTACAATACAAGTAATCAAAATTAAAATAATGGTTCCGTTTAGGATATTTTCGTCTAAGATTTTGGCTTTAAATCCTACTAAAATTACTGCCAAAGTAGCTGCAGCATGTGCACTGCTTAGTCCAAAAATAAGCTGTCTTTCTGTTTTAGTATATCTAAAAACCAATTGTGTAAAAAAGGCTGCAATCCATTTTCCAAATATCGCTACAACACTCAGTGTTCCTGCAACAATCAAAGCTGTTGGTCCGCTTAAAATAACACTAACATCAACCAGCATTCCCACTGAAATCAAGAAAAACGGAATAAATAAAGCGTTCCCAATAAACTCGATTCTATTCATTAAAGCAGAAGAATGCGGAATTAAAGGGTTTAATGCCAAACCTGCAACGAAAGCCCCAATAATAGGTTCTACTCCTGCAACTTCAGCCAAAAAAGCGGCAAAGAAAACTACAGAAAGTACAAAAATGTAATGAGCGTGTTTTTCACTTTCTAGTTTCTTGAAAAACCATTTTGCAACACGTGGAATAATCAAAAACATTATCGCTGAAAAAATAGCCAAAGAAACAATCAATTTAATCCAAAATGCTTGATTTAGATTTCCTTGACTGCTTCCCATAATCACAGCCAGAATAATCAAAACTGCTGTGTCGGTTAAAATGGTCCCTCCAACAGTAATAGCTACTGCCTGATTTTTAGCAATTCCTAATTTACTTACAATCGGATACGCTACCAATGTATGAGTAGCAAACATACTTGCTGTTAAGAAACTCGCGTTAAAATCATATTTCAGCAAATAGAAACAAACCGGAAATCCAATCGAAAGCGGCAGAATAAAAGTAAAAAAACCAAACAGTAAACTTTTGTTTCGATTGGCTTTAAACTCATTCATATCCAATTCTAAACCGGCAATAAACATAATGTACAGAAGTCCAATTGTTGAAAAAAGATCGACTGCAGAGTTTTTTGCCAAAATATTTAATCCATGTGGACCAATGATTACTCCGGAAATAATAAGACCAATAATTCCGGGAATATTAATCTTTTTAAGTAAAATTGGCGAAAGCAGAATTATAAAAAGTATTAGCGAAAAAATCAATACGGGATTGGTAAGCGGCAATTCGAATTCTTGTAATAGATGTTTGAAAAATTCTATCATATTGTAAATTTATCTTCTTGTGGTATTATCATTTGTAAAAAGACATTTTCAGAATTAAAACAAAATCCATGAAGTATTAATAGTAAAAGATCAAGTTCTTTTTTAAACTCGTTCATCTACAAAAATACCGAAAAAACAGTTACTTTCTACGAAAACCGCATATTAAGGATTTAAATTTATTTCGTTGCCAAATTATTAATATTTAATATTTTTTTTAACAAATACGCAAGATTAACATTAAAATATAAATCTTCATTGCATTATTCAATTATCTTTGTCTTAACAAAAAACGAACAATGGAAGAATGTATCTCAGTTTTTGATATGCTTAAAATTGGCGTTGGCCCTTCAAGCTCACATACTTTGGGACCTTGGCGTGCTGCCGAACGCTTTCTGGAAGAGCTTAAAGAGGAAGCGATTTTAGAAGATGTAACACGAGTAAAAGTCGATTTGTATGGCTCGCTCTCATTAACCGGAAAAGGTCACGCAACTGATCTTGCCGTTATGTTGGGGTTGAGTGGTCAGGATCCTGAATATATTCCCGTTGAAGATATTGCAGGAATCATAAAAAAAATCGAAACTACAAACGAAATTAATTTGGGCAACCAGAAAGTGATTCCGTTTTATTTTCTTCAAGACATTGTTTTCAACAAAGATTTTCTTCCTTTTCATGCAAACGGTTTAAAATTTACAGCTTACAAAGAAGACAACTCTGAATATGAATCTACTTTTTATTCTATCGGAGGCGGATTTGTAGTAAAAGAAGAGCGTACCAATGCAAAACTGAAAGAAGTTATAAAATGTGCTTTCCCTTATCCGGTTCAGAATGCTGCTGAATTATTGAATTATACTATTTCTGAAAACAAATCGATTTCTGAAATTGTATATGAAAATGAGATTTCGATGCGTCCAGAAGCTGAAGTACATTCAGAATTAATGCGTATCTGGAATACGATGTTAGAATGCATGTACATTGGTTGTCATTCTGAAGGAATTCTTCCCGGCGGACTTCATGTTCGAAGAAGAGCTTTTGATATGCATCAAAACTTGATCGGATTGTCTAATTATACC
>NZ_DASWYK010000095.1:0-3573 GCF_036405015.1 Flavobacterium sp. | reverse complement strand
TGAATAAAACTAAACATATATTAATTCTGGTTTTTAATAATTAATTCTAAAAAATATTTGAAATTTGCAATAAAGATAATTTTCGCTGTAATATTAAACTACAAAAATCGAAATTTATTTCAATCAACAACCATTTTATCTAAAATAAATGAACTATCAAGAGACTACCAATTGGATGTTTAATCAGCTTCCAATGTACCAATTGCAAGGTGCTTCTGCGTACAAAGAAGATTTAACGAATATTAGAATATTGGCAGCTCATCTTGACAATCCGCAAAATGAGCTGAAATGTATTCATGTTGCGGGAACAAACGGAAAAGGTTCTACTTCGCATATGCTTTCTTCGGTTCTACAGGAAGCGGGTTACAAAGTTGGATTGTATACTTCTCCGCATTTGAAAGATTTTAGAGAAAGAATTAAAATCGATGGAAAAGAAATCTCAGAAGAATTTGTTATCGAATTTATAGCAAAACACAAATCGTTTTTTGAAGCTAATGATATGAGTTTCTTCGAAATGTCGGTTGGTTTGGCTTTTGATTATTTTGCTTCTGAAAAAGTAGATATTGCGATTATCGAAGTTGGTCTTGGCGGAAGATTGGACGCAACGAATATTATTACACCATTGGTTTCGGTGATTACGAATATAGGTTTAGATCATACGCAGTTTTTAGGAAATACTTTGGAAGCCATTGCAGGCGAAAAAGCAGGAATTATAAAACCAAATATTCCAGTTGTTATTGGTGAATATACTGAAGAAACGAAGCCTGTATTTTTAGATAAAGCTGAAGCAAACAACGCTCCTATCTATTTCGCATCTGATTTGATTGATCAGATTTATTTGTCTGATTTGATCGGCGATTATCAGTTTCACAATAAAAAAACGGTACAACAGACAATTTCAATTTTGAATAATGAAACCGATTTTAAAGTTTCGACGGAACAATTAAAAGAAGGTTTATTGCATGTTGTAAAAAATACGGGTTTACAAGGAAGATGGCAGCAATTGGGAGAAAATCCAAAAATTGTTTGCGACACGGCGCACAACAAACACGGATTAACCGTCGTGATGAATCAATTGAAAAACGAAAAATTCGAAAACCTGCATATTGTTTTGGGTGTTGTGAACGATAAAGATTTAGATTCTATCTTGCCTTTATTTCCAAAAGAAGCGCAATATTACTTCTGCAGTCCGAATTCTTCGAGAGGTCTTCCAGCCGAAACTTTAAAAAATGCAGCTGAAAATTTCGATTTAAAAGGAGAAAAATACGATTCTGTGGAAATCGCTTTCGCGGAAGCCAAGAAAAATGCTTCGGAAAATGATTTTATTTACGTTGGCGGAAGTACTTTTGTTGTTGCCGAATTGCCTTTGAACTAAAATATACTTTTGATTTAGAAAAAAGTTCAAAAAATCATTTTAATAACAAATTCATAAACAAACAGATATAAGTTATTTTTAAAAAAGTTTTATTTTTTATTGTTTTTTGTTTGCAGAACTCAAAAACAGGCGTATATTTGCACTCGCAATCACAAACGATAGCAACCTAGTAAAATAGGGCGATTAGCTCAGCTGGTTCAGAGCACCTCGTTTACACCGAGGGGGTCGGGGGTTCGAACCCCTCATCGCCCACAAAAAACTCCTTAAGAAATTAAGGAGTTTTCTTTTAAATATGAAGGCTAAACAGAATTTTAAAAACTCATAAAAGTTAAAAATTCTTTGAAGAACTCAAAAACAAACGTATATTTGCACTCGTTATCACAAACGATAGCAACCTAGTAAAATAGGGCGATTAGCTCAGCTGGTTCAGAGCACCTCGTTTACACCGAGGGGGTCGGGGGTTCGAACCCCTCATCGCCCACCAAGAAACTCCTTAAGAAATTAAGGAGTTTTTTTATGGTTATATTTCCCTAAAACTATCGAATCTATTTAATACGCTCAAACACTTGTCATTTCGAGGAACGAGAAATTCCGTAAAGTATTTTGTCAATCTTTGTCGATTCGCGAGTGTGATTTCTCGTTCCTCGAAATGACAAACTTCATCTTTACAAACCCTACAATCTTTAAATTCTTATCAGAAAAATTGTATTTTTGCTTACCGCTCCCAAAGAACAACTGTATTTCACATTTTAAAATCTGTTTTTTACAGCCCCTATTTATTCACTTAATTATTATCTTTGAATTATGAGCACACTAACAAGACCAAATCATATAGGGCGAAAAATAAGCCGTATTCGTGAACTTCGTGACATGAAGCAAGAAGCACTGGCACAAGCTTTAGGAACTAATCAGCAAGCGATTTCTGCAATGGAAAATAGCGAAACAATAGATGATGCAAAACTTGTTGAAGTCGCAAAAGCACTTGGCGTAACTGCAGAGGCAATCAAGAATTTTTCTGAAGAAAACATGATTAATTTTTTCAATACTTTTAACGACACAGTAAGCAATAGCCACTTTGCAAGTACTAATCACAACTGCACTTTTAATCCTATTGACAAAGTTGTAGAACTTTACGAAGAAAAGGAAAAACTTTACGAACGTTTAATCCAAGCAGAAAAAGACAAGGTTGAATATTTAGAAAATATAATAAAAGAAAAATAACCTTTTGAAAAGCATAAAAAAAACTCCATTATTTCTAATGGAGTTTTTTTATATGATGATTTTTTATTTACTCAACTCTTTTTCAATTTCTTTAATAAGATCATTTGCAAGCGGTTTAGTATTTTCGTTATAAACTCTTATATTATTCTTACCTATTGTAACAAGATATTCGAGTGTCTTTTTATATTTTGGATCTGAGTATAATTTTTCTTCTGGCTTATCTGCGTTTTCTATTGTTTTATCAAAACACTTAAACAAAAAATCATTGTATACCTTATCAACTTCATTAACAGCTGGGACAAATATTTGGTAATAATTTAAAATTTTCTGTTTTAACTTTTCGTCTTCAATGTAACCAATTTTACCACTCGATTTAAAACCTTCATAATTACCCACATTCAATGTTTGCCCATGCGAATGAATTGGAAAACTCACCTTATTTTTAGACTTATAAATACTATCAAGCTGGAAAGCCGTTAACGCCAAAATTTTTTCATAACTTTTGTTTGTCTTTTGGTATTCTTTTACTTCTCTGTCGATACTTTCTACATCATCCTTTAAATTATTCTTTAAATTAGCAAGAAACGCAGCTACTTCTTCTTGTTGGTGTCTATGTTCACTCCAACCGTGTAGCGATATTGAAAGCGTCACAGCAAAAACGATTATGCATATTTCTATAATGATTTCTTTTATTTTCTCACCCAATGTGTGTTCCGGTTTTTTCACAGCTTTGTAAATTTTGTTTGAATGCTTGGTTATTTCTTCTTGCATAATTTAGTCTTGTAATTTTAACTTTGGTTATTATTATAATTTGTTTTAGGATATTAATTCTTTGAATTTAAAATCGTTATATTTTCAAAACAGTTTTTACACCGGAATAACTGTCTTTTTTCTTTTTCCTTCGATTTATATTCAAAAACGAATATAAGATTATTTACACAAAGCTCTGTTAATTTTTCTTAAATCCTATATAAATG
>NZ_DASWYK010000094.1:0-1542 GCF_036405015.1 Flavobacterium sp. | reverse complement strand
TAGTTCAAAAAAACTAAAGTAAGAACCGCCATAACTTTTCTGAAAAGAAAAATTACTCATATGATCGAGTTTGGTGTATTTAGAATGTTCGATAATCATCATTCCGTCTTCTTCAAGTAAATCTCTTTCAAAAACAGTTAGTACGATTTTTTCAAAAGTTGCCTGATCTAATCCGTATGGAGGATCGGCAAAAATGATATCGTAAGTCGTTTTAGAATTGTCTAAGAATTTAAAAACATCACTTTTTGTTGCCGCAATATCAAAATCGTATTCTGATGAAACTTGTTTGATGAATTTAACGCATCCAAAATCGCCATCAACAGAAGTAATGGGCGCACTTCCGCGTGAAGCGAATTCGTAACTGATGTTTCCTGTTCCAGAAAATAAATCTAAAACCTTTAAACTGTCAAAATTAAAATGATTATTTAAAACATTAAATAATGCTTCTTTACTCATGTCAGTCGTTGGTCTTACAGGTAGATTTTTTGGCGGAAAAATTCTGCGTCCTTTGTATTTTCCTGAAATGATTCTCATGATTGAAATAAGATATAATGTTTTTGATTTTGAGCGGCTGTAAAACTGTTTTTTTCTTGAAGTGTCGTAACGTCAAGAAACGAAATATGGCGAATATATTTGTATGCAATCTGATAAAACGCATCATTTTCTGTAATGGTTCCCAAAAATTCTAATTTGAAACTTTCAGGATTCATACTCAATTGTTCTGCGGTAAACAAAATGTAATAAATAAAATCTTCTGGTGTCTGGTATTCAAAAGAATTAAACAATAAAAGTTTTTGATTCTGAACAACAATAATTTCGAAATTCCCTGGATTAAAATTTACGATCATTTTTTTATCGTCATTGTTTCGGGAATTATCCAAAAGCTTTTCGACCAAAATAGTATTGGCGTGTTTGTAGTTGAAAGAACCTACATTATCAATCAAGAAATTATTGATACTCACATACGGAATATAAACTGCATTCATCTGATAATTAGGAATCTGATCAAAAGTAAAAAAGTCTGTTTCAAATACTTTTGTTGTATACTGTAAATAACTTCCTAAGTAGTTTTCGTCAAACAAAGCAGTTGGAACAAAAGTCGAAAGATTATTAGTATGAATAACCATTACATCGTCGTAATTACTTTTTAATTCCGGATTATTCTTGAAAGCGTCTCTTAATAAATCTTCAATTTTAGCCGTTTTGTTTGAAGTATCAAATTGAACTTCTTTAAACGAGGTAATAATATTATTTAAAGTATCAAAACAGCAATATGAAAATCCAGTCAGTGAAACCTGAATAGAAAGTTTTCTGTAATTTTTTGAAGTAATGTTAGTATTTTGTAATGACATAGTTGATTTACAATTCGTTACCTGTTTTAAATCAAGAAAGAATTTAAGCGACCACAAACTTACAAATTAAAAAGGAACAATTATAATTGCAATTTCAAAAAACAATTTAAGTGGTAGGTTATCAGTAGGTTACATTAATGTTATTTTTTAAATTTTATAAGTGTTTAATTCTGAACAATTTAACACCGAC
>NZ_DASWYK010000093.1:0-2729 GCF_036405015.1 Flavobacterium sp. | reverse complement strand
CTTTTAAATAACTCCAAAACAAAATGATAAATCGTTTCTTTTGAAACTAATATCGTTTCTTCGTCAAAACATAAATTATAAGTAATTCTAAAATTAGTATCATTTTCAGGTTTAATTCTAATTTTATTTATCTCATTGACCAAAACGATTGTGTCTGAGAAAGTATCAAATTTGTGTTTGAAATTCTCGGATAGAATCTTTAAATCTTCTATAACTGTTTTATCCATTAATGTGCAAAGATTTATTTTTTCTGGTTTTAACTTTTTTGTACTCGATTTTTAATTGACGAAACTTTTATACTTACTGTCCATTTTGTCAAACTCCAATGTTTTGATATAATTACTATCCAAATAATATTCAATCCATAAAGAATCTCCAATTTGAATTCTTTCGTAATATTTTTTATCTACTTCTATTTTTCTATGTTTTTCTTCAACATCAGAATAAATTTTTATTTGATAAGAATCTCTATCAGATTCATGTCGTTCTATTGTGACAATTTCCTTTTGTAAAACTATACTATTTCCTTCAATTTTTTTCTGCAATAGTAGGTACTTTCTATCCTTACTTATGTCTATGATTGCTCTGATTGTGACATAGATCCAAAAGCCAAAAATAATTAGAACGATTAAAATTGGAAAAAGTTTATCTGTTAGCTCTTCATTGGTAATAATTGCATAAATGCAACTAAAAGGAAATACAATTGTTATTAACGAAAATATAGACCACGTCAAAAAACCTTTTTTTACTTGTCTTTTCAGGAATTTTACGTCTTCATCAGTAAGGCTTGTAATTTTTAAAGTTTGCTGCATATAGAGGATTTATTTGAGGCTAATATACAATCATTCTAACAATAGAAAATACAGAACTGAAACTGAATTGTTGTAAATATTAGAAAAAAGAAGTAAATTACATTTAATCTAAAAATCAGATTACATATGCAAAAAGAAAAAGACTGGTCAATAGACGACATTCAAAATATTTGGCAATTGGTTTCAAAACTTCACGACGGACAAAAATATGGTGGCGGCAATGAAGGAGAAAGGGTAGAGTATATCAATCATATCGGAAGTGTTGTTTTTGAAGTTTTAAACGCCACAAAATTTACAGAAAATATGAATTCTGATTTAGCTGTCAAATGTGCAATGCTTCACGATACAATTGAAGACACCGTTTTTGATTATGAAAAAGTACATCAGTTATTTGGAGATCAGGTAGCAAAAGGAGTGATGGCTTTAACCAAAAATGATGAAATTGTAGGTTCACTAGAAAAAATGCGTGATAGTTTAAGCCGAATCAAACAACAACCTATTGAAGTTTGGGCCGTAAAAATGGCTGATAGGATTTGCAATCTCTACGAACCTCCATATTATTGGGATGATGAAAAAAAGCTAAAATATATCGAAGAAGCTGAAATTATATTTGACGAACTGAAAGATGCTAATCACTATTTAGCTGACAGATTAATAAGTAAAATTAAGGAATACCATCGTTTTATTGGTATCACAACTAATTGATTTTAAACAAAATCCGTCTCTTTTTTTGAGACGGATTTTTTATTTAATTTTCTTTAGTTAATCGATCCAGTTCTTTTAATAAAGTTGGCATTCTGTATTCGCCGTCCATTTGTTGAACATAGGCGAAAGCTTCATCCAAATCTATTCCGATCGAAGTGATATAAAGCGGTTTCTTGCTATCGCCTCTGAAAAGTGCTTTTTTATTCTTTTCTATAGAAGCAAAGTTTGTTTTAGCAACGCCAATAATCGGAATTTCTTTATTTAGTTTTTCATATAAATAGCCACCTAAGCCATATTTCTGATCATCATTTAAGTAAACAAAACCATCTACAACAATTGCCTTGACCACAGATAGATCAATTTGATTTAAAAGACTTAGAATACATGGTAATTCTCTTTTGTAAAATTCACCAGGAATATATTCTTCAACGTTATCAATGATTTCAGTATAAACTTTAAAATTTTTGCTTTCATTCCATTCTGAAAATTCAAGGCAAACCGTTTTCGCTTTTTGGTCAAAATAATAAGTATCAAAAGCTAAGATCATAAATTCTTATTTATTAATTTAATCAACGAAAATATCTATTTTGACGCAACTTTCCTAAGTTCTGCAAGTACATCATTTAGAAAAGTTTGTTGTTTTTCATCCTCTTTAAAGTAACGTTGATACAAGACACTACAACTCTCTACATCAGCAATGTTATTTTTGTCAAAAGACCAATCCTCTTCGTTTTTAATTGTAATACTAAGACCATCACTACAGCTTTGCCAAAGTTCAGCAAATCGCGTTTTTTTATCCGCACTTAATTTATCGAAATCAGCATAAACAGTATAACCGCGCATTTCCGAATTAAAAAACTTTTCAATCCAATATACAGGAACACCGCCCCAATTTATCGTTTGTCCTTCTGGGAGTTTTATGCTCGTTAATCTTTGCTCACTCATTTTATGCTCTTGTTCTCCTTCTACAAAAAAATGCTCATTATAAGTAAGTCTTGTTCCTTTTGGAACCATTATTTTTTTAACCAACATTGGTTCTGTGGTAATGAAATATGGATAGTTTGGATTTGAGTTTCCGCCTGTTGGATTCATATTACCAACGCATCCCGTAAGTATTAAAGCAAGTAATAAGGTAAATGATCTTATTATTTTCATATACAAGTTAATTATATTATTCTTCTTAAGAAAGGAATCTTCATTTTTTTTGATTTT
>NZ_DASWYK010000092.1:0-24303 GCF_036405015.1 Flavobacterium sp. | reverse complement strand
AGGATTAAGAAAAACGTTTAATCCTGTGAAATTCGATCCTGCAAAATGGGCAAAAGCTGCTAAATATGCGGGAATGAAGTACATGGTTTTCACTACAAAACACCATGACGGATTTAATATGTACGACACTAAATATTCGGATTATAAAATCACGAGTAAAGATGTTCCATTTCATACAAATCCAAAAGCTGATGTTTTAAAAGAGATTTTCAACTCTTTTAGAGGAGAAGGAATTTCAACTGGAGCTTATTTCTCTAAACCAGACTGGCATAACGAAAACTACTGGGATCCTTACTTTCCACCATTCGACAGAAACGTAAACTACGATCCTGCTTTATATCCAGAAAAATGGCAGAAATATGTTGATTTCACTCACAACCAAATTTTAGAAATCTTAACGAACTATGGTAAAGTAGACATCTTATGGTTAGATGGAGGATGGGTTAGAAAAAGAGACCAAGTAAACATCAAAGAAAACTACGACGAGAAGTTTACAGAAAACGAATCTAAAAATGGTTTCATCAAACACAGAGTAGTAGATCAAGATCCGAAAATGGATGAATTGGTTGTAAAAGCTCGTGCAAAACAACCAGGTTTAATTGTTGTAGATAGAGCGGTTCACGGTAAAAATCAAAACTACTTAACACCAGAAGGACGTGTTCCTGCTAAAACGTTGCCTTATCCTTGGGAATCTTGTATTCCAGCTGGAGGCGGATGGTCTTATTCTCCGGGTGCTGAATATATGACTGGAAGACAAGGGATTCACATGTTAATTGATATTGTAGCAAAAGGAGGAAACTTATTATTAAACGTTGCTCCGAGTCCAGAAGGAGAATGGGACAAAGGCGCTTACGATTTATTACAAGCTTACGGAGATTGGATGAAAGTAAACAGCACAGCGATTTACAACACAAAACCAATCGAACCTTATAAAGAAGAAAACATTTGTTTTACACAAAACAAAGCTGGAAATGTATTCGCGTTTTATTTAGCTAAAGAAGGAGAAGATAAAATTCCTGCTGAAGTTACAGTAAAATCTATCAGCCCTAAAAAAGGAACAAAAATTACGATGTTAGGTTCTAAAACTTCTTTAAAATGGACAAAAGAAGGAAACGGATTTAAAGTAGTTATTCCAGAAAGTTTAAGAAACAATCTTCCTGCAAAGGAAGCTTGGACTTTAAAAATTGACGCTATCAACAGATAAGATGAAACCTATGGTTTTAAATACTAAATATAAATTTAAGACAGCATGTATTTTATACATGCTGTTTTTTAGCATTACTATTTTTGCTCAAGAGCCAGTTGACTTTGTCAATCCGCTAATTGGAACTTCTAATTATGGAGCGGCTTATCCAGGTCCGATTGCACCACGCGGAATGGCAAGTATTAGTCCGTTTAATGTGGCTGGAGTAAAAAATACTCCGATGGAAAAAGACAGTCAGTGGCTTTCTAACCCGTATGTAAATGAAAATACTTTTTTGACTGGATTTTCTCAGGTTAATTTGAGTGGTGTTGGCTGTCCAGAATTGGGTGTTATTTTATTGATGCCAACAACTGGCGCAGTAGAAATCGATCACTTAAAATACGGTTCGACTTATTCTAATGAAGTAGCAAAAGCGGCTTATTACAGCGTAAACATCGACAAATACAAAGTAAAAGGCGAATTCACGACTTCAAAACGAGTTGGAATTAGCAGATTCACTTTCCCGAAAGGGCAGTCTAATATTTTATTAAATCTTGGTTTAGGTTTAACAAATGAAGAAGGAGCAATGGTAAAAGTGGTTTCTTCGACAGAAATTGAAGGAATGCGTTCGGTTGGTTCGTTTTGTTACAACAGCCCAGAAGATGCTTACCCAGTTTATTTTGTGGCTCAATTTTCTAAACCAGCTGATAAATTCGGTGTTTGGAAAAAGCCTACGAAATACAACGGCGTTGAAGCGCAATGGATGGGTTATAACGGAAAAGCAAGAATGATGGATAATACCATTAAGACCGTTGTAGGTGATAGTATTGGAAGTTATTTTACGTATAAATTCGATAAACAAGAAACGGTTGAAGTGAAGATCGGAATTTCGTACGTAAGTATCGAAAATGCCCGAGAAAACTTAGCAAAAGAAGTGGGTAACAGATCTTTTGACGCAATTTACAAAGAAACCTACAACGAATGGAACGAAGAATTATCTAAAATTTTGGTTGAAGGTGGTTCAAAAGATGACAATACGATTTTCTATACAGCTTTGTATCATACATTAATCCATCCCAACACTTTAAATGATATTAACGGAGAGTATCCAGTAATCAAAAGAAGTAAAATTGCTAAAACCAAAGATACACGTTATACCGTATTTTCTTTATGGGATACGTATAGAAATGTACACCCGTTAATGTCTTTGGTTTATCCAAAACAGCAATCTGATATGGTAAAAAGTATGTTGGATATGTTTGATGAAAACGGCTGGTTACCCAAATGGGAATTGAATTCGACTGAAACTTTTACTATGGTTGGTGATCCTGCAAGTATTGTAATTACAGATACTTACATGAGGGGAATTCGTGATTATGATGTTAATAAAGCGTACTATGCGATGTTGAAAGGCGCCAATAATATTGAAAATAATCCGCTTCGTCCAGGATTGAAAGATTATATCAAAAAAGGATATTTGACAACCGATGATAAAGGTCCCGTTTCGACGACTCAGGAATACAATATTTCAGATTATGCTATTTCGCTTATGGCTAACGAATTTGGAGACAAAGACAATGTAAAACGTTTTAAAGAACGTTCTATATCCTACAGAAAATTATTTGATAAGAATCTGAATTTACTTCGTCCAAGGCTTGCAAACGGAGATTGGTACGAACCTTTCGATCCTGCTTCAGGAGCTAATTTTGAAGAAAATGTTGGCTTTATCGAAGGAAATGCTTGGCAGTATAATTTTATGGTTCCACATGACATTAAAGGATTAATGAAATTAATGGGCGGTGAAAAACCTTTTTCGGCTCAATTGCAGAAAATCTTTGATATCAAACAATTTGATATGGCAAATGAACCAGATATCGCAAATCCGTATTTGTTTAATTATGTGAAAGGCGAAGAATATAAAGCACAAGAACACGTGAAACGATTGGTTCGTGAACATTTCAAAAATGAACCAAAAGGATTGCCAGGAAATGATGACACCGGAACAATGTCTGCTTGGTTAGTATATTCGATGATGGGAATTTACCCGATTTCTCCGGGAGACCCAATTTACACGATTACAGCGCCAATGTTTCATAGAGTGACAATCAAATTAGATCCAAGATATTATAAAAAAGAAAGCATTGTAATTGAAAGACAAATCAATAATGATGGGAAAATCAATTCGATTGAGCTAAACGGAAAATCACTTAATACCTTTTTTATTTCACATGATGATTTTGTGAATGGCACAAAGCTTAAAGTGATTCAAAACTAAACACACAACACTATGTTACAATTAAGAATGAGAAAAACGGCCATTATTTTTGTAATGGCTGTTGGTTTTTTTAACCAGACCCACGCCCAGAAAAAGTATCTGTATCAAGATGCGAAAGCGCCTGTTGAAGACAGAGTAAAAGACTTGTTAAGCCATATGACACTTGAAGAAAAAGTGCGTCAGATGGATATGTATAGAGGAGATTTTTTTAAAGAAAAAGAAGATTTTGCTAAAGGTAAATCGGCTGAAAAAATAGGTAAATTAGGAATTGGTGCAATTCATGATTTGTATCCGCGTTCAGCGAAAATGATCAATGATTTGCAAACCAACGTAATCAAAGGAAATCGTTGGGGAATTCCAGCTTTGATTATGTGTGAAATGCTTCACGGATATTTAGACGAAGGAAGTACTACTTTTCCAATGAACATCGGACTTGGAGCAACTTGGGATACTTCTGTTTTAGATAAAGTGGGTAAAGTAATCGGTATGGAAGCTAGAGCTCATGGAGTTCATTTTGGTTTTGGACCAAATTTGGATTTAGGACGCGAACCAAGATGGGGACGAGTTGCTGAAACTTTTGGAGAAGATGCGTTCTTAAACAGTGAAATTGGCTTGGCATTCATTAAAGGATTACAAGGAGACGATTTAAAATCAGATCGTTCTATTATTGCTGAACCAAAACACTTTGCAGTTCACGGTATTCCACAAGCGGGAGGAAATTCTTCGCCAATTTTGGTTGGAGAACGTTCTGCAAGAGAAGATCATTTGCCATCTTTCCAAAAAGCCTTTACAAAAGGTGGTGCATTGGGAACAATGTGTGCGTATTCTGAATTAGACGGAATTCCTTGTGCGGCAAACCACTGGTTATTAACAGATGTTTTAAGAAACGAATGGGGTTTTAAAGGACTTGTAGTATCTGATTTAGGAGCGATTAAATACATTCAAACCACTCATAAAGTTTCTGATTCTCCAAAAGAAAGTATTAGAGAAGCGGTTTCTGCAGGTGTTGATATGCAGTTTTACGATTTTTCTAACGAATTCTGGCAAAACACTATTATTGAATTGGTAAACGAAAAGAAATTGACAATGGAAAACATCGACCGTGCAGCGGGTGCAGTTTTACGTTTGAAATTCTTATTAGGATTATTTGAAAATCCATACACCGATAAAAACTTGATTAAAGAACGTTTTCATACCAAAGAAAACCAAGCTGTTGCTCTAGAAGCGGCTCAAAAATCGATGGTTTTATTGAAAAATGACAATAATATTTTACCATTAAGTAAAAATCTTAAAAACATTGCGGTTATCGGACCAAACGCAAATGCTTCAAGATTGGGAGGTTATTCTCCAAAAAATAGTGTTGGAGTAACCGTTTTTGAAGGTGTTCAACAAGTAATGGGAAAAACAGCCAATGTGGTTTACCAAGAAGGTGTGCCTTTGATTGTAAAAGGTCAGGCTATTCCATCTAAATATTTATTTACTTCAGACGGATCTCAAAACGGATTAAAAGGGGAATATTTCAATAACAGAAATTTAGAAGGAACTCCAGCTTTAACTCGTATTGACAGTCAATTAGAATTTGACTGGCCTTGGGCTCCAGGAGACGGAGTTAATGTGGATGATTTTTCTATTCGTTGGACAGGTTATATTCAATCAGACAAATCTTTTGATGGTTGGTTAGGTTTAAGTTCTGATGACGGAATCAGAATGTGGGTTGATGATCAATTGGTTATTGACAACTGGACAAAAGGTGCTACAAGCATTGTTACAACTCCAAAAAATATCGAAGCTGGTAAAAAATACAAAGTCCGCATTGAAATGTGGGAAGGAGGCTGGGGAGCGAGAGCTCACTTACGTTGGAACTTAGAGAAAGTAGATATGCAACCAGCAATCGATGCAGCTAAAAAAGCAGATGTAGCGATTGTAGTTTTAGGGGAATCAAACGAATTGGTTGAAGAAAACAGAGATGTTGCTGATTTGAATTTACACGGAATGCAGCAAGAATTGATTGAAGCGATTCAGAAAACAGGAACTCCTGTAGTTTGTGTGTTGTTAAATGGTCGCCCGCTTTCTACAAACTGGATTGCTGAAAATATTCCAGCAGTTTTAGAAGGATGGTTCCCAGGAGAATTTGGAGGAAGAGCTGTAGCTGATGTTTTATTTGGAGATTATAATCCAGGAGGAAGATTGCCAATTACAGTTCCAAAATCAGTTGGGCAATTACCTATATATTATAACCAAAAACCATCTGCGATTCATAAATATGTAGCAGAAAGTGAGCATCCTTTATATACATTCGGTTACGGATTAAGTTATACGAAGTTTGAATATTCAAATTTAAAAATCAGTGCAAACGAAATTAAGCCAAACGGAGAAGTAAAAGTTTCTGTGGATGTTAAAAACACAGGAAATTTGGACGGAGATGAAGTAGTACAATTATATGTAAATGATGTTTACAGTTCTGTAACGACTCCAGAAAAAACTTTAAGAGGTTTCAAACGATTAAACATTAAAAAAGGAGAAACTACAACTGTTGAATTTACACTTACAAAGGACGAATTAGGCCTGTATAACAGACAAATGAAGTTTGTTGTAGAGCCTGGAGACTTCGAAGTTATGGTAGGTGGTAACTCGACAGATGTGCTAAAAACTTCATTCAAGGTTTCGAACTAAAAACTGTTAAATGCAGAAGAATTTTAAATGATTTTTAGTTAAAAAAGTGAATATAATTAAAAAAGGCCAAAATCTATTAGATTAATAGATTTTGGCCTTTAAAATAAGGCAGAGTTGGATTACAAATGAAAACGTTTTCTTTCAATTTTCGGGCAAACTTTTACCAACACCTTTAAAAAAATGTCATTTGTCGAAATAATGTATTGTTAACAAAACGTATTCTTAAATTTAACATGTTATTAACTCTAAAAAAACAACTAATATGATTAAAAACGTACTAAAATTACTGTTGGTCATTTGCCTTTTCGGGTTCCAAAGCCTAGAAGCGCAGACTACAGTAAAAGGAACGATAACAGATGCTGTTAGCGGAATTCCGATTCCTGGGGCAAATATTATTGTTAAAGGAACTAAAACGAGTGCTTCATCAGATTTTGATGGAAAATATAGCATTAGTGTTCCAAATCAATCAGCAGTTTTAGTATTTACTTATGTAGGGTCTGCTACAAAAGAAGTTGCTGTAGGAGCACAAACTACTATTAATGTGTCTTTAGGTGCAGACACACAACAATTAGGAGAAGTAGTGGTAACGGCTCTTGGTATTAAGAGAGAGAAAAAAGCCATTACTTATTCTGCACAAAACGTTTCAGTAGACGAAATTTCAGAAGCAAGATCATTAAACGTTGCCAACTCACTTTCTGGTAAAGTTGCAGGTCTTAACTTCTCTACTACATCTAATGGTGTTGGTTCTTCTTCTAGAATTACTTTAAGAGGTAACAGATCTCTTAACGGTAACAACCAACCTCTTTATGTTGTAGATGGTGTGCCAATTAGTAACGGAACAACAGATTCTAACCCTGATATTGATACAGGAGGAACTACACAGCCTGATGGTATCTCTAACATTAACCCAGAAGATATTGCTTCGATGACTGTTCTTAAAGGACCATCTGCTGCAGCTCTTTATGGTTCTAGAGCATCAAATGGTGTAATCGTAATTACTACTAAATCTGGTAAAGCTGGAAAAACTTCAGTTTCGTTATCATCTAACTTTATGGCTTCTTCAGCTTATAACTTGATGAATTTACAAAACCAGTACGGACAAGGTACAAACGGAAATTACGTTTCTAACTCTAGTTCAAGCTGGGGAGCGCCTTTAGACGGACGTCAGGTTTCTGCTTGGCAGTTAGTTCGTAACCCAAATTATGCAGGACCGGCTACACAAAGCTATTCTCCACAACCAAACAACGTAATTGATTTTTACAAAACGGGTTACAACTTAGCTAATACTTTAACTGTAACAGCAGGTAACGAGAAAGCACAAGGATACTTTTCTTATACGAATACACGTGCAGAAGGTATTGTGGGAGGTAACAAAATGGACAGACATAATCTTAACGTAAGATTTACTAGTAAAATTACAGATAAGTTAAGTTTGGATGCGAAGACAAACTACATTGTTCAAGACATTGATAACTTGTTGAGAACTGGAGAAGAATCTATTGGTACATCTGCTTATTTATTGCCTCGTAGTATTGCTTATAACGATTACAAAGATTTCGAATTTTTTGATGCTGCAGGACAAAGACAAGTAAACTACTTCCTTGACGAAACTGGAGCTCCTGGTGGAAACCCATTCTGGTCTGCTTTAAGAGATGATGCTCGTACAGATAAAAGAAACAGATTTATTGGTTTAGCGTCTCTTAAATATGAGTTTACAAAAACGTTAAGCTTACAAGGTAGAGTTGGTTTAGACCAAATGACAAACAAAAACGTAAGAAATAGATATGCTACTGTAGCTTTCAATAGCAACATGGGTTCATACAGTGAGTCTTATGAAACAGTAAGCGAATTAAACGTTGATGCTTTACTTTCTTACAATGAAAAATTTGGAGATTTTGCAGTTAGTCTTAATGCTGGTGCAAATGCCTTACAACAAAATAGTTCAGCTTTAAACTCAGGTGGTGTTTTAAGTAAAAGAAACTTTTTCGCTTTAGCAAACGTTCAGACAATTGGAGCTAATTCTACAGCTTCAAATAAGAGAATCAATTCAGCTTATGCGTTTGGTCAATTAGGATTCAGAAACTATTTGTTTTTAGATGTTACTGCTAGAAATGACTGGTCTTCTACATTACCAAAAGATTATTTCTACCCATCTGTTGGACTTTCTGCTGTTCTTTCTGATATGTTTACATTACCAGAAGTAATTAGTTTTGCAAAGGTTAGAGGTTCTTATGCTCAAGTAGGTAACGATACCAATCCTTACCAAACATCACCAAGATTATCTTATATTGGAGGAAATGGTGGTATGTTATACGGACAAAGTACACAAGCTAATCCAAACTTAAAACCTGAGATTTCTTCTTCTACAGAATTTGGTGCTGATGTTAGATTTTTCAACAACCGTTTAGGTTTAGATTTCACTTATTTCAATACATTAACAAACAATCAAATTTTCTACGTTAATACACCTGAATCTTCTGGATTTTCTAGAGCTATTGTAAATGGTGGAGATATCGAAAATAAAGGTATCGAGTTAACGCTTACAGCAACTCCAATTCAAACAGAAAACTTTACTTGGGATGTTACAGCAAACTATGCTTCATATAAATCAAAAGTAAAATCTATTTACGAAGGAAGAGATGAGTTAGTTCTTGGTGAAGGACGTTTGGTAAGAAGTAAAGTTGTTGTTGGTGGAGAATATGGTGATTTATACATCAAAGGTTTCCAAAGAAATGATGCTGGACAAATAATTGTAAACAGTGCAGGTCTTCCTTTAGCAACAAACGGTTTTGATGTTCGTGCTGGTAACTTTAATCCAGATTGGACTGGTGGTTTAAAAAACAACTTTAAATACAAAGATTTCTCTTTAAGCTTCTTGGTTGATTTCAGAATCGGTGGTGAAGTTATTTCATATACTCAGGCTAGACAAGCTGGTTTAGGGGTAAGTGATATTACTTTAGCAGGAAGAAATGGTGGAATTATTGTGGATGGTGTGGTTGATAATGGAAATGGTACTTATACTCCAAATACAACTAGTATTAATGCTGAACAATACTGGACAGCTATCGGAAGTAGAACTCCTGTTGCAGAACCATTTATCTACGATGCTACTAACATCAGATTAAGAGAGCTTGTTTTTGGTTATTCATTGCCAAAACGTATGTTAGGTAATTCTGGATTCTCAAGTATTGACTTCTCTTTAGTTGGAAGAAATTTATTCTTCTTCGTAAACAAAGCAGAACACTTTGATCCAGAAGCAGGAGCAGGTACAGGTAACTTACAGGGGATAGAATCTTTCAACATTCCTTCAACAAGAGATTATGGAGTAAATGTTAAATTTGGATTTTAATTAAAAAAGAGACATCATGAAATATAGTTTTAAAATAAAAACATTAGGAGTTGCTTTAATGGCAGTTTCAATTTTATCAAGTTGTACTGGCGACTTTGATGAGATAAACAAAGATCCTAATTCATTGACTGAAGATCAGTTAGATGCTACATTAGCAGGTCCTGCATTTGCATCTGCTTTGTATGCTGGTATTCACAATGGATCTTACTCTTCTCCAGGTGTAGATGATCAAGGAACTTGGGGTATTGCAACAGGTATTTTGTCTTCAACTTTCATTCATTACTTAAATTGCGGATACGGAACGGAAAGAAATGCTTTCGTAAACGGATATGAAGGAAGAGGATGGACAAGATTTTACACAGTAGCAGTTCCTGCATTAAACAATGCTGTAAAAGCATCTGAAGGAAATGCTGAAGCACTTGCAGTACTTAAAATCTGGAAAGTTTTTATGTACAACCAAATGGTGGATGCTTACGGACCAATTCCGTATACTGAAGCTGGAAATGGAAAAGACAAAGTAGCTTACGATAGCGTTGAATCTATTTATACAGATTTCTTTAAATTATTAGATGAAGCAAACGGAGTATTGACTTCTTCTTCATCTGCAACAGTAGGATCTCTTGCTCCAAATGACAGAGTGTATGCTGGAAGTGTTGACAAATGGAGAATTTTTGGAAATAGTTTGAGATTACGTTTAGCGATGAGAATTTCTGATAAAGACCCAGGAAATGCAAAAACTCAGGCTGAAGCTGCTGTAGCTGCAGGAGTAATGCAAACAAACGATCAAAGTGCATTCTTTAAAGCTAGTAACATTACGCCAAACAATTTAAACATGATTGTAAACAGCTGGGGTTATGTAATGACAGCTTCTATGGAAAGTATCTTAGTTGGATACCAAGATCCACGTTTAGCAAAATGGTTTGCCCCAATCGCTACAGGAGTTTATAGAGGTAACCCAGTTGGAGGTTTAGAGGATCAATTTGGAACTACTGAATTTTCAAAATTCAATAATGATGTGATGGGTAATGGTGCTAATAACACTCTTAGCGAAACTAAAAACATCGAAATCTTTATGGCTTCTGAAAACTATTTAACTAGAGCAGAAGGAGCTTTAAATGGATGGAACATGGGCGGTGACGCAAAAACGTTGTATGAGACAGGTATTAGATTATCTCTTGCACAATGGGGAATCACAGATGCAACTGCTGTTAATGCTTACATCAACGGTTCTACATTGCCAACATTACCAAACATCTTAACAGTATATCCAACTTTAGATTTACAGGATATTCCAGTTAAATTGCCAGTAGCATGGTCTGCTTCAGTTGCTAACCAACGTACACAGATTGCGGTTCAAAAATACTTAGCAATTTTCCCAGAATCTTGGGAAGCTTGGGCAGATTTACGTAGAAGTGATGCTAAAGTAATCTATCCAGTTTTAAATACTGATAATCCAGATGCTGGTGTTGGTAAATCTCTAATGAAGAGAATCATTTATACTACAAACGAGTATTCAGCAAACAGAGCTGCTGTTGAAGATGGTGTCGTAAAATTAGGCGGTGCTGATTCAGGTGGAACTAGACTTTGGTGGGACACAAAATAATTAATTTGGTGAGTAAAGATCGACACAGTCCTTACTTAAAACGCAAAAGGAGAGGTAACTCTCCTTTTGTTTTATAGGTATGTCAGTAATTTGACATCCAAAGTTCTATTAACTACTGATGATTTGACTCCAATTCGTAAATCATCAAACCACAAAAACACAAAATAAAATGGTTAACACAAATACCACTAACTCCTCACAAACCAAACCAACCTTAATTCCGATATTAATTATAGCAAGCCTGTTCTTTATTTTTGGTTTTGTTACCTGGATCAATGGCGCATTGATTCCGTTTATGAAAACTATAAATGAATTAACTTCTGCACAATCATTATTGGTCGCTTCAGCCTCTTATATTTCATTCGTGGTCATGGCACTTCCTGCTTCTTATATATTGGCTAAAATCGGATATAAAAAAGGAATGTCTTTAGGATTATTTATTATGGGATTTGGAGCTTTGATTTTTATTCCAGCTGCCGAAGCCAGAACGTATTGGATGTTTCTTAGCGGTATTTTTATTCAGGGTGCAGGAATGACTTTATTACAGACTGCATCAAATCCGTATATTACTATTTTAGGTCCTATCGAAAGTGCTGCAAAACGAATTTCTATTATGGGAATTTGTAATAAAATTGCTGGTGCATTAGGATCACTTATTTTTGGTTCTATCTTATTGTCTGGGATTGATGAAATTCAGGAAAAATTAAGTCTGGTTAGTACTTCAGAAAAGAATACTTTATTAGATAATATGGCTGACAGTGTGGTCGTTCCTTATATTTCAATGGCGGTTGTGTTGTTCATTTTAGGAGTTTTGATTCTTAAAGCACCGCTTCCCAATGTTGAAGCTGCTCCGATTGAAGAAGCAGAAGAAGGTAAAACAGCCAAAACGAGTATTTTTCAGTTTCCACATCTTTGGCTTGGTGTATTAACGTTGTTTATGTACGTGGGAGTTGAAGTAATTGCGGGTGATACCATTATCGCCTACGGAATCGCTTTAGGATTTCCTGCTGCCGATGCTAAATTTTTTACCACATTTACTTTATTAGCCATGGTAGCGACTTACGCTTTGGGAGCTTTTTTAATTCCGAAATATATTACACAGGCATTAGCTTTAAAAGTAAGTGCGGTTTTAGGAATTTTGCTATCATTTTGTATTGTATTTTCTACCGGATTTACCTCTGTTTTGTTCGTTGCCGGATTAGGGATTGCAAACGCTTTGGTTTGGCCTGCTGTTTGGCCTCTTACGCTTAACGGTTTGGGGAAATTTACCAAAACAGGTGCAGCATTATTGGTAATGGCAATTTCAGGAGGAGCAGTGATTCCGCCATTATACGGAAAATTTGTAGACGGTACAAAAGCAGATCTTATTGCTCAGGGAATTAATGAAGTAAATGCAACAGCTTTTGCTTCGACTAAAGGATATTGGATTTTGCTTCCGTGTTATGTGTTCATTTTGTATTACGCAATTGCAGGACATAAAGTAGGATTGAAGAAGAATTAGAGAATGAAAATAGAAAATGGAGGATAGAGGATAGAGTTTTATCTTTAAAGCTTCTTAATTTATATGTTTAGAAATTAAGGATTTAGTTTTTTTCTATTCTCTATTTTCTATTTTTCTTTCCTCTAATAAAAAAACAAAAAAAGAATAAAAATGATTACAAAAATAAAATATACGATAACAGCATTAGTAACGGTTTTTCTTTTCTCTAACGGAATAATAGCACAAACGAAAGCTGTTAATATTGAGAGCAGTTATATTGCAGATCCTCCGGTTACAACAAACAGTCACGCATCTACTTTGGTAGAACATAAGCCAAACGAGATTTTAGCGGCTTGGTTTGGAGGTAAGTATGAAGGAGCGAAAGATGTCGGAATTTATATTTCGGATTATAAAGATAAAAAATGGTCAACGCCAAAAGAATTGATTCAACCTTTAATTAAAAATGGAGATACACTTCCGTGTTGGAATCCGGTGCTTTTTAAAAGTAAAAGTCAAAACTTGTATTTGTTTTATAAAGTAGGGAAGAATCCAAGAGAATGGTTTGGTGCCATGATAGTTTCAAAAGACAACGGAACAACTTGGGGAGAACCAAAATATCTTCCAGACGGAATTTACGGACCAATTCGTAACAAACCAATTGAAACGACTCCTGGAGTAATTTTATGCGGAAGCAGTACAGAAAGCGTCAACACAGACGAATGGCGAGTACACGTAGAAGAATATACAGAAGCAACAGATTCATGGAAGAAAATAGCGGTAGAAAACAAACAGAATTTTGATGTAATTCAGCCGACATTTTTAATTCATGGAGGAAGTGATGTTCAGATGTTATCTCGTAGCAAACACAATAAAGTAGTTTCTAGTTGGTCTGGAGATAACGGAAAAAGCTGGATCAGAACCAATACAATCAATGTGATTAATTCTAATTCAGGAATTGATGCGTTAACGGTAAACAAAAACTTTTTCTTGTTGGTTAACAATCCACTTCCTATGGGGAAAGACTGGTTTAACGGACGTAATATTCTGGATGTTGAATATTCTAAAGATGGTTTAAAATGGTCTAAATTATTTGATTTAGAAAAACAGGAAAAAGGAGAATTTAGTTATCCTGCCATCATTCAAACTACAGATAAAAAAGTACACGTTTTATATACTTACGATCGTAAATATATTAAACATACGTCTTTTGATCTGAGTCTATAATGTGTTATAAAAATAAAATATGAAAGCTCTAATATATCTTTTTGTCTGCATCTTATTTTTGAGGGTTCCATTGAATGCCCAAAATAGTGTGATGTCTAAAACCTTTTATAAACACGATAAATATTTGTCATCAGATCAATTAGAAGGTCGTTTTCCAGGAACGAAGGGAAATAATAAAGCAGCTGCATACATTCAGAAGTACTTCAAAAAATATGGTTTAAAAGAATTTAAGGATTCTTATTATCAGCCTTTCCAACTTTTTGTAAAAGAAGGAATTAATAAAATGAAATCGGATACTGTTGCGACTCAGAATGTCTTAGGATATATGGAGGGTTCAGATCCAAATTTGAAGAACGAGTTCATTGTAATCGGAGCACATTACGATCATTGGGGCTGGGGCGGACAAGGTTCTGGAAGTAAAAAGAAAGAAGCTTTTGCGATTCATAATGGTGCAGACGATAATGCTTCTGGGGTTTCGGCTTTGCTTTGCATTTTAGAAGAAATTTCAAAGCAAAAAGTAAAACCTAAAAGAAGTATCATTTTTATTTCATTTAGTGGAGAAGAAGAAGGATTATTAGGTTCTAAATATTTTGTAAATCATCTTCCGGTTCCAAAAGAAGCTGTAAAAGTAATGCTGAATATGGATATGGTTGGAAGACTAAACGAAAAGAAAGAATTGTATATAGGAGGCGCAGGAACTTTTCCTGGCGGAGTAGAATTGATGAAAAAACTAGGAGAAAATTCAGGTTTAAATCCTGTTGTTCATGCGGGGGATGTTGGTGGTTCAGATCATGTTTCTTTTTATAAAGAATCGATTTCCGCAGTAGGATTTCACACGGGTGGACATCCTCAGTATCATACTCCCGACGACGATATTGATCTAATCAATTTTGAAGGAGGCGCTTTGGTAGCAAAATACATTTACAATGCCCTTACAGAAATAGCCAATTACAATGAGAATTTACTCTTTATAAAACAAAATTAAAATGGAGTAAATTTCATTTCAAAATAAGTTAAGTTAGTTTTGTTATTTGAAAAAAGGCGGTGTCTATTAAACGTTATAGACGCCGTCTTTTACTTTAAAAGCCCATGCTGCCATGGCATCAATTACGGGTAACAAACCATTTCCCGCACTACTAAGTTTATAAGTTACAAAAGGAGGTACAACAGGTTTTGCTTCGCGAATGACTAAACCATCCGCTTCTAATTGTTTCAAATGCTGAATCAGCATCTTTTCTGTTACGGCCGGAATAGCTCTCTTCAATTCGCTGTAACGTTTATCTCCAGTCGATAAATGATATAGAATAATAGGTTTCCAGTAACCTCCAATTTTCTCCATCACAAAAGTAACGGGACATTTTTCTAAAGCATACTGCTTGTTTTCCTGAATGGTAGACGATTCTTTAATTGCTGTCATGATACATACTTTAGGGTAAGTACTTGTATAAAAGTAAGTACAAAGATACCTTTGTAATGTTAAATAAAAAAACATTTAAAGATGAAAATTATAATTTCAGGTTCATTAGGAAATATAGGAAAGCCCTTAACGGCTCAATTGGTACAATCAGGACACGATGTAACAGTAATCAGCAGCAATGCAGATCGTAAAGACGCTATCGAAAATTTAGGTGCAAAAGCCGCAGTAGGATCAGTTAGCGATGCTGATTTTCTTGCAGAAACTATTGCAGGTGCAGATGCTCTTTTCGCTATGACACCGCCAAATATGGGTGGAGTAAACATTATTAAAAACACTACAGATGCCGGTGCCGCTTTCGCGAAAGCTATCCAAACAGCCAATATTAAAAGAGTCGTAATGCTAAGTAGTATTGGAGCCGATTTACCAACAGGAAATGGACCAATTGCAGGTTTGTACAACATTGAAAAGATTTATGACAAATTAGACACTTCTATTACGTTTTTGAGAGCGGGATATTTCTACATTAATTTCTTCAATGATATTCCGATGATAAAAGGGGCGGGGATAATGGGAGCTAATTTTCCAGCATCAAATCGTATTCCGTTAGTGCATCCTGAAGATATCGCAAATGCTGCGGCAGAGGAATTGCAGAAAACACAGGAAGGTAAAAATATCCGTTATATTATTAGTGATGTTAAAACGCCTGCAGAAATCGTAAAAACATTTGGTGCTGCTATTGAAAAACCAGAATTACCTTGGATTGAGTTTACAGACGAACAATATTTAGGCGGAATGACTCAAGCTGGAGTTCCAGAAGAAATGGCTGGTTTATATACCGAAATGGGATCAGGATTAAGAAACGAAACGATTGCAGCAGATTTCTTAAACAATGATGGAACCGTAACCGGAAAAATCAAATTGGAAGATTTTGCCAAAGAATTTGCTTCAAAATTCTAATTATAAAAAAACATTCCGCTTACTATAAATAGAAGCGGAATGTCCAATTAAAAAAAACTCAAGTTGAATGAATCTTTAAAGCTGCTTTTCAGCTGTATTTTTTAGAATACCCCAATGTAGTGGTTTCCTGGTTTGTTAACCAATTTTGCACCTTTAGTAACTTTTCCTGTAGGAATATCGATCACATAAATGTTACCGTCTTTTCCAACTGGTGTAACAGCAATATAGAAGTTGTTTCCATCTACAACAAAACCTTGATATTGACCAAAATCTAAACTAGCATCATAAGCAATATCTTCTACTTTTGTAGCTGTTCTTGTGTTTAAATCAAGTCTTGCTAAGAATCCTTGTTCTGTTCCTTCAAAAGTGTAAACTGCATAAGCAATTCCATTTCCAACATATCTCCAAGCATCGATATAACTTCCTTTAATTCCTAAAGCAGTATCTAAACTGAATACATAAGAATTATCATATTCGTTACTTTGATTGATTTTCAAAATATAAGAACCTTTTTGAGCATCTCTTTGCGTAGCTTGGTAAATGTTTCCGTCTGTTGCCACAAAGCTGTTAAAACTTCTGTATCCGCTTGTATCACCAAATCCAACAGTAGAAGTAATTACTTTAGGGTTTGTTAAGGCAGGATAATCAACTACAACAGATTTAGATCCTAAACGTGTAAAAGATGCTGCGTTCTGTCCTGTTGCAGGATCTGTTTTACGCATCCATGTACCGATGATTAATTTGTTCCCAGCTTTGTTTAGTGTTGGAGCATCTAAACGGAAAATATGGTGTCCTTGAGCTTCTTCTTCAGCAGTCAATGGAATTTCATATTGTTTGAAAGCAGAAATTACAGTTTGTTGTAAATCTAATGACAATACAGTAGCGGTTCCTCTAGTATACTTGAATGTTTTATCTTCATTAGTATTTACGATTGGAGCAGTTACGTTTACAGCAACACCAGTTTTGTCTCCGTCAAAAAGTTTTACCCATCTTGGAGATGTTCCTGCGTATTGAGAAATATTAACTTTAGCTGTAGATTCTGCAAAATTGCGTCCACCATTAACTTTGTAAGTCATGAATTCACCTCCATTAGCACCTGTATAAGTGATGTTGAAAAGAGTGTTTCCATCTACAGAAGATTGTAAACGTGCCGTTCTTGTAGATTGAACCGCAGTACCGTTTGTGTAAACATCTACAGAAAAGTTAGGATCGATTGCATTTTCTTTGCTGATTGCATAAACTCTAGTTCCGCCATTTCCATCTCCTGGATCAGTTTGCATCAAAGCTCCTGCTACGGTAATCCATCTTCCGTCTGTTACCGGATTTACTGGTTCTGCATTCTGGTTATTGTCATCACTGCTACAAGAAGTAGTTAGTGTTAACGCACTTAGTAATAAACCAGAGGTTAATACTTTAAAAGTGTTCTTTTTCATATTTGTGGATTTAAAAAATTAGTTATTTATAATGTGATTAAAATTTACTGATCGCGTAGTTGAGTTTGATGTAAAAAGCTCTACCTGGTTTTTGAGCAGCGAAATTGTCATAAACCTGTTCGTCAAAAATATTTTTAGCATCAAAGCTCACTACAAATTGTTTGTTCGGGAATGCATAGCTTAAACCTAAATCCTGTGGAAACTGAGCTGTAGTTCTATCAATTTCTAGCCACGAAGTATAAAATGGATCGACATAACCACAGTAGTAATACAGGTTTAATTCTGATTTATTCTGAATTACATTTTTAAAGTTGTACTGAAGATTTCCATTAATAGTAAAATAAGGTTCGTTTGGTAGTTGCTTATTATAATGTACAATGGTATTTCCATTAGCATCATATCTGTCTTTATAAAGAGAATTGAATTTAGAAAGGTTTATCCCTGCAAATAATCTTTCTTTGAAGGAGTATTGAATAGATGTTTCAAAACCAACAGATTGTGTTTTTCCTAAATTGACGAAAGGTGTAGCCTGGACAGCTTCATTAACTCGATTACTTATTTGCTGAACAATTTTATCTTGGATATTTCGCCAGAAAGCATTCCCATAAAATGAAAATTTATGATTATGAATTAGATAAGGTCCTAATCGTAAACCAGCATTAAAATTGTCACTTTGTTCTGGACCTAAATTAGGGTTGCTTAATACGTTTTGACCAGGAAGTCCGAATATCTCATTTTCATTTGGTAATCTAATTGCTTTTTCAGCAGAAAACATTAACAATGCCTTTGGAACGACAGCATAAGAAGATGCAAATCCATATCCTGTGAAATTAGTATTTCTAATGGCAGTATCCATAAACACAGATCTCTGACCATCTTGATTGACTAAAATTGTAGGAGTAACTTGTTCTGTTTTTAAATAATAATTTTTGACAAAAAAGTTACCTTTTAGACGAGATTGAAAAGCTTGCATTTCATAGGCGAAAGAGGTAACGGATTTATCTAAATCTCGTGTTGCTAAAAAATTACGAATCAATTCAGGTAGCATTACATCTGTATCATTTCGATCAACAGTATAAAACATTCCATTAACAAGAATCTTGTGATTTTTAGAAATGTTATACGTTAAACCAGCTCTTGTATTAAAAATATCTAGCTTTTGATGGTTGATTGTAGGAGCTCCCTGCTGAGCACCAAATACTGATATAATAGGCTCTCCATATAATCCAATTGCCTTTTCACCGTTCCAGTTGTAATTCCATTTTACAGTATCGTTGACTACATCATTTCTGTGACTATAAACAGAAATTACCGAGAAGTCAAGATTTTTAATTAAGAAATCTTTTTTGTTGTAATTGATACTAAAAACATTGGCAGCAGATTCACTGAAACGTCCTTTGTAAGGTTTAGTCATATATTGTCCATGCTGAATCTGATTGTAATCTTCCGAACCATTATAACTAATGGAGAAATTATCTGCCCATTTTACATCTGTAAAACCTGCTTCAAGTCTTCCTCCGTAGGAACGGTACATACTTTCAAATCGTTTTGCTCTGATATATTCGTAACGTCCATTTGGTGCGATATTGTAAACGAATCTTCCCCAAACCTCGTAATCATTATCAGAATAATTCTGAAATCCATTTGCTTTAACAGTAAAGCCAGATTTGTCTCTATAAGTCGTACTGAAATTCGATTGGATAGTATTGAATGAACCATAAGAGACAGAAGCAGCAATCATGTTTTTAGATCCTTTTTTAAGAATCACATTAATAGCACCTCCTAGTGAATCGTCTGCCAGATAAGCAGGAACAACACCTTTATAAACTTCAATTCTTTCAATTAAAGCTGGCGGAATACTATTTAAGCTAAAGGATGCTCCGTAAGTCTGAATCGGAATTCCATCAATAAAAATACGAATTGCATTTCCTGACATTCCATTAATGTTGTAGGTTACAGCAGAACCCAAACCTCCATTTTGTCTGATTCTTACACCTCCTGAACGATCTAATAAATCGTTGGTTTGAAGATTTCTTTTTGCTGCTTCCTGTGTCTCAATGACATTTACAGCAAAACCTTTTTCCATAATCTCTTTTCGAATAGAAGATTTTTTGATGACAACTTCTTGTAAATCTTTTGGACCATTTCGGTCTAAAGAGATATTGAATTCTGTATTTGGTTTGTTGATGGTGATTTTCGTCGTTTTTGTCTGTCCTTCCATAGATGAAGTTTCCAAAACGTACTCGCCGTATTTTAATCCTTTAAACTCGTAACGGCCAAAATCATTAACGATGGCATATTTCTGAGTTCCTTTAATAATTACTGAAGAACCGTAAGCCAATTCATCGGTTCCAAAAGTCACTTTTCCTGTTAGATTTCCAGTTTGTGACCAGGCTGAAATGGTAAATAAAAATAATAGTAAAATTGTTCTCATATTGAGTCTGCGTGTAAAAGTGGTGCAAACTTATATGATAATTTAAATTTAATCTAAATAAAGCAATTAGAAGATTATTAGAATTGCATTGTAGGTTCTAATGTTATTTTAATATTATGAGTTATGAGTTATGAGTTGAGTATTAGAACTCTTGAATTGCCTCCAGCTTTAGCTGGAGGTTCAATGTAGTTATAAAGAAAGGGCTTTAGCCAAACTTAAGATTTTGGCTAAAGCCCTCAGCTTTTATTAACTTACTCCAGCTAGGAGCCAATTCATTTTAGATAAAAAAAATGCATATTAAACATAGCCCAAGCTTTCAACCTTGGGCTATGTAATGTAGATTAAAGATTATTTTGAGATAAAAACTTTGCGTCTTAGCGACTTTGCGAGATTAAACATTTACTTTATATCTAGCTCACCAACAACTCACAATTTATAAGCAAAATTCTTAGACTTAATAACTTTTCCTTTATCGGTAATCATTACACAACTATATTCTGGGAATTTTTGAAGCAATAGTAAGCCTTCTTTTTGTCCTAAAACCATCATTGAAGTGCTTAACCCGTTTGCGGTTTCTGCGTTTGGTCCTAAAACTGTAACACTGCATAAATCTGTTGCCGGATAACCTGTTGCTGGATTTATAATATGAGAATAGCGTTTTCCGTTAAAAACAACAAACTTTTCGTAACTGCCAGAAGTTGTAATCGCGCCATCTTTTAACGGAATTGCAGCTAAAATCTTTTCTGGTTTAAACGGATTTGTAATTCCGATTTTCCAATCGTTTCCATTAGGCTGTTTCCCCCAAGTGCTCATATCTCCAGAACCGTTGATTATTCCTGCCGGAATGCCTTTTTTAATCATCATGGAGCGACATTTATCAGTAGCATAACCTTCTCCTAAAGCACCAAATCCGATTTTCATTCCTTTTAATTTTAGGAAAATTGTAGATTGTACACTGTCGAGAATGATATTTTTATAACCGACTTTTTCAACCGATTTCTTTATGGCTTCTTCTGAAGGCATTTCGGTCATCGATCCGTCAAACTTCCAGATTCTGTCCATTGCTGCAAAACTGACGTCGAATCCACCATTTGTAATTTCGGATAATTTTATGGCTCTTTGTGCTAATTCAAAAACTTCACGATCTACTTTTATTGGTTTTATTCCAGCATTCTGATTTACTGCAGAAACTTGTGAATCTGGTTTCCAATCCGAAATTAGTTTTTCAATTCGAGTGATTTCTGCAATTACTTCATCGATATTTTGTTCGGCCGTTAAAGAATCTTTAGCCACAATACTAATATCAAAACGACCTCCCATTAGTAAAGTTGTTCTTTTCCTTAAAACTTGCGAATATGCTGAAAAAGAAACTACTAACGAAAAAAGCAATAAGAAGAAATGAGAAAAGATATTCTTTGACATAATTTTATTAATAACAATCTGTTAGCAACTGGCCGTTATTCTTGTATTCTAAAAGACTTTGAGCTTCATTGGTAAGACATAATTCGTTTAGAATAGCTTCCACATCTTTTTGCATTGCCAATGAACCGCAAATCATAATTACACCGCCATTTTTCAATAAATTAATAAAGAAAGAAGCATCATTTTTAATTAAATCCATAACATAAATATGTTCTGCTTCGCGGGATAATGCAACATGAAAATGTTCTAAATGTTCTTTTTGAATCATTATTCCAGCGAATTTTTTATAAGCCAAAAGTGTCGGTGTAATCATTCTGAAACCGCTGTACAAATGAATTTCTTTCTTAGATTTATTCTGTTCAATCATTCCTAAGAAAGGAGCGATTCCGGTTCCGTTAGAAATTAAAGCTATTTCCTGTGCTTTCTTTGGCAGATGGAAAGCCGGATTTTTTAGAATTTTAGCTTTTATGGTATTTCCAAGTTCTAAATTATTTAGATATCCTGAACCTAATCCGTTTGGATGCAATTTAACAACCAATTGTATATTTCCTGAATGATTTCCGATGGAGTAGAGACGTTCTCTCGAATCGTTGGCAGGGTAAATAGCCAGCAAATCGCCAGAAGCAAATTTGACTCTTGAATGGGCACGTAATGTTAATATGAACGTATGTTCGGTATCAGAAATTGGAGTTTTGTCTAAAACCATTAATTTTTGCAATCCTTTTGGAACATGATTGTATAACGATGGAGTAGTAGCCAACGGAATTCCGGTTTTTGCACTCCATAGTTTGATCCAGTTCACAAATTCGGTTGCCGATTTATCATTAACAGTTTGTAAGTCTAAATAGCGTTCTGCCCAGCTTTGAGTGGCTAGAAGTTTATCAATTTCAATGGCAAATCCACAGAAATCTGGATATGATTTTGAACCAAAACCAACTACAGAAAAATTAATTTTTTGTTCCTGATTTTGTTTTTCTAATAAAGCTTTGAATTTATTACCGTTAGAAGGTGCATCTCCTAGACCATGTGTAGAAGAGAAAACGATTATATGTTCTGCTTTTGGATAAACTGCAAAACGATTAAGTTCGGTTATATAAGCTTTATGTCCGTGATTTATCAATTGTTTCAAAATAGCATTTGCAAACCTAAAAGAGCTTCCGTTTTCAGAACCTACTAAAAGAATAAAAGTACTTTCTTCTGCCTTGAATTTATTTTTAATTCGACTAGATCTTCTTTTTAGTGTAATCGCAAAACCAGAGTAAATAAAGAAAAGTATATTGATACAGGCAATAGCCAGAATTACAGCCCAAATTCCGTTAATTCTTCCGGTATGAAGATCAAGGCTAAGAGCAGCAAACTGAGTGGTTATTGGCGATTTTTTTTCAGAAATTATAGCACCTGTAACCTGATTGACTTCAATTTCACGATCTTTTAGTTCTATGATATAATATTCTTCTGGATCATCTGTAAAAGGAAATTCTATCTTTTTTACATCAGACAATAAAGTGCTTTTAAAGATCGAATTGGTTTTGTCTTTCTCGGAAAGTTCTGTTTTTACAGGTTTTGTTTTTTCTTCACCCATAAAAAAGTGGAACCTTTCAAGAGACAAATAAGTTCCTGTAAGAGCAATAATAAAAATCGGAATTAAAGCCAGTCTTCCTAAAAGGACATGGTAATATTGTGCAAAATATTCTTTGATAATTTTTGAAAAGAAATTGCGAATGCCGCGCTGTCTTTTTAATACCAATACAAATCCGGAAATCGAAATCAACAATAAACAAAACGAAATGACACCAACAAAAAAGCGTCCAGTTTCATGTAGAAACAAGGAACGGTGAAAACTGGTAATCCATTTTATAAATTCACTTTTCTTAACTGGAGTTCCTAAAGCTTTTCCGGTTTTTGGATCGATATAGGAATTAATATCATTTCCATCATCATCAATTGCCTGAAGCGTTACAAACTGATTGTAATCGACACTTAATTCGGTAATTTCTGGATACACTTTTTTGAGAGCAGGAAGTGTTTCTCCAAGCGTTATTTTATTAAAATTTTCGACTTTATAAGGAAGCGTTTTTTCCTGAACTGCATCAACCGCCAAAATAATACCGGTCACCGAAGCCAAAAGTAAAAAAACAGAAGAAAATAAGGCTAAAGCCAAATGTGCGTAACGCCAGAAAGAAAGAGTCATTGCGTGTATTCTAGAAATGTAATTAAATATTTAAAGCTTTGTCAAAATTATAAACTTTGACAAAGCCTGGATTTTAGCTTAAAGTATAAAAATAGAATTTATACTTTAACAAGAGGTTAAAAGTAAAATACTAAAGTTTTATATTTTGTTTAATCTTACGTATTTGATATAGCCTTTTCCTTCTGTTTTGTCGGCCATACCTTCTGTTGTAAGCGGAATTTCAAGATCACTTACATAGTATTTCTGATCTTCAACAGCTGTTTCAAAACGTAATTTGTATCCTTTATTAATTTTAGAGTTTTCGATCTCTATAGTAGTAACGCTGCGGTCTCCGCCTGTAACAGAAGCACCTGTTTTGGCACTGATATCATCATTTTTCTGAGTGTGGAATTTGTTCCATTCTTTTAATGATTTGTACCATTTTTTGTCATCGCCCATTACATAAAGTGTTTTTTCGTATTCACCGTTTGCATTGATTAAAGAAACAACAATGTAGGCACCTTCTCCCATATAATTGTTCATTTGCAGCATGCATTTGTATTTGCTTGCCTGCGCATTAGATTGAAGAGAAAATAAAAAGATAAAAGCACTTGTAAGAGCAATTTTGAATATTGATTTCATGAAATTTATTTATATGGATTGGTAATTCAAATTCCAAAAAC
>NZ_DASWYK010000091.1:0-60734 GCF_036405015.1 Flavobacterium sp. | reverse complement strand
TATTTATCATATTTTTTTCGGTTTTCCGGATTGCTTAAAACTTCATTGGCCTCGTTGATTTCTTTAAACTTCTTTTCAGCCTCTTTATCATTCGGATTCAAATCAGGATGGTATTTTCGAGCCAGTTTTCGATATGCTTTTTTGATTTCCGCCTCTGTAGCAGATTTAGTAACATCTAATGCTTTGTAATAATCGATATAATCCATTTTATTGAGATTTTATAAATGGTAAAATAAAGTATTGAAGTTAAGAATAAGTTGTTAGAAATCAAAATTCTAAATGTGTTTAAAGGTTAAAAAATGGTAACTTTTAAAGTCAATTTTGGAATTTAAAGTTTTAGAATTTGAAATTTATTTTTTGAAAGTCAAATAGATTTTGGCAAGTTTTTTGTTTCCAAAAATTAGCTTAATTTATTGTTATAAAACTTCTAAAGTTGCCGAGCCTAACTAAATTGTATTATTTTTGTGATGCTGGACTATTGATTTTATACTAATTATAAAAGCCGATTCGATAATACCTATTCAATGAAGCACATATTATTTTTCATATTATTTTTTACTGCGTTGTCAGTATCAGCCCAAGCCGAATTTAATTCTAAATTCAAAGCTATTCCGGCACCCAAGTTTAGCGCAAAACCCAAAAAGACTCCAATTCCTGAGGTAAAAGATCCACAGGCAGATGTGAGCGATATTCCAGCCATTAAAACTCCAAATGTTTTTGAAAATACTACAATAACTCCAAAATCGAAATTTCAGATTGGAGAAGAAAAAAGCAAATTTACCATGTCTACTGAAACTGATTTTGCTAATCCTGGCGATCGTTACGTAGACAAAATGGAAAAAGATCTGAATAAAGCATTAAAAGATGCTGGACTAAGAGAAGGTCGTGGCGTTTTGGTAAAGAAAAATATTTCGCTGGGCGATTTCAAAACCCAATCACAATATTTCATTGTTAAATTCCGTGATTTTGGGGCGATTGATGGCGATTTGGTAAAAGTATCTTCAAATGATCAGGTAATTCGTGACCGACTTTTATTGGATGCCAGTTTTCAGCAGGTTAAAATTAATCTGGTACAAGGTTTCAACAAATTAGACTTCGAAGCTTTAAATATAGGTACACTTGGCGGAAATACCGCAGAAATACAAGTGTTTGATGATAAAGGAAAAATGGTAACAAGTGATTACTGGGATAATCTCGCTGCAGGATTTAAGGCGTCGATTGTTGTGACGAAAGAGTAGGGCGCTTTCAGCGCGAGTTACAAAGTGACAAAGGTTCAAAGCGACAAAGTTTTAAACTTCGTTTCTTTGAACCTTTGTAGCTTTGAGTCTTTGCTCCTTTGATTAAAATGGATCAGCAGTAACTCTAAACTTCATATCTGCTTTTACTGTAACATCTTTTGTTAAAGTTTCTTTTAAGGTTACTTGAGTTCTGATTTTGTAACTGTCTGCTTTTATATATTGATCTAATCTTTTATCTGTACAAACCAAGTCAATTGTGTTGCTTGATACGTTGATATCATCTGCATAAGCCAATTCTATTTCGTCTGAATTTGTTGTTGAAATATATAGGTGAACAGACTTCAAGAATGTAAAAGTTTTATCAGACGGATCAGAAATAGTTAATTTAAGAGACCTGATTTTTACATCTTTCACCAAACTTGCTTTTGTTTTATTGTTTTCAAATTCAGCTGAAGAATTCGTTGTAACCTCTGGAGTGATTATTTCCGAAGGCAGATTAATTGGCGAAGTACTTTTGATTTTTATAGAAGCGCTGTTTGAAATATTGAAGGATAATAAATCATCTACAGTATTACAAGATGTTAGAAAAACGGATAGGCAAATGGTCAGGGCAATAAGTTTTGATTTCATAGTTAAATTTAAATGGGTTTTTGTCTAGATACGAGTTTTTTCGGGAAATGGTTTTTCTTTAGAGTAACAAAGTTACAAAGGTTCAAAGTTACAAAGATTGGCGTCTCTTAAATCAACCTCTGAACCTTTGTTCCTTTGTTCCTTTGAACCTAAAATCGGAACAATGAAAAAAAATATTTTTTTTTCATTGTTCCGATTTTTCAATTTCAAATATAAAAAGTACTTTTGCGCATGCAACACAACGTACTTATTTTAGATTTCGGGTCGCAATATACTCAGCTTATTGCGCGTAGAGTTCGCGAATTAAATATATTCTGCGAAATTTTTCCTTACAATCACATTCCAAGTGATTTATCAAGTTATAAAGCCGTAATTTTAGGAGGAAGCCCTTTCTCTGTTAGAGGAGAAGATGCACCACATCCTGATTTATCGCAAATTAGAGGTAAAATGCCTTTACTTGCTGTTTGTTACGGAGCTCAGTATTTAGCACATTTCAGCGGTGGAGAAGTAGCAGCTTCAAACACTAGAGAATATGGTAGAGCAAACTTGTCTTATATTAAAGAAAATGAAACTTTCTTTGACGGGGTTTCACCAAACAGTCAAGTTTGGATGAGTCATAGCGATAGTATCAAAGCGCTTCCAACAAATGCTGTAAAATTAGCGAGTACGCATGATGTAGAATACGCAGCTTACAAAATTGAAGGCGAAACTACTTATGCAATTCAGTACCATCCAGAAGTTTACCACTCTACAGAAGGAGCAAAAATGTTAGAGAACTTTTTAGTGAAAATCGCTGAAGTTCCTCAAAACTTTACACCAAATGCTTTCGTAGAAGAAATGGTAGCAGAATTGAAAGAAAAACTAGGAAACGACAAAGTGGTTCTTGGTTTATCTGGAGGAGTAGATTCTACTGTAGCAGCTGTTTTATTAAACAAAGCAATCGGACAAAACTTATATTGCATCTTCGTTAACAACGGACTTTTACGTAAAAATGAATTCCAAAATGTATTAGATCAATACAAAGGAATGGGATTAAATGTAAAAGGTGTTGACGCAGGAGATCGTTTCCTTGGCGAATTAGCAGGAATCAGTGATCCTGAAACAAAACGTAAAACAATTGGTCGTGTATTTATCGAAGTTTTTGATGATGAATCGCACTTATTAGAAGACGTAAAATGGTTGGCGCAAGGAACAATTTACCCAGACGTTATCGAATCTGTTTCGGTAAAAGGTCCATCTGCTACAATTAAATCGCACCACAACGTGGGTGGATTACCAGATTACATGAAATTAAAAATTGTTGAACCACTTAGAATGCTTTTCAAAGACGAAGTGCGACGAGTTGGAGCTTCATTAGGAATAGATCCAGAATTATTAGGAAGACACCCTTTCCCAGGACCTGGATTATCAATTAGAATTTTAGGAGATATTACTCCAGAGAAAGTGAGAATTTTGCAAGATGTAGATTCTGTTTTCATCGAAGGATTAAAATCTTGGGGATTATACGATAAAGTTTGGCAGGCTGGAGCAATTTTGCTTCCTGTAAACTCTGTTGGTGTTATGGGTGACGAGCGTACTTACGAAAAAGTAGTAGCGCTTAGAGCTGTAGAATCAACAGATGGTATGACTGCTGACTGGGTTCATTTACCTTACGATTTCTTGATGAAAGTGTCAAATGACATTATCAATAAAGTAAAAGGTGTGAATCGTGTTGTTTACGATATTAGTTCAAAACCACCAGCAACAATTGAGTGGGAATAGTAGCATATTTTAAAATTAAGGTCTTACATTTGTAAGGCCTTAATTTTTTATAACCTACTATTTATGAGAGAACTTTTAACGATTTCTCTTGTCTTTGTTTTGTCTTTTAACAAAATAACTGCGCAAGATTCAATTATCGAGCACAAGATTCAAAAGGGAGAAACTGCTTATTTTATTGCCCAAAAATATAAGGTTTCTATAGATGAGATTTACCAGCTTAATCCTGAATCGAAAAACGGAATCAAGGATAATCAAATTATAAAGATTCCAGTTCATTCTTCAGAAAATGCAACTTCAAAGCAACAAACTCATATCGTTGAGCCCAAAGAAACACTTTTCGGTTTGGCTAAACAATACCACATTTCGGTAGAAGCCATTCAAAATGCTAATCAGGAAATTTTGGCTAACGGACTTCAGATTGGTCAAGAATTAATAATTCCTCAAAATTCAGATACTTCAAATAAATCAGAAACTGCGATTTCTTCAAAAGCAACACATCAGGTTGTGGCTAAAGAATCTTTGTTTAGTATTGCCAGACAATATAATGTTTCGGTTCAGGATTTAGAAAATTTAAACAAAGACATTCTTCAAAATGGATTACAGATCGGTCAGACGATTTTAATTCCAAACAAAAGAAAAACTTTAGACGGAAGAGTTCGTGTGATTAATCAGGAAACGATTTTTCATGTTGTAGAACCAAAAGAAACCAAGTTTTCGATTGCTAAGAAATACGGAATTTCAATTGACCAGTTAGAATCTCAAAATCCAGAAATCGTAAACGGACTAATTGTCGGAAACAAATTAGCTATCAATACCGCAGCAATAAAACCAACAAACGAAAACGAAGAATTGATGTTGGCTTTGGCCGAAAAACAAGTGGTTGTCGAAAAAACAAAAGCCAAAACGGTCGAGATTGATGATTTAAAAGATCGTCTTATAGTTCAGAAAGAAATGAATCAGAAAATTATAAAAATTAATGATTTGAAAGTAAATCTGAACGATATGAATGGTTCTAAAGAAAATTCGGTTGAAAAACTTCGTTTGGTTTTAGAAGCCAATAAAAATGTTCAAGATATTTTAATGACAAAGTTAGATTCGTTGGTGAATTCGATGAACAACGATTTGAAAGAATTAAAACGAATGGATATTCTGAATGTTGAAGAATCTAAAAGACTGGAAAAACAATCTTCTGAAGGAATCAACAAAACAAACGAATTGTCTTCTCAACTGAAAAAAGAATTGGCAGAAAACAGAAAAGTTTATGCCGGTTTGATGAATAAGGTAGAGAAAATCGCAGTTGAGGAAAATCAGGAGTATAAGAAGAAAATCCGCGAAAGCGAGAAAAACGGTAATGTCACTTCAATTCAACAAAGACTTTCTCTAGATGAAATTAAACGTTATAAAATCGAGCAGGAGCAAGGTGATGCACAAAATCAGATATTGATTGCAAAGATTGATTCTTTAGATATTCAGAAAAAAATAGAAGTAAAAAGACATATCAGTAAAGCTTCTTATTATAGTATGGAAGCTAGAAAATTTGACGATAAATTGGCTTTGGTCAAACTGAAAAAATACCAGGATGAAGCTGTTAAAAAGCAGAAAAAAAATAATACGGCCGAAAATTCAAAAATAATTTCTTTGGAAGAAATGAAACAGGAATTGAAAGACAATCCGTTAAGAGCCGACAAAACAGTAAAAGTGGAAGTTTATGATAATCTTAGAGAAGTTTCCAATGGGTATTACTTAGTTTTGGGTATATTTACAGACGCAGTTGAGCGAGATAAGTTTATTATGAAACTCATTGATTCTGGTGATTTTAACGCTAGTTTCTTTTTCAATATTAACAGCCTTTCGTACTATGTTTACAGCGATAAATTCGAAAACATGGAAGAAGTGCTTTATCAATGCAAGAAAAAAGAAGAAGATGAGTTATATAAAGAAATCATAATTGCCAAAGTCGAAATCGATTTGAGGTAATTTTGAGAGAGTAAACAAACGGCGCGAATTTTGCTTTCAGGAAAATTTGTAAATTGCTTTTGAATAGAAATTAAAATGATTTTAAGCCATATTATGAAATATTATTTAACACTATTATCTTTTGTATTCTTTATCTCTTCAAACGCTTTTTCTCAGGAAAAAGTGGTTAAGTATAAAGTGTCCAGTGGAGAAACTATTAATCAGATTGCACAGAAATTTAAGGTTACGCCTTATGATATTTACCAGCTGAATCCAGATGCGAGAAATGGTCTGACTGCTAACGCTGTGTTGCTGATTCCGACGAAAACGGGAGAAGCTAAAAAAGAAGTTGCTGAAACCAAAACGGCAACTGCTTCTGGAAAAGAAGTGATTCATGAAGTACAGCCAAAAGAAACATTTTACAGCATCGAGAAAAAATACGGAATTTCGGATGAAGCTTTAAAAGCGGCAAATCCTTTCTTAGAAAAAACCGGCGTTCAAATCGGACAAAAATTGGTAATTCCTGCAAAAGGATCAGCTCCTAAAACTGCTGCAAAACCTGTAAAAGAAAAAGGTGCAGAAAAATACGTATATCACGATGTACAGCCAAAAGAGACAAAATTTGGTATTGCAAAACAGTACAATATGACTGTTGCAGAATTAGAAAAACGTAATCCAGATATTGTTGCCAATTTGCCAGTTGGTTATAGATTGACTATTAAAGGAACAGCTCCAAAAACAGATCATGTTCCAACAGAAACAGCAAAAGCGGTTGAAACTAAGAAACCAGCAGAAACAGCTAAAAAAGCAGTTTCTTACATGGAGTATCAGGTAAAACCAAAAGAAACTTTTTATAGTTTAGGAAGAGTTTTTCATTTGTCGCAAGAAGAATTATTAGCACTAAATCCATCACTTTCTGAAGGAGTCAAAGAAGGAATGGTTTTGAAAGTTCCTGCAGGATATATTGCTCCTGCACCAATTATTGCAGCACAAGTACCTGATAAAACAACTGATTCTAGTAAACCTGTTGAGAATACTGGTGGCGGAATCAAGATTATTGATAAAGTGAAATCAGAAGAAAATGACTCTGAGGTTGTGGCGCTGACTAAAAAGAAAACAAACGAGCGTAAAAAAGTGGTTTTACTGCTTCCTTTTAATTTAGCTAAAGTACAAAGCGATACAGCGGGAACGTCAAACAGAATAAAGAATGATAAGTTCTTAAACATGACTTTAGATTTTTATTCGGGAGCTATGATGGCAATTGACTCAGCTAAAACTTTGAAATTGCCAATTGATGTTGCTATTTATGATTCGCAGGAAACCAAAACGACTTCTAATGTTTCAAGCTTGATTTCAAAACTTCAGGATGCAGATGCTGTAATTGGACCATTTTATCAAAATAATGCTGAAGCAACGGCAAATACACTTCGTTTGTATAATGTTCCAGTTATCTCTCCATTGTCAAAAGATAGTGCAAATCCAATTGAGAATTTATACCAATCTATTCCGGCAAGTGATGTGATCAGAAATTCTGTTTTTGATTATATGCGTTCTAAAAACGGAAATATAGTAGCGGTTGTAGATAAGAAGAAAGAATCGATTATCAACTATATCAAACAAAATCAGAGAGGAGTTGCATTTGCATCTTTGACAGAAACAGGTGGTTTGGATGTGGCTAGTTTAAAAAGCTTATTAATTCCAAATCGAATGAATTATGTGGTAATGGAAACAGGAAACACAGCAATGGTTAAAGCGACAATAAAAGCAATGATTGATTCGCAGAAAACCTGCCAGGTACAATTGGTGATTTTAGAACCGAACAGCACATTAGATACAGACGAAATCAATTTTGATAATTTGGTGAAATTAAAATTAATGTATCCTTCTGTGACTCGTGAAAGTGATGAGCAATCGGTTTTAATTTATGAAAAACAGTACCGTTTGAAAAACAAAGCCAATCCAACAACTTATGCAACAAGAGGATTTGATGTAACTTTTGATACGATGATGCGTTTGGTACAAGGAAAAACATTTCAAGAGACTGCCGATATGATGACTACACAACAAGTAGATAATAAATTTCAATATTACAGAAAAGAAGATGGTGGACACGCTAATAAAGGGGTGTACATCTTATATTACGATAGTGACTTAACTTTAAAAGTAGCAAATTAATGACATCAAAAGTAACCTATTTAGGCGATTTAAGAACAAAATCAATTCACGTGCAATCAGGAAGTGAAATCATTTCTGACGCACCATTAGATAATAACGGAAAAGGTGAGGCTTTCTCACCAACAGATACTGTGGCAAACGCTTTAGCAAGCTGTATGATGACCATTATGGGTATTAAAGCTCGTGATATGGAAGTAGATTTTGTTGGTTCAACAGCCGGAGTAACCAAAATTATGAATGCAGAGCCAAGAAGAATCGGAGCAATTGAAATCGTTTTTGAAATGCAAGGCGTTGCCGACGAAAAAAGCAGAACAATCTTGGAACGTGCTGCAATGACTTGTCCAGTATTCTTAAGTTTAAGCAGTGAAATAGAAAAGAAAATTACTTTCAACTGGAACTAATTTTTTTATCCAAATAATAAAAGCCATCTGAAAATATCGGATGGCTTTTTTGTTTTATTAAAGGCTTAAAAACAGACAAGAGAGCAACATCTACTTTGCCCTCTTGTCCCTTGCTAACTAACCAATATTTATTCTGAGAATTCTAATTTTTTCAACTTATTCCATCCTCCACGTGTAAAATCTGGTATTTCTACGGGAGCTGAATTATTGTCTAACGAAATTTCTGTTAATGGACCAAGGCAAGACCATTCTGCTAAATCGTAAACGTCCATATCCAATGGAAGTCCTTTTTGGAGACAGTGAATTAAGCGATAATCCATAATAAAATCCATTCCGCCGTGGCCACCTACTTTTTTAGCTTGTTCTTCAATTCCTTTTGCAATTGGATGTTTGTATTTTTCCATCAAAGCTTTTTTAACTTCTTCAGGAACAAAAGAATGCGCGCTTAGTTTTTCGTGATTTGGTTTTACATCGTCACTCAATTCTTTTCCATCAAGCGCATAACCTTCTAATGGATATTTATTTGCAAAACCTTTTGTACCACTTAACTGATACATTCTGCTGTACGGACGAGGAGAAGTAACGTCATGTTGAATCTGAATTGTTTTTCCGTTTTCAGTACGAATCATGGTCATGGTGTGATCTCCGTTTCTAAAATCTTTAATTTCCTGACCAGACTTTTCTTTGATATAAGCAGGATTTCCAACCGCTTTTGTATCCATAGAAACTAAGAAATTCATTTTGTCGCCACGGTGAATATTTAAAGCTTGGCAAGCTGGTCCCATTCCGTGAGTTGCGTAAATATCTCCACGGTGTTTAATGTTGTAATCCATTCTCCAATTGTTCCAGTATTCTCCCCAAAATGGCTGTAAACCATGAATGTAAGAACCTTCAGCATGAAGGATTTCTCCAAACAAACCTTGCTGAGCCATGTTTAATGTTGTCAATTCGAAGAAATCGTAAACACAATTTTCTAATTGCATACAGTGTTTTCTCGTTTTTTCAGAAGTGTCGATCAATTCCCAAATTTCTTTCATTGTTAGAGCTCCTGGAACTTCTATGGCAACGTGTTTTCCGTCTTTCATGGCTTGAACTCCTATTATAGCATGATGTTTCCAATCTGTTGCGACATAAACTAAATCTACGTTTGGAAGTGCAGTAACTTTTCTCCAAGCATTTTCATCACCGTAAAATTCTTGTGCTTTTGGAAAACCAGCTTTCGTCAAAATTTCATTTGATTTTGCTGTGTTTTCTTGAGTCATATCGCACAGCGCCACAATTTCAACACCCGGAATATGTGTCATACGCTCAACAGCACCGGGACCGCGCATACCCAATCCGATGAAAGCAACACGAACAGTAGGAATTGGCTCTGCTGCCATTCGCAGAACGTCTTGCTGTCCTTTTGGACGTGAAGGCGTTTTGGTCTTAATCATTTGTGCAGAAGCAATTGTCCATCCGAACAAAAGAAAAAGGACTATTAAGAATTTAAAAGAGGTAGTTTTCATAGGTAAGTTATTTGTTGTTTAATGGCAATACAGTAGCTGTTTTAATTCGTTACGTGAATTTTTAACACATAGAAACATAGTTATTGTAAACTTAAAAAAAGGCGTTTCACTAATTTCAATTCGCATAGAACTATGTGTTAAAGCATGCTTTTTTCAGTAATCTTAAACAGAAGCAATAAAATCTATGTTTCTATGTGTTTAAATTAAATTTTGTTCAATTTCAGATTAAAAATAACCTCTCTAATGAACCAAATTAGAGAGGTTTTCAAAAACAAAACAATCCAAGGATTTTAATAATTATTTTTGACTACTAAACCTTTTCATTAATGGCGTTACATGTTTTTTTGTATCGTCGTCTAATGATGCTAATGCTTTGTCAGCTTCAGTTGGTGTATATTTTGTTAATCCTGTAATTCCAGCAGCAATTACGTTGTATGATTGTTCTTTTGTACTTTCTTCCATTAAACTTTTATAAGAAAGATCACCTGTAGAAGCTAATTTTATAATGGCATTTGCTCTTGCAATTGTCTTTTTATCATTTTTTGCAATATCAAGAAGCGTTTTTAAAACCAGATCTTTGGTTTGCTTTTCATTCAAATCGATTGCTTTGATGCTTAGTACTCTTAAGTCTTCCTGTTGATCTTTTAAACCTTCCAATAAAATAAGCTGAGATTCCTGACTTCTGTCTTTAGAAGCAAATTTTATAGCTTCAATTCGGTTATAATAAGATGATGCATTTTTATATTGAAAAAGATAATCAGCCGCAGTTTTTTTATCTACATTAATTTCCCCAACTAATATTTTATCTGGATCGAGATCTATAAAATCAGGTTTTGAAGGAAGGTTAAAAGTGAAGCTTTGCTCTCTTTTATTGATTAAAATATCCTTTCTTATTTTAGTACCGTTTGTGTAAAAATCAACTTTTAATGGTAGTGTAAATGTTTGCACTGCACTATCCTGAGATTGATTTACTGTAATGATAATTTTTCCATTATCGTATTTGTAAGTCACATCCAGAATTGGACTTCCAGCGTTAAAATACCATTGATTGAAGTAAGGCAACCAATCTTTTCCTGTAACTTCTTCCATCGCTAAACGCAACTGATGCGGTTCTCCCGATTTGTACGCATTTGTGGTTAGATATTGGTTTAAAGATTTAAAAAAGGCTTCGTCACCCATTTGGTTTTTCAATGCATATAAAATAATTGAACCCTTAGAATAGCTAATGTTGTCAAACATATCATCTGCTTTTTTATAATGAAAGCGTGCTAGAATCTCGCTGTTTCCATTTTTTTGCGAACGAAGATAATTTTGAAGTTTTTCATAGCGTGATCTGTCTTCGGCATCTTGTCCAGCATCGTGACCATGCCAAAGTACTTCTCCAAAAGTAGCAAAAGATTCGTTCATCGTTAAATTTGACCAGGATTCAGCAGTTGCCAAATCTCCAAACCATTGATGGAAAAGTTCATGTGCTACAGTGCTTTCTTCGTTATTGTCTAATAATTCTCTTGCCGTTTTTTGTACATATCCGCCATGAACAGTTGCTGAAGTATTTTCCATTGCGCCACCAAAAAAGTCGGTTACCACAATCTGCGAATATTTTGCCCACGGATATTCTACACCCAACATTTTGCTGTAGAAATTTATCATGTCAGGCGTTTTTCCAAAAATTTGTTTGGCGTATGGCGCATATTTTGGCTCCAAATAATAACTGACCTCTTTTCCGTTGTAAGAGTCTTTGTAGATTTTGAAATCGCCAACCGCCATCATAAATAAATAAGGTGCATTGGGCTGTTCCATTTTCCAAACATCGGTTCTGGTTCCGTCTTTATTGACTTTTTGAGAAGCCAATTTTCCGTTTGATAAAGTCGTGTATTTTGCATCGACAGTCATAGCAATTTCAGAAGTTGTTTTCTGATTTGGCTTGTCAATTGTTGGAAACCAGCAAGAAGAAGCTTCTGTTTCGCCTTGCGTCCAAATTTGAGTTGGTTTGTCGGCTTTTCCGTCAGGATTTACAAAATACAAACCTTTAGAATCAACAATAGATTCTCCCGCTTTACTTTTTAGTTCTTCTGGTTTTGCTGTATAATTAATGAAAATCGTATATTTTTCGGTGTTTTTATATTTTCTGTTTAAAGCAATAGAAAGCTCTTCATTATCATATTTGTATTGTAAAGGAATATTTTTTTTACCCTCAAAAATACTAATTTCTTTAAACTCCATTCCTTTTGCATCAAGCTTCAGTGAATCGCTTTCGTAAAAATGAGGTTTTAAAGTAATCCATTCTTTTCCGTACAAATAACGCTTTCCGTAATCGAAAGAAACTTCCAATTTGGTATGAACTAAATCATGCGTTTTCGTAGGAGTAGCACGATAAATAGATAATTCATCTGCTTTGTTTTGTGCTTCTATTTTTGGAGTTGCTAAAAGGACAAGACCCAAAAAAGTATATTTTAAAAAATGCTTTTTCATTTTTATTGTTTTAGAAAGTTCTTTACAATTTTTCGATAATTCTGACTTCACCATCTTTTTCATCTTCGCTTAAAATATTCGATTGTTTTTTAGTGTAAGCCAATAAACTCCACTGAACGATTTTATTTGTCGGATATAAAGAGGCTTGATTTTTTAACCATTTTTCGGCTTCCTGAGCAGAAGATGTTTTTTCAATCGCCCAAGCAGAAACCAATTGATTTGCTGGTAAAAAGTTCATTACCGTATTATCCACTACTGGATGAAAAGCGACAATTTTATCCAAAGATTTTGAAGCCATTTCTTTGTTTCCAAGACTAGAATAACATTGATAATCTAGCCAGTTTTCTAACCTTTCGTCGATATTTTCGTCGTACGATTTTCCAACACCTAGATTCTCTGGAAACAGTTTGGCATCGGCAATAAATTGTAATGCTTTTTTATAATTTTTGTTTTTCATTTCTGCCAAAGCCTGCATTAGTTTGGCTTCATGATAGAGTTGTCTTCCAGCAATCGCACCTTCGAAAGGAAGAATTTGCAGTTTGGTTAAAAAGACATCTGCTTCGCGGTATTTTTTGTTCAGTAATAAAGTTTTAGCGTAAAGCATTCCAATCAAATAATTGTCTTGGTGTTTTTTATAGAAAGATTCAGCTGTTGCTAATGCTTTATCAAATTGTTTTTGAGCGATATAATGTTCGGCCAACATTTTATGGTACCTCCAACCTTGCGGATCTAATTTTATAGCTTGCTGCAAACTTGCCAAAACGATTGCCGCATCATCTTTAAATAAAGAAGCTTTTGCTCCGTAAAAAGCAGGATCAATTGGTTTTGTACCACATTGCGAAAACAGTTCTTTTGATTCAGAAAGTGAATTACGATTCCATTCAATTAAACCTAAATGATATTTTAATTGGTATTGATCATTTGTTTTAATTAATGATTTTAGGATTTCAGCAGTTTCATTTCTAAAAGGGAAACTCGTTCCGGGTTTAATTTTACTGATATCAACTGGTTTATTTTCTAAGAATGCTTTCCAATAAATAATTTCGGCGCTTGGCTCAGCAATCGAAAACACTTTTATCGCCTCTTCTTTTCGACTTATATTACTATACCAAATTCCTAATTCAAGGAAAGTTTGCTCTGGCATTTCGTTTCGAATTGCAGAAGTAAAAGCATTTTTTGAATCGCTTGAATTGTTCCAAAGGTATTTTTCAAAATCAGCAAAATGATTCAGCGGATCAAGAGTTGTAAGTGTTTTTAAAACCGAATTTGCTTTTTCAGAGTTGTTTTGAAGACGATATAAAACCGCTAAAACTTGTAAGCTTTCTGTATTATATTGATTGTTTACTAAACTTTTTTCAGCATATTCAACAGCTTTTGGCAAATTATTTTCAGCTAAATAAATTTTGCTTAAAGCAGTATAAGCAGGACTTCTGAATTCTACACTTGCGGCAGCTATATCAAAACCGTCTTTTGCGTCGGTAATATTTCCTAAATGAAAATTCGCTAAAGCGTAAAAATAATTCGCAGCAGGATCGTAAGTATCAATTGATAAAGCTTTGCTTGCTGAATTTACAGCGTTTTTATAATCTAATTTTCTGATTTGCAAAGAAGACAATGCAGAAAGAGCAGGAGCGTAGTGAGCATCTAATTTTAGACACGCATTTAGTTTTTCTTCAGCAAGAATATAATCTTTAAAACTGATGTAATTTTTGCCCTGTAAATACAATCCGTAAACAGAATTATGATCGAAATCTTTTGGAATTTCGACAGGGCGATTAATGTTCCCGTCTTCTGGAGCAGAATTCCAAACCAATTTATTTCCGCCCAAAACAAATTTCAATTTATTCGAATCGACTTTTATCTGAATGGAATCTTTGAAAGTTTGCATCGTATTTAAGGCAATATCTTTAGAATATACTTTTTTGTCGTTTTCAAAAACTTCGATTTTGTCGTTTAATTTTTGAAGTGGAGAAAAATAGATTTTCAACCAGCCATTTTCGTTTTTAATATTTACAGAACCGTAATTATTAGCTTTTACAAAACCTTTGATCTGTTTTACAGGAAACCAATATTCTGTCCAAGTATCGGTTTGATAAGGCGCAAAAGAGCGCTGTTTGAAAGGCGTAAGATTACTGCCTTCGCTTGCCTGATTAAACAATCTTCCGCTTTGCACTTCTACATATTGTCCGTCAGTATCTGTTAATAATTTTTCCCAAATCATGCCTTGCTGAGACAGTCCCCAAATCCAGATTTTCTTACCCGGTTTGTCATCATGATTGCCGTATCTTCCCATTCCGAAATCTTCGTCGTGGTAATATCCACCGAAGAAATCATCGTATTTTCCGAATACGTGATACGATTTATAACCTCCAAAATTGTTGTTTTTATAGAAAGACAAATCTTTGCCGTTTTCCTTGTCAATTGGCCAAGAATTGTATTCTCCGTTATGACCAATATAAGTTTGTCCCGGATAAATAAATTGCAGATTTTCAGCTGCTTTTATTCCAGTATTCATCCAAGTATAATAAGGTTGTTCAAATTCGGTTGTGTTGGACCAAAACGAATTTGTGGTAAAATAAGCTTTGTCTTTTGGGAGATTAATGTCTAATTTCCAAGATGTTCTCGTTAATAAATCTAAAACTCCAATAATGCAACTGATGCTTCCGTCTTCTCGATTTATGATTTTATAATCGACGGGAGTAGCGCAATTTGGTGTGTGACCGATAATTCCGTAATTACCTTCAACGCCGCCACTTGTCCACGGTCCGCGCATGGCGATGTCCCTAAATTTTACAACATGATTATTATAAACAATGTCTTTTCCAGTTGATTTTTCGATAGCCGACCAAACTTTTCCGCCAATTTCTGGCAAGATCATCAATTTGATATAATCATTTTCAATTTCGATTACTTTCCATTCTTTTTGAATGGGTTTGTCTGTAAAACCGTCAAAACGGAAATACGGATAGAATTTAGTATCCGGTTTCGGAATCGGATCGGGATCTGAAAACGGGTATGTGGTAAATACTTTTTTGTATTCTTTTACGGTTGGTTTATTTTGTGCAGAGACAAAGAGGCTTCCAAAAAGTAGAATCGATAAGAAAGGTTTAATTTTCATATAGAGAAGCTGTTTTTTGTGGTTATAATTAGTTGGATAGCTTAAGGTTGTTTTCCCGCATTTTTGTCATTTCGACGAAGGAAAAATCACACTCGTAAATCGACAAAGATTGACGATTTTCTATGCGGAGTTTCTAGTGTGATTTCTCCTTCGTCGAAATGACAAATGGCACGATGTAATTGTTGTAATCTTTAATTACTTCACAATCAACAACCAGCCTTTTCCTTTTGAAACTGGAATTTCATCATTTGCGTTAAAAGTTTGTGCAGGCTGAAACTTAAGAACTTCTGGAGCTGTAATTGTTGCTTTTGAAGGATTGATTCCCAGTTTTTTCCAGTCGATTGTCAGTTTTACTTTTGTATCCGCATCTGCCCAGCTTGCTATTGAAATTAAAGTCTTTCCATTCTTTTTGTAGACAGTTGCTAGAACTTTATCGTTGTTGGTTTTTACAGGGCAGTTTTCGCTCCAATATCCAATCATTTCAGAACCTTTAATTCCGAAAGAATCCCATAATTTCCAGATTTGTCTTGGGTCTGCACCATCGCTCCAAGGCAATCTGTTTGTCATTCCGTAAACCATTCCTCTCCATGGATTTCCACCATCTTGAAGCATTTCTCCCATTAATCCGAATGGAATTCCGCTTACTTCCGTCAAGAAAAAGTCAGGCTGATTTTTTTCATAATCAAAATATTCTCCAAACCATAATTTATTGATGTATGGGAAATGCTCCATGTATAAATTGGCGCTGTTGTTAAATCCGTCGCTTTTGTTGTATTGGTTGGCACTGTGCAAATCGATAATTCCAGGATGACCGTCTTTTGTAAGCACACGTTTGATACGTTTCATTGTGATTCTGTCGAAAGCAACATCGTCTAAATAAATTCCGTCAATACCAACATTTTGCGTTAGCCAATTCATTCCTTCTACGTAGTAATTGTGCCAACGGTTCATTCCGCTGTTTACGATTGCAGCATCTTTAATTTCTGGCACAAACCAAGCTGCAATATAATCTTCGCCAACATGTTCTTGCAACCAAGAGAATCCGCCTCCTTTTCCTGGAGAATAGATTTCGTGACCTAAACTTCTTAAAGCGAAAGTCTCATAAGCTTTGTTTGAAACTTCTCTAACCGTATTATAGATTTTTACTTTTAAACCTTTTTCATGCGCTTCATCGATATAAGTTTTCATCTTTTTAAATTCGATAAAAGGATAATTGATATAGGGATTGATCGCATTTGCATGGTGAATATTGATTACCGTTGCACCAGTTTTAGCAATAGAATCGATTGGGCTGTATTTGTGATAAAACTTCGTATCCCATTGGAAATCGGTATTGATAGTATGAAAAGGCGTAATCAACAAGTTGAAGTTGTAATATAAAACATCACCTTTTTTCATTGTTCTAGCGCCGCTATATGCATTTACTACAACCGATTTTTGGTTTGGTGTAATGCTAATGCCGCCCTTATTTTCGTTACCCCATGAAGTTGGAAGTAATAAAGGTTTTTGTAAATAGAAATTAGTATTTAAAGGGCGGCTGTATTTTTCGTCTCTTAAAGAAAACTGTAATCCAGAGTTTACGGCTCCAATCCAAGCGCCGTCTTGATTTTTATGCGCAACATCCCATTTCCAGTCGAAAGTTGCAGGACGATCACCTCCTTTTTGACCTAATCCCATCATGTATTTTGCAGATGCTGGCTGCATTGGCATTTGAAAATTAATATCATTAAAAGAAACATCTTCAAGAGCAGTAACTTTTACTGTATAATGAACAAAACCGTCAAATTCAACAGAAGCATTTACATCCATTTGAACCGATTTTGAAGTCGAAGTGCTTTCCCAAGAAACCGTTCCAGCTTCTTTTTTAGTGAATTGTACACCATTGTTTTTCCATTGTGTTTCTTTTCCAGAGGCATCAACAAAATGAAAATCAATTGGAGCACTTAAAACATCATTTGCTTTTGTTCCTACAGAAGTCATTTCAGGAGTAAAATAAGTCTGGATTTGAGCAGGGAATCCGTTTGGTGCTAAAGTCAGTTTTCTTCCTAATAAAGAGATTTCAGTATTGTTTACTGCTAGTGGAGTATAAGGAGCAATAACGGTGTTTTCTTGCGCTAAAGTTGAGTTTAACCATTTTAAACGCGTCATTTTTTCTGGACTGTCAATTCCGCCGTTTTTGGTTACTTCGTTTGAAACTGTTATTTGGAGATTGATTTCTTTTGATTTTCCGTCAGCAGTAACAATTGCTTTTCCTGTATAAGTTCCTGCAGTTGCATTTTGAGGAACATCAATGCCACACCACATTGCCTGAATTTTTCCTTTTGAAACAGAAACTGTATTTGTGAAAGGATTACCATCGTATTTAGTTCCGTCTGTGTTGATACAAGCTATATTTTTAGCCTCAATTGTATTTCCACCACTTTTTAAATCTGAAAAAGTCACTTTTACATTCTGTAAATCTTCAAGCGCATAAACTCCTAATTGAAAAGCTAAATATTCACCTTTCATGGCAGTATCAGTAAAACTATTTTGGACACCTTTTTGAATCCATCTTTGTGGTAAATCTGATTTTAATTTGATTGAATGCAATCTGTCCTCTGGAAAAACTAAGAAAGAGTTTCCGCTGTTTTTTGCCAACAAATCTTTAGTTTCTGAAGCCGTTGCAATAACTTCCATTGGGTAAAAACTATTGAATGCGTCAATACTTTGAATTTCTGAAACAGAACAATTATCTACTGTATTTGATTTAATTTTAGAAAGCCATTGCGCATCTGCCTTGTTTTCTGGTTTTGCATAAATTCCTTTTGGATAATTGGCAGTTCCTTCGTCAATATATGGCATATAATAAACGTAATATGTTCCTTTACCTGAAATAGGTTCAAAGAAAATAGTTCCGTTTTCTCTATTGATATTTTCGGTTTTGATGTTTTGAATTTCTTTTCCAGACGCATCTTGAACGATAATCTTTTTTAGTTCCGGATTTGTATCTCTTCTTCGCCATTCTATAGTTGTTTTGGCAACATTTCCCGAACCAGAAAATGCAATTACAGCACGATGGTTTCCTAATTGGTTTGGATTCCAACTGTTGTTTCCATCTGAATATTTTATTTGTGCAGTAAGCGAAATACTGATTGTGAAAAGACACGTTATCATTATTCTACTTAAAAGTGCTCTGTTTTTTAGGTTTAGTTTCATTGTATTGTATAATCAGGTTAAATAGGATTTTTTGAGTTTAGTAAACAGGTTTCAAACCATTCTTTTTCCAGTAGGCGATAATTGGTTTGTAAGGACCATATTTGTGCTGTTCTTCTGAAAAATTATCATTGAACGGGCTGTGAGCATAATCAATTGGCTTACCAGTTTTGTCAGGATAATCAAGTGTTTTTGGATTTGGTCTTGTATGTACTGCGTCATCATTTACATAAGCAGCGATATCAAGAGCTTCTTTGTCTGTAAGGTATGGTTTTCCTAATTGAACTTTGTCATATGGCATATTACTTTTTAACCATTGTGCTTGTTTGATTACGCGATGCATACTTGAACCTGGCTGATAACCGTATTGCCCCCAAAGCGGAGGATAAGTGTAGCCTGATTTGTCTGCATTGTAAACTCCTTCGCCATTATTTCCGTGACATCTTGCACAGTTTTCAGCAAATAATACTTTTCCTCTTTCGGGACTTGCAGCAACATCTGGAAATTCGATTTCTAAATTTTTCGCTCCTTTAAAATTACCATCTTTTGGAACAAATTTGCTAATCCATTTAAAGTAAGATAAAAAGGCAACCATTTCTTTGCTATCCAACGGAAGCGGTTTTCCAGAATGCGGACGCATAATGCAGTTATTAACTCTTTCTGCTAGTGTAAGCACTTTGTTTTCGCGTCCGCGATATTGTGGATAATTATCGTGTGAAGACATTAAATTGAACGCATGAGGTTTTGTTCCCGCGTCTTGATGGCAGTTGGTGCAGTTCATTTTATTGCCCAAATATTTTCCGTTGATTCCGTTTGGACCAATATAATAAGCCGTTTTCATCATTAATTCTCTTCCGTAACGAACCGATTCTCCAAATTGATCGTCTGGAATTTTCGAAGTATCAATGGTGATATAATTTTCTTCATCTTCTTTCTCTTCAACTGTTTTTAAAGCTAAAGTTTGAGAATTTGATTTCGTGCACGAATTGAAAACAACAATTGGCATTGCTGAAAAAAGTCCGATAAGAATTAGTTTTTTCATAATGTAAAATTTTTAATCTTGTCTTTTTCCTGCAAGGTTTCAAAACCTTGTAGGTATCGGTTTTATATTAGACCTACAAGGTTTTGAAAACCTTGCAGGAAGATTATTTTTAGTTGAGAAGAAAAGGTTTCATTTCTCCTTCTTCAATAAACTGTGTTCGATATGGCGGAATCTCAGATTCTAAAGCCCATAAAAGCACTCCTTTTTTATTCGTTAAAACGGTAATATGTCTTTTAGAACAGCAGCATAATATGGCGTCTTTATCAATCATATAAGCGCTTCCCATTCTGTCGTTGTAAATGTCTTTTGGTAATTTAATCTGATAATCTAGCTTTACTGTATTGTTTTTTTCGTCTACTTTTAAAGCAAAAACAGAAGATTGTTTTTTATCTACACCATTATCAAAAAAGAGCAAGCTTCCTTCTTGATCGATGTGTGCGGCATGGGCTTGAGAAAAATTAGTTTCTGGCGCCATTTTCATGTTTCCGCCTTTTCCTAATTTCCAGATGACTTTTCCGGTTTTAGAATCAATTTTCCAAATTTGACCGTTATTATAGAAAGAAATTAAGAAGTTTCCATCTCTATCATAATTTAGACTATTGGCATGTGTCCAGTCTTTTTTAGTTTTCAATAAATCTTTATCTTTTAAAGGATCTAAATCATCAAAAACACTCCATTTCCAAAGTTGCTTTCCTTTTTTATCTAAAATTAAAATCCCGTCTCCATTAATCGTGTCTTGTTTTTTTCCGCCGATAGAAGTTAAATCCATTATCTTTTGATCAACTGTTAAAGTGACAATTTCGTTAGCCGATTTTTTAATGATTTCGTGATGAATGGTTTGTTTTAAATCACCTTCTCCTTTTTTAATATGAGTTAAAGTATCGCCTTGAAGATTGATTTCCAGAATCTCACTTCCATAGCTTGTTGGTTCGTCGTTTGTTCCTAAGATAGAGATGATTGTTTTTTCTTTTGTGAAATGAGCGACTTTAAATCCTGTTCCTTCAACGGTATGATACCATCTTAAATTTCCTTTGTAGTCAACAATATAAGCCGTTCCTGGGGTTTCTCTTTTGGCTAAAAGCATAAAACCTTTTTTGAAATTTTCAGGTAATAATTCAGGTTTTGGACAATTGGCTTTGAATTGTTTTTGAAGCCATTCTGGTAATTTTCTTGATTTAAAATTATAAACTTTACTTGGTACTTTATCGCCATTGAATACAGTAAATAATTGATAACTATAACTGGTTTCTGGTCTAATATTGCAAAGAACCAGTGAATGTTTAATTCCTGATTTTGAAATAGGTGTAGTTACTTTACTTTTTAATCCTTCCTTGTCCGACCAATATTCTGCGTATACCTGAGCTTGGTCATTCGTAGTAACATCGATTTGAATTTTCAATTCGTTGTTGCCATGAATTCCAATATTGATATTGGAGATAATTTGGTTTTTAGAACAACTTACTATTGTAAACAAGGCTAAAATAAAACTTCCTTTTGCTATTATTTTTTTTATCATCTGAAAAGCTTCTTTATGAAATAGAAAGTACTTTTTTGGTGTAAAATCAGGAATAGACAGACATTTTTACTGTCTATTCCCGATTAGGTATTTTTATTGTCTGTCGGCGTTGCTTAATTTTGGGTTAAGATCTACCTGACTTTGTGGATAGGTATAATATTTATTTTGTGGCATTTTAATTAAGGCTGCTTCACCAACTCTTAAATGATATGCATTTACTAAAACGTCATATTTATTCATTCTGATTAAATCTGCACGACGTTTTCCCTCATAAAAAAGTTCCCATCCTCTTTCCTGCAAAATAGCATCTCTCAGAGTTGACTGATTATAATTTGCCAAAACAAGAAGTTTTGCATGCGATCTTGCTTTTACTTGATTAATCAGATCTATTGCTTCTGAAGTCGGCCCACTGATTTCGTTTAATGCTTCGGCTCTGCTCAACAAAACATCGGCATAACGTAAAATGTTTACACTATGACCATCATAATAAGTTGTTGTTTCGTCATCGGCATATTTTCTTGTAGAAACGTCAGGCATATAAAATTCACCAGCTGGTGGCTCAGCTCCTAATGAAGGAGCTTGTTTGTGTAATAAACCGTCTGTTCCCATAAATTCTGGGAAAAAACATTTTTTTCTGTCATCTTCGTTGCCAAAAGTGTTGTAGAAATCCCAATTTACAGTATAATACTGCCATCTGTTTTGAACAATTGGGTGGTCAACTGGCCCAAAATGGTTAAGTAATTCGGTTCCGTTTGTATTGGCATCACTCAAAGATGAAAAGATGTTTTCGCTACACCATTTGTTACTTTCTTTGAATAGACCTAAATAAGAAGGATAAAGATGGTATTCGTTTAAATCTATTACTTGTTGCGTAAGTGTAACTACTTTTTGCCAATCATGGCTACGCAAGTAAAGTTTTGCCAATAGAGTAAGTGCGGCTCCTTTTGTAGCACGACCAACATCATTACTGCTGTAAATAGCATTTGCTTTATAGTTAACTGGTAAAACAGCAGCAGCTTCAGTCAAATTTTTTACAAGAAAAGCATCAATTTCTTCTACTGGAGTTGGTGGTGTTTGTTCTAAATATTTTGGATTTGCTAAATTTTCTTCTGTCATTAAAATAACTGGACCCCAAGAGTCAGTCAAATCCATATAAGCAGATGCTCTTAGAAATTTGGCTTCAGCAATAAACTGTGCTTTTTCAATTTCTGAAATTGAAGACATTTTTCCGATGTAATAAATAGCTGTATTGGCATTTGCGATTAATTTATACATGGCATTCCAGTCTTCCAATAGCAAACCATTTGTAGAACTCCAGGTTCCTAGAGATAATTGTCCAGGATCACCTCCGTATTGGCAGTGACCTAAATCTGTTGCGATATCTGTTAATGCAAAATGTCGGGTTGCCCAATAGGAAAAATTATCTCCCACAGCAGGGCCTTTTAATCTTCCATAAATAGAATTGACAGAAGCTATAGCATCTGATTTGGTTTGATATCCGTTTGTAGTGGTTAAACTGCTGTATACTGTAGGATCCAGATCCTCATTGCAGGAATATTGCAAACCTGCAGTAAGTAAAAGCAATAGTATTGTATATTTTTTCATTTTGATAAATTTAATGTTAGTGAAAAAGCTATTAATGAATTGCTATTTTGATCCCTAGTATAAATGTTCTGGAAGCTGGGAATGAGTTGAAATCAATTCCTCCACCAAGATTTTGTGCTCTGGCAGTATTGGTATGTCCATTTATTTCAGGATCATTTCCAGAATATTTTGTAATGGTCAGTAAATTTTGACCTGTGGCGTATAATCTAATATTGTCAATAAATTTTGTTGGTTTTAAAATACTTTCTGGTATAGAATATCCAATAGATAAATTTTTAAGACGCAAATAAGATGCATCTTCGACAAATTTTGAGTTTACATAGCTTCCATATGAAGATTTATAATAACCATCTCTCGGAATATCGGTGTTTTCATTTGTACCAGCTACCCAACGATTTAGAGCATCTGTACTTGTACTTGATTCTCCAACCATTCTGGTCATATTGTAAACAGAATAATCAAGTGCTCCCTGGAAAAAGAGATTTATATCAAAATTTCCGAATCTAAAATCATTATTAAAACCAACAATATAATGAGGAGTTGAATTTCCTAAATAAGTTCTGTCTTTTGCTGTAATCATTCCATCACCATCTAGATCTTCATATTTTGGATCACCTGGTTTAGATAGGGGTTGCGGAGCATAAGTTTCCCCTGTTTTTATTACTCCGGCATATTTAAATCCGTATAATAATCCCATCTCTTTTCCAGGTTCAAGTCTTGTAAATTCACGACCAGAAACAGTACCGCTTGGGTTAGAAGTATTAACACTGATGAGCTTAACATTATCAGCAAGTGAAACAACTTCTTGTTTGTTGTATGCAAGATTTAGAGATGTTCTCCAGTAAAATTTATCATTTCTAAAGTTTTCACTGGTAATGCCAAGTTCTATACCTTTATTGTCCACTACGCCTGAGTTAAGTGTTTGAGTCGAAAATCCCCACCATCCTCCAACAGGGACATCCAAAAGAGCGTCTGTTGTTCTCTTTTTGTAAACGTCAATTGTAGCAGTAAGTCTGTCATTAAAGAACCCCATATCTAAACCGATATTGGTTTGTGCTTGCTGCTCCCATTTTAGGTCAGGATTTGATAAATTGTTAGGTTCAGTACCTCCTACAAAAGAACCATCTGAAATAGCAGTGTTCCAAGGAGAAAGATTTGACATGTATAAATAATCTGCAATTCCGTCATTACCAGTAATTCCGTAACTTACTCTTAATTTTAGTTCAGAAAAAACATCTAACTTTTCAATAAATGCTTCTTTAGACATTCTCCAGGCAATAGCTCCAGAAGGGAATGTACCATATTTGTTATTTGGACCAAAACGAGAAGAACCATCACGTCTAATTGTAAATGAAGCCAGATATTTGTCATCAAAAGCATATCCCAGCCTTCCAAAATAAGAAGTAAGTTTCGTTTCTTGTTTTTGAGTTTCAGGTTTTAAATAAACTGCGGCACTTTCTAGTTTGTAATAGGTCAGAATATCATTTGAGAAACCAGAACCTGATGCTTTCATTCTTTCATAAGTATCTTTTTGATTAGATGTTCCAATCATTGCTGTAAAAGAATGCTGCTCTTTGATATTAAATTTATAGGTTAAATATTGTTCTGTACTCCATCTAAAATAAGTTTTGTTTTCTTCAGATCCTGTACCATTTAATGCAGCTCCTGCAACCAGAGTTCGTGGGGTATATTTTCCCTGAATGTTTTCCTGCCATTCTGCACCAGCTCCAAAATGATAAGTCAAGCCTTTTATAACTTCATAATCTACAAACATATTCCCATTAACGAGTCTGTTGATAGTATGGTCAGTTGGTTCTAATAAAAGAGCCAAGGCATTATCTTTTCCTTGATATTTATAGTACGAACCATCTGGGTTGTAAATAGGAATTGCTGGTGGTGCTGTCTGAATAGAAAACATAGGAGATAAGATATTATCACCAAAATCGCTGTTGTGTCCTTCACTTGCAGCACCATATACATTAGCGCCTACAGTTACTTTCTCGGTAAATTTTTTCTCTGTTCCAATACGAACACTATATCTTGTGAAATCAGTATTTTCTATTGCTCCCTTTTGTTTTAAATAATTCCCTGATAGAAAGAATTTTGATGTTTTATCGCTTCCACTAAAAGTTAAGGTTCTGTTTAGTACTTCACCTGGACGTGTTGCGGCTTTGAACCAGTTTGTGTTAGCAATTGGAAAGCTAGAAGGAAATACGGCAGGTCTTCCGTTTTCAGTAGCTATAGCATTTTGTATAGAGGCATATTGCTGACCAGTTAGTAGTGATGGCTCTTGAATAATGTTTTGAAAACCATCTGAAATTTCGCCCTCAATCTGCATTTTTCCTGATTTTCCTTTTTTAGTAGTAATCATGATAACTCCATTTCCTCCTCTTGAACCATAAATTGCAGTAGAAGCAGCATCTTTAAGAATCTGGATACTTTCAATATCATTTGGACTGATTGATGCTCCAGTACTGGTAATAAAACCATCTACAACATACAACGGCGCATTTGAGGTTGTTATTGAATTTCCACCTCTCACGACTATAGTAGGAGTAGTTCCCGGCGCATAACTGTTTTGTTGTACCTGTACTCCCGAAGCACGTCCTTGTAAAGCTTGTCCAACATTGGCTACAGTACCACCTAAGTTTAAATTGTCTTTTCCAACAGAGGCTACAGAACCTGTAAGGTCTTTTTTTCTTGCTTTTCCATATCCAATAACAACCTCTTCTAATTTTTGTCCAGCTTCTTTCATGACAATTTTGAGAGGAGCATTTCCAATCGTTACTTCTTGATCTTCCATACCAATGTAAGTAACTACAAGTTTAGTAACATTATCAGCAACAGTAATTGCGAAGCTTCCATCTACATCTGTCTGAACACCTTTTGTAGTTCCTTTTACCACAACATTAGCACCTGGAAGAGGCAGACCGTCTTTGTCTGTAACTTTTCCTTTTACAATTTTTTCAAAAAATACTGTTTTGTAGTTTTTATCAGAACTATTTATTGATGAAGCAGCTGAAGCTTGAAATGTAAAAACTAATAAAGACAAAACGGTTAGTTTGATTTCTGTGCGGGATAAATTCTTAATCCGAAAATCTCTTGGTTTTTTTTGGGTTAATAATTTCATACTGAAAATTGGTTTTGGTTAATGTTTAATTGTTTTTTCCTTGTTTGTAGGTTTTAGATTTCTTTTTTAATTCGGAATTTCATTTTTTCTTTTTCATGAGTTTTAACTGAATTGGTTTTCCGGCAAAATCGAGGTTTTATTTTTTAGCCCGAATACAGCTCATTTGCCCTTTTCTTCTCTCTTTTAAAAGCTTTAAAATCACCTGTTTTTTTACCTAATTAACTTAGTTTTAAGATTAATCTCTGACGAAACTAGAGATTATATTTTTATAAAACAAGAAAAAACACAAAAAATGTGCTCGAACACACAAAATTTATGTTCTCGAGCACATAAAATTATATGAAACGTTTTTTTTAGCTTAAAAAGATGTGATATTTTTAAAATAATTTAGGAGGAATGAAGTTTTGAAAAACAAGTGTTTTTTGAATAATAAAAGCTCATTTTGAAAAAACTTGTGAATTTCGCAATTACTAATTCAAAAATGTAAAAATTAACTAGTCTTTTCTTGTCGCTTTTGCTGTTGAATTTTCGATTTAATTTTGTGGTATGCTAGCCTTTTTTATTGAATTTTAAGCTATCTTGGCTAATTCAAAAAAAAAATTAAATCTGCATTCGGATTCGAGGTGGTTTTTTAGTTTTTCCAAAATCAGAAATTGACAAATTTTAAGAATTAGTATTGTGAAAGAATATCATGTGACTTTAATTGATGAAAATCAAAAAAATGAGTGCAAAATTTTGAATCCTGTTTTCTGGGAAAAAGCACATTGTTTGACTGATTTTTCATCTCCGTGGAATAATAATCCAGTTTTAAAAATTGAATTTCGTGCACTATGGGATAAAAAGAATTTCTATTTTAAATTTCGGGTTTTTGATACTGATGTTTATATAGATGAGAAAGATGATAGTGTGGAAAGTATTTGTAATTCGGATCGAGTGGAGTTGTTTTTTAGAAGTAATGACAAACTAGATCCGTATTATTGCCTGGAAATTGATCCTTCAACAAGATTATTGGATTTTCATGCACTTCCTGAAAAAGTTTTCGATTACGAATGGAAGTGGCCTGAAAAGCATATAAAATTAGAATCTTCTACGGATGAGGTTTCTTTTACAGTTGCTGGAATAATTAGTATTGAATCGCTAGAAAAGCTAGATTTGATTCATAATAATACTATCGAGACGGGTGTTTATAGGGCAAAATTTTCTACAGATAAAAACGGAAATTATGAACCAACTTGGATTTCGTGGGTAAATCCAAATACAAAAGAACCTAATTTTCATATAGCTTCATCTTTTGGAAAGTTTGTTTTGGTACAATAAATAAAGGTTGCTAAAGTGTTTTGTTTCTCGCAGATTAAAAAGATTTTATCTGCGAGATATTCTAAAAAGCTTTCTTTTTTTGTTGTTTATTTCTCTGTTTAAAAAATCAGGAAGCGTAAAAAGAGGCATTTTCAACATTTATAATATCGATCGGAAGTAGAATAGTTTCTGGGATATCTTTTCTAAATAAAAAATGTTCTACTAAAGTACTTACTCCAAGGTATGCCTGTCTTTTTTGGTTTTGGTGAATTAAAAAATGAACGAGTCCTTGATTTAAAAAGCTTACATTTTTTTCAATTAAATCATAACCAATCAAAGTGATTTTTCTGTTTTCAATAGTTGAAAGTACAGAGGCAATCTGATAAGCTTTGGAGGTTGTGATGAAGATACCATTTAAATCAGGATGTTCGTCTAAAAAAGCATTGAATTTTGTTTCAATGTTAGAGTATTTTAATTTTAAAGTAAGCAAAGAAAAATCGGAAAGATTTTTTTCTTCAAAATAATTTCTAAAGCCTTTTTCTTTTTCCTGCATATGAACTGCATTTTTAAGGCTCTCATCTATGTGGATAACAGCAATTTGACCCTTAGGCAGGATTAAATTCATCAGACTGGCGGCTACTCGGCCACTTTTGTATAAATCCTGACCAACAAAACTTTTGATAGAAGAAGATTCGACCTGATTATTAAAAGTGTTAACCATAATTCCCAATTCGTCATATTGTTTTATGACTTCTATGGTTTCTTTGTGAAAAAGAGGAGTCAACAAAACAGCATCTGGTGATTGTGTAATAATAGCCTCGTTTGTCTTTAGAAAAGATTTGGTGCTTTCTGGATTAAAATAATGTGTTTCTATAACAACACTATAAGCTTTAAATTCAGTTATGGCGTCCTGAATTCCATTTACACAAGGAAGCCAGTAGGAATCGAAAGCGGGATCCGGTAATAATACGCAAATACGATAGATTTTAGTACTTTTTAAATTTCTTGCAATTAAGTTAGGTTCGTAATCAATAACGTTTAAGACTTCATTGATTTTTTCCAGTGCAGCAGGAGAGACCTTTCCTCTATTGTGAAGCACACGATCTACAGTTCCTTTTGAAACTCCTGCCATTTGTGCTATATCCTTAATTGTGTACTTTTTATCCATATTAGCAAATATAGAAACTTTGAATAAATAAATACAAAAAAATCGAAATAATCACAAAGTGTGCTCGAGAACATTATTTTAGTGTGTTCGAGCACATTTTTTGTGTTTTTCTTGTTTTATAAAAATATAATCTCTAGTTTCGTACAATCAAAATCCAAAATCAAATTAAATTTACTAATCAGAATATACTTTAAGGCATTGTCTTTTAGTGTTTTAATATCTTATTTTTAATGAGAAAAATTACTGCTTCTGCGCCAGGGAGAACCTGTCTTTTTGGAGATCATCAAGATTATTTAGGATTGCCTGTTATAGCCTGTGCTATAGATCGAAATATTAAATTAATTGCAAAAGAAAATCAAACCGATACTTTCGTTCTCAATATGATTGATATAGATGAGATTCGGGTTATTGATATTCATGCTGCATTCGAAAAATTAGAATCTAGAGATTACTTTGCTTCTTCTTTACGTGTTTTACGTAGATACGGCTGTGTACCTACGAAAGGTTATACGATAACTATTACAGGAGATATTCCGATAAATTCCGGAACGTCAAGTTCTTCTGCGTTATTAATGGCTTGGATTCGATTTCTGATAGAGGCTTTTGGGATTGATCATGAAGTGACGCCTGATTTTCTTTCAAAATTAGGATATGAATCAGAAGTATTAGAACATGGGGAGCCAGGTGGGATGATGGATCATTTTAGTATTGGTGTTGGAAATATCGTTTACATCAATACCAAAAAGCCTTTTTCTTTTGATGTAATCGGAACAGAGCTAAAAGGTTTGATTACTGGGGTTTCGGGTGTTCCAAAAGAAACTATCGGTTTGTTGGGAGAATTGAAAGGGAATGCTTTAATGGCAATCGATATTGTAAAACAAAATTATCCAGATTTTGATTTGCATACTTCTGAATTGAAAGATTTAGATCATTATAGAAATTGTCTTCCAGATCGTTTGATTCCGTTTTTTGAAGCGGCAATTATAAATTACCATTATACAAAAGAAGCTTTAAAAGAATTTGAAAAACCTGTTTTGGATCTTAAAAAAATTGGAGCTTTAATGAATGGTCATCATGAAGTTTTACGCGATTTGCTAAAAATTACGGTTCCAAGAATTGACGAAATGGTGAATGCGGCATTGAAAGCAGGTGCATACGGAGCAAAAATAGTCGGTTCTGGCGGCGGTGGAAGCATTGTTGTTATTGCTGATCCGAAAAATGAAGATGAGGTTATTAAGGCGATTTTAGATGCTGGAGCAGAAGAAGCTTACGCAGTAAATGTAGATCCAGGAGTACGAATTATTGATAATACTGAAATTTAAAATAAAATGCACGACAATTTAGTGATTCTAGCCGGCGGAGCTTCTTCGCGTATGAAAAAAGAAGCGGTTATAGATAATTTATCTCCAGAAGAAATTGCACAGGCGAACGAAAGAAGTAAAGGTTTAATTGGTGTTGGCGCAAGCGGAAGGCCTCTTTTGGATTATCTTTTATGGAATGCCAAAAAAGCGGGTTATAAAAACATCTATATTATAATAGGTGAGCAAGGAGAATTGTTTAAAGAGTTTTACGGAAGTAAAATGAAAAATAATGATTTTCATGGACTTAATATTTCGTTTGCAATTCAATATATTCCAGAAGGAAGAATAAAACCTTTTGGGACTGCAGATGCTTTGTTTCAGGCTGTAGAACAATATCCAGAATTAAATTCGCAGTTTTATTCGGTTTGTAATAGCGATAATTTGTATTCGGCTGAAGCGTTGCGTGCGTTGAGAGAAACTGAAAGCCCGAACGCTTTTATAAGTTATGATCGTGATGCAATGGATTTTCCGTTGGAACGCATTTCGCGATTTGCAATTGTAAAATTAGATCAGAACAATCAGCTTTTGGATATTTTAGAAAAACCTTCAGAAGATGTTTTAGAACAATATAAAGATGCGGAAGGAAAGATTCGCGTAAGTATGAATGCTTTTAAATTTAATGGTCAGACATTATATAAGCATCTTAAGAATTGTCCCGTTCATCCAGAACGTGATGAAAAGGAGCTTCCGACGGTACTTTTAAACTCGGTTAAGGAAAATCCGCAAACTACGCTCGGAATTCCGTTTTCAGAGCATGTTCCAGACTTAACTGCTAAAGAAGATATTGCTGATGTAAAAGCGTATTTAGCAAAATATTACCCTGATTTAAACTGGAATAGCAAAAATTAACAAAATTTTCATATCTAAATTAGAAATTAAGGAAATTTTATGTACTACTTTTGTTTTGCAAAAAAAATGCAGATATTTGCATAAATTACGCATTGAGTAATAAAAGCGTTGATTCTAATTTAGATTTTGAATGAAATAAATCTATAACTAATCAACCCAAAAATTATGACAAACATTCAAAGTACATTACAGTTAGAAAAAAAGAACACCGTTGTTCCGATGGTGATTTTAACTTTATTGTTTTTTATTCTAGGATTTGTAACTTGGTTGAACGGACCTTTAATTCCGTTTTTTGAATTGGCTTGCGAATTAACTTCTTCTCAAGCATATTTTGTGACTTTTGCATTTTACATTGCCTATTTCGTTATGGCAGTTCCATCTTCTTATATAATTGAAAAAGTGGGCTATAAGAACGGAATTTCTTTAGGTTTGTTAATTATCGCTGCTGGAGCATTTATGTTTTATCCTGCAGCTTCAAGCAGAACATTTCTTTTCTTTTTAGTAGCATTATTTATAATGGGAACTGGTTTGGCTGTTTTGCAAACGGCTTCAAATCCGTATGTTGTCGTAATTGGTCCAAGAGAAAGTGCCGCAGCAAGAATCAGTGTTTTAGGAATTGCAAATAAACTAGCTGGATTCGTAGCGCCAATCGTATTGACGGTTTTGGTTTTGTCTAATATGCAGGACTTTACAGCAGATAAAATTGCTTTGATGGATGAAGTTGCAAAAACAAATGCGCTAAATTCTCTTGCATTGCAATTGCAAAGACCGTATCTTTATATGGGATTGATTATTACGGTTTTAGCTTTGTTGGTGAAATTTTCTCCTCTTCCAGAAATTGATTTAGATGAAGAAGGAAATGTATCGAATTTGAATATTTTCAAACAAATCAAAAACGCATTTAGACATCCACAATTGGTTTTGGGAGTAATTACTTTGATGTTGTATTTATCTGCCGAAGTTTTAGCAGGCGATTCAATTGGAGGTTTTGGAAAACAGTTAGGAGTTTATGGAGAAGAAGGAAATTTCTATCTTAAACTAACTTCATTCACTATGTCTGCAATGGTTGTTGGATATATCTTGGGAATCGTTTTAATTCCAAAATATGTTTCTCAGGTTACCGCTCTAAAAGTCTCAGGATTATTGGGTTTAATATTGGTTTTGACTATTGTTTTGATTTCGCCAAAAATAACAATTGCATTCGCTGGAATTCAAAATATGCCCGTTGTAATTCTTTTAGTAGCCCTTTTAGGTTTGGCAAATGCATTGTGCTGGCCGGCAATTTGGCCAATGGCTTTGCAGGATTTAGGTGGTTATACCAAGATTGGAAGCGCTATTTTGATTATGGGAATTATTGGTGGAGCAGTTTTTCCACTTTTTTACGGAATGATTACAGAAAGTGTCAATTCTGCAAACGTTGCAAAAAATCTGCAAGATGTTTCTAGAAGTGGTAATCAATTAGCTTATTTAATATTAGTACCGTCTTATATAATGATTTTGTTTTATGCTGTAAAAGGGCATAAATACAGGAAATGGAAAAGTTGAACAAAAAATAAAAATAATATATCATGTTAAAAAGTAAAATCGACAAAGCAACAGGTTTCGAAAAACGATTCGAAAACATCAATACAGTTGTTTTTGAAAACTCAACAGAAGCTTCGAAAGAAGTAGCGCAGGAAATTGCAGCTTTAATCAAAGAAAAACAAAAAGAAGGAAAGCCTTGTATTTTAGGTTTGGCAACTGGTTCTTCTCCAAAAGGATTGTATGCTGAATTAGTGCGTTTGCATAAAGAAGAAGGTTTGAGTTTTAAAAACGTAATCAGTTTTAACTTGGATGAATACTATCCAATGGAACCAAATTCAATCAATAGCTACGTTCGTTTCATGAAAGAACTTTTGTTTGATCATGTCGATATTTTACCAGAAAACGCACACGTTCCAGACGGACTTTTGACAAAAGAGCAAATTGCAGATTATTGCCACGAATACGAAGCTAAAATTGAAGCTTTAGGCGGAATCGATTTGCAGATTCTTGGAATTGGAGGTAACGGACATATTGGTTTTAACGAATCTGGTTCACTTCAAAACTCTAAAACTCGTTTGGTAGCTTTAGATCACATTACAAGAGTTGCAGCAAGCAAAGATTTCTTTGGTTTGAATAATACGCCAAGAACTGCAATTACGCTTGGAGTTAAAAAAATCATGGAGGCAAAAAGAGTGATTTTATTAGCTTGGGGAGAAGGAAAAGCAAATATTGTAAAAAAATCTGTAGAAGATGAAGTTACAAATAGAGTTCCTGCTTCGTTTTTGCAAGAACACAACAATGCAGTTTTTATTTTAGATAAAGAAGCTTCTTCAAAATTGACTAGAGTTAATAAACCTTGGTTGGTTGAGAAAATTGTTTGGACAGATAAATTAACTCGTAAAGCGGTTTTAGGATTGGCATTAGATCTTAAAAAACCAATTTTGATGCTTACAGATGCGGATTATATCGAAAATGGTATGAGTGATTTGTTGGCAGATTCAGGTCCGGCTTATGATATTAATATTAATATTTTCAATAAATTACAAAATACAATTACAGGTTGGCCAGGTGGAAAACCAAATTCAGACGATTCAAATCGTCCAGAAAGAGCTGAACCAGCTAAAAAACGTGTATTGATTTTCTCTCCGCATCCAGATGATGATATTATTAGTATGGGTGGAACTTTTATGCGTTTGCAAGAGCAGGGACATGAAGTGCATGTTGCTTACCAGACTTCTGGAAACATTGCGGTTGCAGATGATGAAGCATTGCGTTTTGCAAGATTCGTAATTGATTACAACGAGAAATTCGGAATCAAAAGTGAAGAAGCAGATAATATTTATAAAAAAGCAGAGGCTTTCTTGCAGAATAAAAAGAATAGCGAAATAGATATTCCTGAAGTTCGTTACATTAAAGGTTTGATTAGAAAAGGAGAGGCGAGAGCTACAAGTTATTTTGTTGGTCTTCCAGATTCTCAAATTCACTTTATGGAATTACCTTTCTACGAAACAGGAACAATTGAGAAAAAACCTATCGGACCAGAAGATATTCAGTTGACTGTTGATTTAATTGAGAAAATTAAGCCACACCAAATTTATGCAGCTGGAGATTTAGCAGATCCACACGGAACGCACAAAGTTTGTTTGGATGCTATTTTTGAAGCGGTAAAAGTTTTAAAACCAAAAGAATTCATGAACGACTGTTGGTTATGGTTGTACCGTGGAGCTTGGCAGGAATGGGGAATTGACGAAGTTGAAATGGCAGTTCCAATGAGTCCAGATCAGGTTTTGGCAAAACGTCACGGAATTTTCAAACACCAATCTCAAAAAGATGGAGTTGTTTTCCAAGGAACAGACGCAAGAGAGTTCTGGCAAAGAGCTGAAGACAGAAACCGCGAAACAGCTGAATTGTACCACCAATTAGGTTTGGCAACTTATGCGGCAATGGAGGCTTTCGTGAGATGGCATTACTAAAAAGGTTCTAAGGTGCTGAGGGGCAAAGGTTCAAAGGTTTCTAATCTTTGTGTAAATCTTTGGCTTTTATGTGAATCTGTAATCTTAAGCAATATTTTTAAGCAGGAAAAGAGAATTGAATAAGTTCTTTTTTCTTGCTTCTTTTTTTTCAAGATGCTAAGGTTCTAAGATTCTGAGGTTCTAAGTTTTTTATATTCGCAACAATTATAAAAAAAATAATTAGTGAAAATTCGTGAAATTCGCGGCAAAAAAAACACACAGATTAGAAAATCATTTTAATCCTTTTAATCTGTGGCAAAAAATAATAGCTTTGCATATAATTGAAGCAAGAAGAAGGCTAGATCTTTCTTCTTGCTTCTTTTTTCTTTTTTCTTTTTTCTTCTAAACTATGGATCAAGACAAAAAACAACTTATAAAATTAGCACACACCAAAATGCCTTTCGGGAAATATGAAGGGAAATATTTAATCGATCTTCCAGAATATTATGTCGTTTGGTATCATAATAAAGGTTTTCCTAAAGGAGAATTGGGACAGCAGTTACAGCTTATTTATGAATTGAAGCTAAATGGCTTAGAAGAATTGATTCGAAATATTAAGAAACAATATCCAAAACCTTAAAATAATTATATAATGGGAAAATTAGAAAATTAGAAAATGTTTAGAGAGATACTATTAAAATGTTGTTTTAAAGTGAATTTAATTCATTGTTTTTTAATTATCACTTATCTATTTCTTAAATTTTCTAATTCATACATTTTCTAATTTTCTAATTAGCAAATTGTCTAATTAAATTTGTACTTTTGCCAAGTTTTTTACACAACTACTTACAAACAAACAACAGAATGAATCAAACAAAATATATTTTTGTTACAGGAGGTGTGACCTCTTCATTAGGAAAAGGGATTATCGCGGCATCTTTGGCAAAATTGTTACAAGGAAGAGGATACCGTACTACAATTCAGAAATTTGATCCATACATTAACGTAGATCCGGGGACACTAAACCCGTATGAGCACGGAGAATGTTATGTGACAGATGATGGAGCTGAAACTGATTTAGACTTAGGACACTATGAGCGTTTCTTAAACGTTCCTACTTCTCAGGCTAATAACGTTACTACAGGAAGAGTTTATCTTTCGGTTATTGAAAAAGAAAGAAGAGGAGAGTTTTTAGGGAAAACGGTTCAGGTTGTTCCTCATATCACAAACGAAATCAAAGACAGAATGCAATTGCTAGGTAAATCTGGCGATTATGATATTGTTATTACTGAAATTGGTGGTACTGTTGGTGATATCGAATCTTTACCTTATATAGAATCTGTTCGTCAGTTGGTTTGGGAGTTAGGAGAAAACAACGGAATTGTGATTCATTTGACTTTAGTTCCATATTTGGCTGCTGCAGGTGAATTAAAAACAAAACCAACACAGCACTCTGTTAAAACTTTGATGGAAAGTGGTATTAAAGCCGATATTTTGGTTTGTAGAACGGAGCACGAATTGTCTCAGGAATTACGCCAGAAATTAGCTTTATTCTGTAATGTTAAGAAAGAAGCGGTTATTCAGTCAATTGATGCTTCTACGATATATGAAGTTCCAAATTTAATGCTTGAAGAAGGATTAGACGTTGTAGCTTTAAAGAAATTAGATCTTCCTAAAAAAGCATCTCCAGATCTTAAAACTTGGAATACTTTCTTAAAAAGATTAAAAAGTCCAAAACAAACAGTAAACATTGGTTTGGTTGGAAAATATGTAGAAATGCAGGATTGTTACAAATCTATTTTAGAGGCGTTCATTCATGCAGGTGCTGCAAACGAAACGAAAGTAAATGTAATTTCTATTCACTCAGAGCATATCAATGCTGATAATGTGGAAGAAAAATTAGGTTCTCTTGACGGAGTTTTAGTTGCTCCAGGTTTTGGTGAAAGAGGTATTGAAGGAAAAATCGAAGCAGTTCGTTTTGTACGTGAAAACAATATTCCGTTTTTCGGAATTTGTTTAGGAATGCAGATGTCTGTTATTGAATATTCTAGAAATATTTTAGGTTACGCTGAAGCGAATTCTACTGAGATGAATGAGAAAACGCCTCATCCGGTTGTGAATTTAATGGAAGAGCAGAAAAATGTAACCGATAAAGGAGGAACGATGCGTTTAGGTGCTTGGAAATGTGATATTAAACCAAACACTTTAGCGTACAAAATTTACGGAGAAAAAACTATTTCGGAGCGTCACCGTCACCGTTATGAGTACAATAATAAATATGCAGATGAATTGCAAAAAGCTGGCTTAAAAGCTTCTGGAGTAAATCCTGACACAGGTTTAGTTGAGATCGTTGAGCTAGAAAACCACCCATTTTTTATTGGTGTGCAATACCACCCAGAATACAAAAGTACAGTTGCAAATCCGCACCCGATTTTTGTAAACTTTGTGGCTGCTGCAGTAAATGCGCATAAAAAATAATAATTCATTCTAAGAGGTGTAACATTTAAATTAAACAAATAACTAATATCCTCAAACGAATAACTTTTTTTAAAATAATGGAAGAAAAAAAATTAGACCTCAATTCGATCATTGGTTTTGTATTGATATTCGGAATCTTGATTTGGATTTTTTATCAAAATCAACCTTCTGAGAAAGAAATTGCAGCTCAAAAAGCCAAGAAAGAATTAGTTGCTAAACAAGAAGCACAAGCAAAAGCCGATAAAGCTAAAACTGCATCATTACCAGCTGTTACTGCAACTCCTGGAGATACATTACAATTGGCTCAATTGCAAAAAACTTTAGGAGGATTTGCTTATTCTGCAACGCTTCCTTCTGCAAAAGAAACTTTTACTACAATTGAAAACGAAAAGCTTAAGCTTAAAATCGCAAACAAAGGTGGTTACATTGTTGAAGCTACTTTAAAAGAATTCGAAAAATTTAAAAAAGGTTCTGGTCAATTAGTTGAGTTAATCAAAAACAACAACTCAAATTTAAATTTACAGCTTCTTACTACAGATAATAGAACATTAAATTCTAAAGATTTGTATTTCGAACCAACATTAGAAAAAATTGGTGCAGACCAGGTTTTGTCTATGCGTTTAAAAGCGGGTGCAAATGAATTTTTAGAGTATAAATATATCCTTAAACCAAACGATTATTTAGTTGGTTTTGATATTCGTTCTCAAGGATTAAACAAAGTTTTAAATTCTGCTAAACCATTAAATTTAGAATGGGATTTAAAAACATACAGAAACGAGAAAAGTGTTTCTTATGAAAATCGTTTTGCTCAAGTTGATTACAAATACGAAGAGTCAAAATATAACAACGTAAGTTCTCACGGACAAGGAAAAGAAGAAACGCCTACGAAAGTGAGCTATGTGGCTTTTAAACAACACTTCTTTGCTACAATTTTATCTACAGAAAAACCTTTTGAAACTTCAAAACTACAATCTGATGATTTAGTTAAAGATGAAAAAATTGATACTGTTTTTACAAAACAATTTAGAGCCAATTTGCCTTTAGCGTTTTCAAACGGAGAGATCGATTACAAAATGAGTTTGTATATGGGTCCTGTAGATTACAAAACACTAAAAGCTTACGATAAAAATTTCGATAAAATCATTCCTTTAGGATGGGGAATTTTCGGATGGATTAATAAATTAATCTTTATTCCATTATTCGGATTCTTAAGTTCAACAATTGGATTGTCTTTAGGAATTGCGATTATCATTTTTACGATTATCATCAAATTGGCTATGTCGCCAATTACGTATAAGTCGTTCTTGTCTCAGGCTAAAATGAAAGTTTTAAGACCTGATATTGCAGAGTTGGGAGAGAAATTCAAAAAAGACCCAATGAAGAAACAACAGGAAACAATGAAACTGTACAACAAAGCAGGTGTAAACCCGATGGCAGGATGTATCCCGGCATTGATTCAGTTGCCTTTTATGTATGCATCTTTCCAGTTTTTCCCTGCAGCTTTCGAATTAAGACAAAAAAGTTTCCTTTGGGCAGACGATTTATCATCTTTTGACTCTGTTGTAAAATTACCATTCAATATTCCAATGTACGGAGATCACATCAGTTTGTTCCCAATTTTGGCAGCAATCGCGATTTTCTTCTACATGAAAATGACATCTGGAGATCAGCAAATGGCAGCGCCTCAGCAAGAAGGTATGCCAGATATGGCAAAAATGATGAAAATCATGATTTATGTTTCTCCATTAATGATGTTAATTTTCTTCAATAGTTATGGTGCTGGATTGAGTTTGTACAACTTTATCTCGAACTTAATTACAATCGGAATTATGTTTGTTATCAAAAATTACATTGTTGACAGTGATAAAATTCACGCTCAGATTCAGGAAAACAAACAAAGAGAACCTAAAAAGCCAAGCAAGTTTCAACAACGTCTTCAAGAAGTGATGGAACAGCAGGAAGCTGCAAAAGCTCAAGGGCAGAATAAGAAAAAGAAATAATTTTCAATAAAAAGAATCCCGATTAAATCGGGATTTTTTTATACCAATATAATTTATAATTTAGATTTTCGTTAAGCTTAAAAACAAAACTATTTCTATGATCGCTAAAAAAATCATACTTGCTATATTATTCTTGTCATCACTTATTTCTAACGCACAGACAGACAATAATAAAGTCGATGCATCAGGAAAAAAAGACGGACTTTGGAAAGGTGTTTACACCGAATCTAAAAGACCTCGTTACGAAGGAACTTTTAATCACGGAAAAGAAACTGGCTTATTTAAGTTTTTTGATGACACTAAAAAAGGAGATATAATTGCAACTAGAGATTTTAGTGCTAACGATGGTAGTTCGTATACTATTTTTTATGATCAGAATAAAAACATTGTAAGCGAAGGAAAAGAAATTGGAAAATCTCGTGAGGGAGAATGGAAATATTACCATAAAGCTTCTAAAGTTTTAATGACGGTTGAAAATTACAAAGCAGGAAAATTAGAAGGATTGCGAACTATTTATTATCCAAATGCAAAAGTGGCAGAAGAGATGATGTATAAAAATGGTTTAAAAGAAGGACCTTATAAAAAACTGGGTCAAGACGGAACGCTTTTGGAAGAATCTACTTTTAAAAATAACGAATACAACGGAGATGCTGTTTTTTATGAATCAGATAAATCGGTTGCTTCTAAAGGTAAATTTGTGAACGGCAAAAAAGCAGGAATCTGGCAGTTTTATCAAAAAGGAAAATTGGTAAAAGAAGTCAATATGAGTGATCCTAAAAACACGAATAAAGCTTCTGAAAAAGGTCCAGCTCCTAAAAAGTAATTATTAAAAGCATCAAATTTACGTCGTTAAAAATAAAATTGATGAAGAATAAAATTGTTTACATTTGATAAACTAATTCTTCTTGTCAATGGATTTAAACGAGCTTTTAGGACGATTTCTACTTTTGTTTTTTTCGATTTTGTTGCTGTATTTTTTCTCCAACAGAAAAGATAATGCCACTATAAATCCGTTAATGGTCATTGTTGGACTTTGTACTTTTTCGCTCTGTTATCTTTTTACGAAAATTGAGATCGGTGTTGGAATTGGTTTTGGATTATTTGCTATTTTTTCCATACTTCGATTTAGGACACAATCTTTTACGGTAAACGCTATTATCTTTCTTTTTGCAACAATTACGTTGTCTATTTTAGATATTATGTATCCGTTTGAAAAGATTGAATTGTTGCTGTTTTTTCAAATCATTATCATCGGATTTTACATTGCAGCTTCAATCATTGTCAACAAAAAAGCTTCAAAATATCTGAATTCTGTAGATGTTAAAATTCCGCTTGACGATAATTTTTCTTTAAATCAAGAATGGATTAGAAAATCAATTCAGGAGAAAATTAAAATTGACGAATTTGATTTCAGGATTGTTTTAATCAATACCACTGCAAATGAAATCGATTTGTTGGTTTTCTATTAATCGTTAAACGGTCGAACTTGTTTGATGTATAATTCTCTTTTTTCGCCAACCATTTTAAACTCAATATCAACAGGATGAAATTGGTTTTTACGCCAATAACGATACATTTTTTCTTCAATTTTTCTGCTGACATTAAATATGTTGCTCATTTCTTTTCGACTCAATAAAGGTTCGTTATTATTTAGATTAGAATTGGAAGTATAATCAATATCAAAATCTTTATCGTCTTTTCCGTCATTAAAATGATAGGCGACAAATTGCTCACAGATTTCGCCTTTTTCTGGTTTTACAACTGAGTTTTCACCTTTTTGAATATTGACTGTTATTCCAGGGAAATTAAATCTAAAAAGATTTTTGGTAATGATAACGCCATTTGCTAATTCATCAGGAAAAGATCGATGTACTAAAACACCCATAGCAATATTTTGCTGATCGATTCCAAAAAGCTCTCTTTCGTTATACGAAGCTTCATTCCAAACGCTTGCCCAAACTTGTTTGATTGCTTTTTCAAAAGTTTTGATAGAATCTCCTAAAATTCCTGTTTTAGAATCGTACAATCCGGCGCCATTAAAATCATCTAAATCTTCGGCATTGGTAGAAGATCGAAATCTGAAATTTTTGAATTTAGCATCTTTAAAAGCTAGATTTAGTTTTGAAATTAATTCTGGATCAATAGGTTCTTTTTTAATAGCATCTCTGATTTTTTTCAACTGCTTATTAATCCAAACCGTTGAATCTTTCTTTGGAAAAGCTAAAAGTTCCGTAATTAACGGAGAAATAGATTCCTTTTGAATGTGTTTGGTGTAAAAATAAAACGGAATCGCATGCGCATCTTCTGGAGTTTTAAACGGAATTTCTTTTGAAATCGCGATTAAATACGCCATATTTTGAGCTTTTGAACCAATATAATTAACTCCTTTTTTAGGAATTTGAGATAAATTGACTAATTCGGTTATGCTGTTGTCGATTGTTAGTTTTTTCTTTTTGCCAACTGTTTTTACTTGGATTTTTTTAGTTGTTTCTTTAATGAAAAAAGTATCTACTTGTATTTTAAGTTCGACTTTTTTAGAAAGCAGTTTTTTGATATTGTTGTCTTTTTCGATTTCTGTGTAAGCCATAATCGGAATCTTTCTGTTTTTTCCTAAAAGAACCAAATGACTTAAAGGTGTTTGGAGTTCATTCACGATAATTCCTCTCACATTTGGAAGAATATCGGGCGTTCCGTCCAAAATAATAATTTCATCAGGATCAGGTTTTATCGTCTCTAAATCTTTGATTTTGTATTTTTTTAAAATTCCGACATTATTCCCACGAACAACTTCTTGATATTTAATTTCACCAAAAATATAATCTGATTTCACGCACGGAATTTTAAATTTCTGTTGTTGATGCCAGTCCATTATTTCTGGATTATTCAAATAAAATTTTAGCTTTTGCCCGATAAAAGTGGAGTTTTTAACTAAGTTGAAGAATTTTTCAATGAGCGGAATCGGCATATGATCAGAAGCAGCAAGTTCAAAAATCCACTTGTCTGTTCCTTTAATGTGATTTAAATTCCCAAGTAGAAAATCTCTGTCTTTTTCGGTATTACTGTAGTTTCTTAGATTGAAAAATTCTAAATCGGGAGTGTATCCTAGATAATTTGTGGCAAAATCAAAATGCAATAAAATAAGACTGCTGTTGAAGTAATACATTTTTTGTTTTCGCAAATCGTAAATCACTTTTACCGATTCGATGTTCGAAAATTTATCAGACAAAGGTTTTCCTTTAAACGCTTTGTAAGCTTCATAATTTGCAAGTGAAGCCGAAAAACGCTGTGCGCTTAAACTTGTTAAGACGAAAAGGAATAATAAGCTGTAAAAGTATTTTTTCATATTTAAAAAATAGAGAATTAAATGTACTTAAAAAAGCAATAAGTTTTATCTACCGCAGGATTACTTAAACTAATGCAAACCATTGTGAAATTTTCTATTATTTGACGTACCTTTGCAACCTTAAAAATTTAATCTTTTTAAAATGAAACGAGTAGTTGTTGGACTTTCAGGTGGAGTAGATTCTAGTGTTGCAGCTTATTTATTGCAGCAGCAAGGATACGAAGTAATTGGCCTTTTTATGAAGAATTGGCACGATGATTCGGTTACTATTTCAAACGAATGTCCGTGGCTGGAAGACAGTAACGACGCTTTGCTTGTTGCTGAAAAACTCGGAATACCGTTTCAGACCGTTGATTTAAGCGAAGAATACAAAGAAAAAATCGTGGACTATATGTTTAACGAATACGAAAAAGGAAGAACTCCAAATCCTGATGTGCTTTGTAACCGCGAAATCAAATTTGATGTTTTTATGAAAATCGCCTTAAGTCTTGGAGCAGATTATGTGGCAACAGGGCATTATTGTCAAAAAAGCGAAATTGAAGTTGACGGAAAAACAGTTTATCAATTGATTGCTGGAAATGATGTCAACAAAGATCAGTCTTACTTTTTATGTCAATTGTCTCAAGAGCAATTGTCAAAAGCTTTGTTTCCTATTGGAGCTTTAACAAAACCAGAAGTTCGCGAAATTGCCGCTGAAATGGAATTGGTTACTGCAGAAAAGAAAGATTCTCAAGGTTTGTGTTTTATTGGAAAAGTTCGTCTTCCAGAATTTTTGCAACAAAAATTACAACCAAAAGAAGGTAAAATTGTTCAGGTTGATAAAAACGATCCAATTTACGTTGTTGAAAAACCAGCTGGAATTTCTGTAGAAGAAGAATTGAAATTAGAATCTCAGAAACTAGAATATATTCCAACAATGGGAAAAGTGGTTGGAAAACATCAAGGCGCTCATTATTTTACAGTTGGACAAAGAAAAGGATTGAATGTAGGAGGAACAACAGATCCTTTGTTTGTAATTGCTACAGATGTTGAAACAAATACGATTTATACAGGTTTATCAAGCCAGCACCCAGGATTATTCAAAAAAGCACTTTTTGTTGGAGAATCTGAAGTGCATTGGATTAGAGAAGATCTAACATTAAAAGCTGGTGAAACAATGGAAGTGATGGCTAGAATTCGTTACCGCCAGCCGTTGCAGAAAGCGGTGTTGCACCAATTTGAGCACGGAATGTATGTGGAATTTGAAGAACCACAGTCTGCTATTACAGAAGGACAATTTGTTGCTTGGTATTTAGGAAATGAATTAGTTGGTTCGGGAGTAATTTCTTAGCTTTATACTTTATTTGGAAGAGATTCCATAAAAGTATGCTATGAGATATAACTTTACTTTTCTTTTATTACTTCTTTCGTTTACAGTTTTTGGACAACAAGAGGCTTGGGTTTATTTTAATGCTAAACCTAATGCACAAACTTTTTTTGATAATCCACTAGTAGAGCTTTCTCAAAGAGCTTTGGATCGAAGAACCAATCAAAAGATCGCTTTGGATATTACAGATGCTCCTTTGGAAATTTCATTTGTAAATCAAATCAAATCGAGTACGGGAATTTCGGTTATGGCGCAGTCTAAATGGCTGAATGCGCTTCATATTCGTGGAACTCAAGCCAATATTAATGCCTTAAAAACCTTAGCTTTTGTTCAAAAAGTAGAATTTGCAGATAGAACTTTAAATACTACTGGGAAAAAGGTTTCAGAAGCTGCAATTAGTCAGACGAAAAAACAATCACAAACTGCTGTTGATTATGCTTACGGTAGTTCTGCTAATCAAATTGAAATGTTGAATGGACAGGTTTTGCATCAGCAGAATTATACTGGGGAAGGTAAAATTATTGCCGTTTTAGATGCTGGATTTCCAGGTGTAAATACTGCTCAGCCGTTTGAAAATCTTAGAAATAATAATAAAATTTTGGGTGGTTACGATTACACTACACGAAATGCTAATTTCTATGCTGGAGGAGATCATGGGACGAAAGTGCTTTCTACAATGGGAGGGTACAAAGAAAATGCTTTGATAGGAACTGCTCCAAATGCTTCCTATTATCTTTTTATTACTGAAATTGATGCAGAAGAAAATCCGCTTGAAGAATCACTTTGGGTAGAGGCTGCTGAGAAAGCAGATGCTTTGGGAGTAGATATTATCACGACTTCGCTGGGATATTTCCTTTATCGTGACGAAATTAGGTACAATCATACTTACAGTGATATGAACGGAATTACTACTTTTATTTCGCGTGGCGCTGAAACTGCTTTTAATAAAGGAATTTTAGTTTTAGCTTCAGCAGGAAATGAAGGTACTCAAGTAGAAAAACATATTGGATCTCCTGCCGATGCTGTTTCAGTTTTAGCCATTGGTTCTGTTACTGCATCTAAAGTAAAAGCGGGCTCTAGTTCAATTGGACCGACTTATGACGGAAGGATAAAACCAGAAGTTATGGCGCAAGGAGTGGCAGCAGTAGTTTCTGATCCGAATGGAAATATTGTAACTGCAAGCGGAACTTCTTTTTCGTGCCCGATTATGGCTGGAATGGCAGCTTCTTTGTGGCAGGCTTTTCCAACAAAAACAAATAAAGAAATCAGGCAGATGATTATCGCTTCTGCTGATCGATATTCAAATCCTGACAATAATTATGGTTACGGAATTCCGAATTTTGGAAAGACATTGAGCGTTGATGATTTTATAGCAGAAACCGCTTTTTCAGTTTATCCAAATCCGGTAAAAAATACCGTTACTTTTTCTTTTCTAAATCAAAGTAATACCGCTTCTGTAACTATTTATTCAGTATTAGGTCAGAAATTAATAGAAGAAAAAATAAACAATTCGAATCCAATTCTTTCTTTACAATCACTTCAAAGCGGATTGTATTTTTATAGTTTTGATGCTGATAATCTGCACAAAACAGGAAAGATAATCAAGCAATAATTTTCTTAATGAATAAAATCACGCAACTTTTCAATGTAAAATATCCAATCGTTCAAGGCGGAATGATCTGGAACAGTGGTTACAAATTAGCTTCGGCGGTTAGTAATGCTGGAGGTTTAGGACTTATTGGAGCAGGTTCTATGTATCCGGAAGTTTTAAGAGAACACATTCAAAAATGCAAAAAAGCAACCGATAAACCTTTTGGTGTTAATATTCCGATGTTGTATCCGAATATTGAGGAGATTATGAATATTGTTGTCGAAGAAGGCGTAAAAATAGTTTTTACTTCTGCAGGAAATCCTAAAACATGGACTTCATTTTTAAAAGAAAAAGGAATTACGGTTGTGCATGTTGTGAGCAGTTCTGTTTTTGCTTTAAAAGCACAGGAAGCAGGCGTTGACGCTGTTGTAGCTGAAGGTTTTGAAGCAGGAGGACATAACGGACGAGAAGAAACCACTACACTGACTTTGATTCCGATGGTCAAAGAAAAAATTCAGATTCCGTTAATTGCCGCTGGTGGAATTGCGACAGGAAGAGGAATGCTTGCCGCAATGATTCTTGGTGCTGATGGAGTTCAAGTTGGAAGTCGTTTTGCAGCTTCTCTAGAATCTTCTGCACACAATAATTTTAAAGAAACGATAGTTAATACTAAAGAAGGAGGAACTCAGTTGACATTGAAGGAGTTAGCGCCTGTTAGATTGGTAAAAAACAAATTTTTTAATGATATTCAGGCTTTATATGAAAAATGTCCATCTAAAGAAGATTTACTACAACTTTTAGGAAGAGCAAGAGCCAAAAAAGGAATGTTTGAAGGAGATTTGGAAGAAGGCGAATTAGAGATCGGCCAAATTGCAGGATTGATTCATGAAATTTTGCCGGTCGAAAAAATTGTCAAACAAATGATCTCCGAATTTGAAGCCGCAATCAAAGAAAAGGCTACATTTGAATTTTAAATACAGCAAGAAATAATTTATGAATTCCCTACGCACCTACATAATACTACTGTTTTTAACTTTTGGATTGCAACAAGTTCAGAGTCAGACTTATCACTTTAAAACATCTGGATTTAGTGTTTTAGAAAAAAATCAGAGAGGGAAATGGGGCGAATGGTCCAATTTAGATTTGGTAAATCTTTCCGTCGTTTTAGATACCAATAAACATAGAATTGTGGTGTATTCACAAGAAATTCAGCTTTTTAATATTTTAAATTATATTGAACGAGAAGAAAATGACACTGATATTGTTTATTCTTTCATGTGTAAAGATAACGATGGTCGAGAATGTAAACTTTCTATTATAACACGTAAAAAACAGGATTTCCGTAAACAGCTTTATATTAATTACGACGATCATATTATAGTTTACAATATTTTTACAGTGTAAATAAACGAGCCGGGGTTCTAAGGTGCTAAGAGCTATAAATTGACACTTAAATAAAATAATAAACCCGACAGTTTTTTAAACCTGTCGGGTTTGCTATATAAAAGAGTTTAGAATCTTAGTAACTCAGGATAGTAACTCGGGACCTTAGCGCCTTAGTATCTCAGGACCTTTTACAAAACATCTATATCCTTAATAAACTCATCATATTCTAAATAGAACATTTCCAGTGCATGCATTTTTTCATTGAAGAAATCAAAAATTGTGTCCCAGTTATTTCTGTTGCTAAAACCGACACCAAGTTTTTCAACCCAGATTCTGCTTATGGTTTTGCCGCTTTCGAGAGTGTAGTTTTTTTCGAAAACCAAATCTTTGATAAATTCTTCTTCTAGGATATTTTTTAATGCTTCTAATTTTTCAAAATAAGCAATCCGTTTTTCATCGCTTCTTTGTTCAATGTCAATTAAAACCTGTGCTTTTTTATTGTCAACAAAAAACTTAAAAGAAAAATCTTTGATTTTAGTATCATAAAGAACCCATTTTCTTGGATACTTTTCGGCAAAAGCTACCCAAAATTCTCTTTTAATTCTTTGTGATTCTTCTCTGCTGTACATTTTTTAAGGCTTTAATTCCAGAAAACTTGTGGTACTGCGTTTTCTGGAGTATATTTATGTTTTATTTGAAAGTACAAAAATAAGGTTTGATTATGAATTTTCAAGATTTTTTGAAATATGTTCCCAATATAATTCCAGTAAAACTGCCAGCAGTAGAATCACATTTGAAAATGGCTCCAAAAGAACGTATTGAAGGTTTAAAAAATCTTGATATAGACGCATTAAATCCTAGAATGGCAGGAGTTATGATGTTGTTTTATCCCAAACAAGAAAAAACACATCTAGTTTTGATTGTTCGAAATACCTACGAAGGGGTTCACTCAGCACAAATCGCTTTTCCAGGAGGTAAGATTGAGAAGGATGATTTTAATTTTGAAAATACGGCTCTTAGAGAGACTCATGAAGAAATAGGAATTGAAAGAGAGAAAATAGAAATCATTAAAAAATTTTCTCCTATGTATATTCCACCAAGTAATTTCTTGGTGCATCCGTTTTTAGGAATTGCAAAAGAAGAACTTTCTTTTTATCCCGATATTAGAGAAGTTGCTGGAATTATTGAACTTCCATTATCGGTTTTTTTGAATGACGAAATAATTATTGAAGCCAGATTGTCAACTTCTTATGGTGCTAATATTCTGGTTCCAGCATTTAATATTCAAAATCATGTAGTTTGGGGAGCAACAGCAATGATTTTGAGTGAATTGAGAGATGTGTTGAAGGTGACTTTTGCTAATGAAATTTAGAAATGATTATTTAACAATTTGATATTCATTTGAATAACTGTTAATTGTGGAAAAAGTTTAAAAGTGTTGCTGAAAGAATAATTTTTGTATGTTTGCGAACTAACAAAAAATCAAGAAAAAGTAGTTATGGGATTGTTTAAACGAAATCCTTTTGGGCATATATTATTCATCAAGAAATGGTTAATCCGTGTCTTGGGTGCTATGACGCACAGAAGATATAGAGGTTTTAACGAATTGCAGATTGAAGGATCTGAAATTATTAAAACACTTCCAGATACTAATGTTTTGTTTATTTCGAATCACCAAACTTATTTTGCAGATGTTGTGGCGATGTTTCATGTGTTTAACGCAAGTTTAAGCGGACGTCAGGACACTATTAAGAACATCGGATATTTGTGGCAGCCAAAAATGAATATTTATTATGTTGCTGCAAAAGAAACCATGCAAGCCGGATTATTGCCGAGAATTTTAGCTTATGTGGGTGCAATTACTGTTGAAAGAACCTGGCGAGCAAAAGGTGTCGACGTTACCGAAAAACGCGAAGTAAATCCAAACGATACTGAAAATATCAAAATAGCCCTAGCAGACGGATGGGTAATTACTTTTCCGCAAGGAACTACAAAATCTTTTAAACCTGTTCGTAAAGGAACCGCTCATATCATTAAACAGCATAAACCAATTGTAATTCCGATAGTAATTGACGGTTTTAGAAGATCTTTCGATAAGAAAGGACTTCGAATGAAAAAGAAAGGTATTCTTCAATCCTTTATCATTAAAGAACCTCTTGATATTGATTATGAAAATGATACAATTGACGAAATCGTAGAAAAAGTAGAATACGCGATTGAACAACATCCATCATTCTTAAAAGTGATTCCGGCTGAAGAAATCAAAGCACAAGAAGAATTGAACAGATTGAGACAGTGGGAGTATTAAGCTTTTTGTTTCAAGTTGAAAACCTTTGAGCCTTTGAGTCTCTGTACCTTTGTGTCTCAAAAAAAGCACCTTAACTAAAAATCTATCTTTTTCAGCTCTTTATAATTCGCATACAATCTTCTTAAAAGAGTTCCGTAAATCACTCTGTAGAAACACCAGAACAATCCAAAGAAGCCTAAAATTACCAGAAATAAAATGCCTATAGTAACAAACATGGCTTTTCCGTTCATAGCTAATTTATCTCTAAGAAATTCCATATCTGGATTGTAAACAAAAGCGATAAAGAAGCTCAAAATGGCTGTTATTACAATCATTCCTAAATTGTACCAAACATAATATTGTACAGTTTTTCTCGTCTTTAAAATAGCGCTCATTAAAGATTTGGTTGCTATCGTGGTCGAAATTGTTTTGTAATTTTTATAGAAAATGAAAACAAATATTAAAACTACAATGTAATTGAAATAGGTTAAAAAGTTTAAAGCCGTTACGATTTCCGGATGATTCATTTTTCGTAACACATCATCGGTATTAATAAATATATTTGAAAAAGTCCAAAACGAAATCTCCAAAATACTGATAATTAAAATCCATTTTACAATAGAAGATGATTTTCTGTGAATCATCTTATAGATTTCAGTTTCAGAAATTTGTTGAAAAGAACCTGAGTTCTTTTGCCAGTCTTTTTTTAGTAAATCCAGTTCTTTCATAATAATTTTTAAGGATTTAGTATTTTTTTAAGTTTCCCCTTAATTCTGTTCATTTTCACGCGCGCATTCACTTCGCTGATTCCTAGGGTTTCAGCTATTTCTTGATAATCTTTGTCTTCTAAATACATAAAAACTAATGCTTTTTCGATGTCATTGAGTTGGTAAACGGCTTTGTACATCAATTTTATCTGTTCTTCTTCTTCGTAATTGTAATCGACATCCTTTACAAAATGCTGATGGTTTTCATAATCTACGGTAGAAATAGTCCTTTTGGTTTTGCGGTATAACGTAATTGCGGTATTTAAAGCCACGCGATACGTCCAGGTAGAAAATTTACTGTCTCCTCTAAATTTTGGATAAGCTTTCCAAAGTTGAATAGTAATTTCTTGAAATAAATCTTTATGAGCATCTTCGCCAGCAGTATATAATCTACAAATTTTGTGGATTATATTCTGATTTGCCTGCAATTGCGCAACAAATGACTGTTCTAGATTTTCGCTCATATAAGTGTTAGTAGTTATGAAATCATTTTTGTTACAGTTGGATCAAAATTTTCTCGTTTTATAATAATTAATCATCAAATCGATGAACTTACTGTAACTTTCCATTCCGTCTTTTTGATTGTTTGTTTTTAAGAAATTGTCCCACAGAAAATGAAAACCTTCATCTATAAAAGTGTCATATTTTTTCCGGAAATTCTCACTTTCCTGATAGTTTTTCAGAATGCCAACATGAACAGTTTTGTTTAACTGGTCAAATATCTTTTCGTTTTTAAATTTCCAGATTCCTAAACAATAGCGTAAAGTAAAACTATATCCGGAATATTGATAATAAAGGTTTTCGTTTTTAACAGAAGCCAATACGCCAATAAAATTACATTCACTTTCACTTGCAAAGCCAATCTGATGTGCCATTTCATGCGATGTAGTCAGAGGGAAATTATACATTGGCAACAAATCGTTAAGCTGAGCTTCATTTGTAAATGGATTCAAATAACCTCCAAAACCCATATAAGTAAGAGGAAGGCTGAATAGTGAATTTTTTACGCTTAACGTTTTGTATTTGAAATAAGGATGTTCTTTGGCTAAATTATCATAACCATTTAAAATCATTTGAAACGATTCTTTTTGCGAATATGGAAAAACAACTTTAGCACTATCATTTTTTGTAATTTGAAACTGAACTTCATTCGTTTTATCGATTAATCTTTTAGTAAAAGCCAAAAGATCGGCATCGGTATATTCTCTTTTGATTTCCATTTTTTCAAAAAGAGGTTTGCGATAATAGTTGAAAGCCCAAAGCAGATGGAAGAAAAAATAAAAAACAGAGATTTTTCCTAAGATAGTCAAGAGGTGATCTTTCCATTCTGTTTTCCATGTTTTTCTGATTTTCCAAAACCAGCTGATTATAGAAATCAGTAAAAGTGCATAAATAATATCCCCAATAGAAAACGGAATTTTACCCAAAACCGTTCTTGAAAAATTAGAAATCCGAACGAACAAATTTTTGCTGTAAAAGCCTTCTACAAAATCTGGAAAGTAGGGTAGGGTTTTATAAAAAATAATTTGAACTATAAGAAATAAAGGTAAAATGTATTTTTTTTTCACTGATGATGTGTTTTTTATAAAAATAATAATTAAATACTATTTTGTGTTATTTTTTGTAAATTTGTTGTTCATGAATAGGGAGAAAATGACACAAATTACTTTAAATATTCCAGATGAAGAATTAACATTCTTTATGAAGCTTATAGAGAAATTTAATTACGAAACGGTAATTAATGATTTTTCTGTGTCTGACGAAATGAAAAATTTATTAGACGAAAGAAGATTGACTTCAAAAGTAGAAAATTTTGTTCCTTGGAATGAGGCAAAAAAACAGTTTTCTTTTAAAACTGAAAAATGATTTTTGATCTTGTTATTGAGCCGAGAGCAATTCGTGATATTCAGGATGCTATTGATTATTATGAATCTAAGCAAACTGGATTAGGTGAATATTTTTATCAGACAATCGATGAAAATATAGAAAGGTTAACTAAAAATCCTTTCTTCCAAATCAGATATAAGGATTATCACGGCTTACCTATTAAAAAATTTCCTTTTATCATTTTTTATTTTATTGATGAAAACTTGAAAACCATTTACATATTATCTGTTTTCAATACATCATTAAATCCTTCAAAATATCCGAAATAATTCAAACAAAATATAATGAGTCAAGAAATAAGAAATCTGGAGCCAAAAGCACTTTGGAATAAATTCGCAGATTTAAATGAAGTGCCGCGTCCGTCTAAGAAAGAAGAGCGTGTAATTGAGTTTATGAAAAACTTTGGAAACAGCTTAGGTTTAGAGACTTTTGAAGACGAAATCAGAAACGTAATCATCAGAAAGCCTGCCACTCCAGGGATGGAAAATCGTAAACCAATCGTAATGCAAGGGCATTTAGATATGGTGCACCAAAAAAATGCAGATACTGTTTTTGATTTTGATTCGCAAGGAATCGATATGTATGTAGATGGCGACTGGGTTCGTGCTCGTGGTACGACACTTGGAGCTGATAACGGTTTAGGAGTAGCTACAATTATGGCTGTTTTAGAAAGCAAAGATATTCCGCATCCAGCAATTGAGGCTTTGTTCACTGTTGATGAAGAAACGGGAATGACTGGAGCTTTAAACCTTAAAGGAGGAATTTTACAAGGTCAGATTTTATTGAATCTAGATACGGAAGAAGACGACGAAATTGATATTGGATGTGCTGGTGGAATTGATGTAACAGCAACTAGAACGTATCATGAAGAAGAAGTTCCAGAAGGTTCTGTTGGATATACGATTACAGTAAAAGGCTTAAATGGAGGGCATTCTGGAATGGATATTCATAAAGGTTTAGGAAATGCTAATAAAATCATGAACCGTTTATTGTTTGATGCATTTGAAAACTTTGGTTTACAAATTGTTGAAGTAAATGGAGGAAGTTTGAGAAATGCAATTCCGAGAGAAAGTGTTGCGAAAGTAATTATTTCTCAAATGTTTGATGAAGCTTATGTTTATGATATGCAGGAAATCATTGCTGATATCAAAGCAGAATACAAAACAACTGAGCCGAATTTAACTATTGAAATTGTAAAAGGTGATTTGCCTGAAAAAGTGATGGATTTAGGAGTTCAAGAAGGTATTATCAGAGCTATTTACGCCGCTCAAAATGGAGTTTACAAAATGAGTGCAGACATGGCTGATTTGGTTGAAACTTCTAATAATATTGCTCGTGTTGTAATTAAAGACGGAGAAATCTTAGTTGGATGCTTGACGCGTTCTTCTGTAGAATCTTCTAAATTTGATTTGGCTAATTCTTTACGTTCTGCTTTTGAATTAGTAGGTTGTGAGGTAGAACTTTCTGGTTCTTATCCAGGATGGACGCCAAATGTAAATTCTGAAATTTTGGAAATTTTAAAAGAAATCTACGAAAAACAAAATGGTGAACAGCCAAAAGTTGTAGCTTGCCACGCAGGTCTGGAATGTGGGATTTTAGGAACAAATTACCCAGATATGGATATGATTTCTTTTGGTCCAACAATTCATGGAGCACACTCTCCTGACGAAAGAGCAAGTATTTCTTCTGCTCAAAAATATTGGAAATTTGTATTGGAAATTCTTTCTAATATACCGGTTAAATAGTTTTCAGTCACAGTTTTCAGTTTTAACAGACTGAAAACTGTGACCATAAACTGATGCTAAAAAAAATCCCCAATTTGTGTAAAATTGGGGATTTTTGTATATCGTAAAATTAATTTCGTTTTAAAACTTTATACTGTTCGTAACAAGCACTGATGGCATCCATAATTTGCAAATCATTTGCGGTTTGAATGAAAGAATCAGAATAGTTGCAACGATGCATAATTTCTGGGATTTCGTCTTTGCTTATTCCGAGTAATACGGCAACTGTTTCGCGATCGTATTTAGATTCTAAAAGCGTTCGAACGGTGTCGTCTTTCTTCATTTCTTTCAATTTCTTGAGCTCTTTACCATTTTTTCCGAAGAAATTATAAAGCATATCGGCGGGGTTAAAGATCGATCCTAAAACCTTTCCGAAAGCGTTTGGTGCATATTCTCCCGCTTCGTAACCTTGTGTAAGTCCGGAAATGCTATAACGGTAGTTTTCTTTTGTTGGAATTAATTTGGAGTCAATTTCCAGGTATCCTGTTAAAGTAAACGGAGCAATAACTACTTCTTCCAAAGCGATTGCTTTTTCAGTAAGTTGAATTCTTGTTACTTTGTTTTTAATCCAGTCATTTGTAACTCTGATTCGTAAAGATTGAAAACCAAGAATAGAAAAGTGCAAAGTATCATTAACTTGAACGTCAATTTCAAAATACCCTTTTTCATCAGATTTTGCACCACGAACTTTGTTGGTATTGATAACGTTTACACCTGCAAGAGGTTGTTTGCTGTTGTCGTTAAGAATGTAACCTGAAACTCTTTGAGGAACTGTTGACTGCGTATCTTGCGCAAAACCAAAGTTAGCTAGGAGTGTAAAAAAGAAAACTGCGAAATATTTCATATCCTGATTTAAAGCACTAAAAGTAGTAAATCGGGATTAAATATCTCATAGTCTTGGAATTTAATTATAAGAAAATTAACAAAGACACTGAGAAGATTATTAGATATAAGAAAAAATCCCAAATTCCATGCAAAATTGGAATTTGGGATTTGTATTTTAAGATCTTAAATGATTAGTCTTTTCTTGATCTTCTTGGTCTTGAGTTGTCTCCGAAGTTTTCTGAACGTCTTGGAGTTCTGTCTGAACCGCCATTTTCGCTTCTTGGAGCAGAACTTCTAAAACCACCTTCTCTTCTTGAAGATGAATTTCTGTCGCTTCTGAAACCTCCGTCACGAGATCCACCGTCTCTAGAAGAATTTCTATCACTTCTGAATCCGCCTTCACGTCTTGGAGCGAAGTTTCCATCTCTTCTGTTAGAATCACGTCTTCCACCACGGTTGTTGTGGTCACGTCTTCCGCCACCATCGTTTTTAGAAATCTCAACATTGATACGACGACCTTCTAATTGTACGTTGTTTAAAACGTCCATTACTTTGTCAGTATGCTGTGGATCTGTATTAAAGAAAGAGAATCCTTCTTTTACATCTACTTTAAAGATATCATCACGACCTAAGTCTAAAGTTTCTTTTAAGTAATCTTTTAATGACATCCAGTCGAAGTTGTCTCTTGAACCGATATTCACGAAATAACGAACTGCTCCGTTATTGTTGAATTCTCTTGGCTCAGAATCACCTCTTTCACGTCTTTCACCACCAGATACAGAAATATCTCTGTTCTTTTTGTAGTAAGCAATGAAACGGTTAAATTCTACTGAAACCATTTTCTTAATCAATTCTTCTTTAGATAAATCTTCAAGAACATTGTTGATTGCTGGTAAATAGTTGTCAATTTCGTGATCAACCTCAGTATCTTTAATCTTGTTTGCTAAGTGTAATAATTGAATTTCGCAGATTTCAATTCCAGATGGAATAGATTTCTCTTCGAATTTTTGTTTAATGATTCTCTCGATAGAAGAAATTTTACGTAATTCACTTTTTGTAACAATTACAATAGAAGTACCTAATTTTCCAGCTCTACCTGTACGACCAGAACGGTGGTTGTAAGTTTCAATTTCATCAGGTAATTGGTAGTTTACAACGTGAGTTACGTTGTCAACGTCAATACCACGTGCAGCAACGTCAGTAGCAACAAGCATCTGAATTTGTCTTCCACGGAAAGATTTCATTACACCATCACGTTGTGCTTGAGATAAATCTCCGTGTAACGCAGCAGCGCTATATCCATCCTCAATTAACTTCTCAGCAATAGCCTGAGTATCTCTTTTTGTACGACAGAAAACTACAGAGAAAATATCTGGATTAGCATCAGCTAAACGTTTTAAAGCTTCGTAACGGTCACGAGCATTAACTAAATAAAATTCGTGAGAAACTGTAGATGAACCAGAGTTTTTAGTTCCTACAGTAATTTCTAAAGGTTCGCTCATAAATTGTTTTGCAATTCTAGCAACCTCTTGTGGCATAGTTGCAGAAAACAACCATGTGCTTTTTTCATCTGGAGTATCTGATAAAATAGATACGATGTCATCATAGAATCCCATGTTTAACATTTCGTCAGCCTCATCCAAAACGCAGTAATCTATGTTTTTAATGTTTACTAAACCTCTGTTAATCATGTCTTGCATTCTACCTGGAGTAGCCACAATGATTTGTGCTCCTCTTTTTACTTCTCTTGCTTGCTCTGTTATACTAGCTCCTCCGTAAACTGCTACCACATTAATACCTTTTTCGTATTTAGAGTAGTTTTTAAGTTCGTTAGTAATCTGTAAACATAACTCGCGTGTTGGCGATAAAACTAATGCCTGTGTATTTCTGTTGTCAGCATCAATTTTTTGAATTAGCGGAAAACCGAAAGCTGCCGTTTTCCCTGTCCCTGTTTGAGCCAACGCAACCATATCCGTGTCTTTTTCCAATAATAGGGGAATCGCCTTTTCCTGTACCTCTGACGGATTTTCAAATCCTAGATCTAAAATCGCCTTCAGTAACGATTCATTCAATCCTAATTGTTCAAATTTATTCATATGTGTTTTAAAATAGGGTGCAAAATTACTGTTAATTATTCAGATAAACTAATGCAATTTTAAGAATTATGTATTTGTTAAGAATTGATTATCAAAAAGTTACACTTTTATTAAAATTATTTTTTAAGCAAAAATGAGAAATTGCCTAAAAAACACGTCGTGAAATGTAAAATTTAGGCCTTAAAATGTTGTATTTTAAACAATTATTTTGTGGTGTTCAGAAAATCAATCAGTTGCTTGACTGCTTTTCCGCGGTGACCAATAGTGTTTTTAGTATCTAATGGCAGTTGGGCAAAGGTTTCATCATAATTTTCAGGTTGAAAAATTGGATCATATCCAAAACCATTTGTTCCCAATTTTTCTGAAGTGATATTTCCTTTAACGATTCCTGTAAATAAATATTGTTTGCCTTCAAGATTTAAAGTGATCACGGTCTTGAACTGAGCGCTTCTATTTTCATTATTTTCTAATGCATTCAAAAGCTTATTCATGTTGTCATCGGCATTTTTCTGTTCGCCAGCGTAACGGGCAGAATAAACTCCTGGTTCGCCATTTAGGGCCTGTACTTCTAAGCCAGTATCATCTGCAAAACAATCATAACCATATTTTTGAGTTACATAATCTGCTTTCAAAATAGCATTTCCTTCAATGGTGTCGGCTGTTTCAGGAATATCTTCTAAACAATTAATATCTTCTAAACTTAATATTTCAATGCTTTCTGGGAGCATGCTTTGTATTTCGGCAATTTTATTTTTGTTGTTTGAAGCGAAAACGAGTTTCATAGAAGTAAAGTTTTTAAATGATTTTCAACACAAATTTAGAATTCTTATATTTGATATAAAGCTTAAAATTAAAAATAAATGCAATTATCGGTACTATATAAAAAGATTCTGCCTTTTGTAAAACCGTATAGAAAAATGGTAATTGCAACTCTACTGCTCACTTTTTTAGGTTCTTTTGCGGCACAAGTAAATGCTGTAATCTTAAAATATACTGTAGATACCATAAATAATCTAATGGTAGCCCACGAACCATTGTCTAAAGGATTTCATTTGTTGGGAATCATTAGTATAGTGTTGTTAACGAAAGAATTGGTGAATTCAGTTGTGCAGTTTGGACAAAAATTTTACGGAGAAAAACTTCGTATTTTCATTACTCGCGATATTTCTCAAACTATTGTAGAAAAAATTCTGAGCTATAGAATGGAATTTTATACCTCTGATGAAAATGAAAGCGGAAAACTTCAAACCAGAATTGATGCCGGAATTAGCAGTTTAACCAGATTGGTTCAGAACTTTTTTATAGACATTCTGCCTTTGTTTGCTAATGCCTTTGTCGCTTTAGTCATCATGTTTTATGCTAATGTTTATGTTGGTTTGGTGAGTTTATGTATTATTCCGATTTACTTTTATATCAGTCAATTGCAGGCAACAAAACTAAGCGGTTTTAGAAGAAGAATGCGTAATTATCGCGAAACTAAAAATAACGGAATCATCAGTTTAATCGAATCTATAACGGTGATTAAATCTTTTGTCCGCGAATCAACAGAAGCTGATCGTCATGAAAAGATTCAGTTTGAAATGACCGAAAATCAGCTGGAAACCAGAAAAACCAGCTTTATTTTTGAAAGTATTAAAAGTTTTGTAGAACAAATTGGAGTCGTAATTATTATCATTTTGACGGCTTATTTTGTTTTGAATAATCAAATGACCATTGGAGCGATTATGTTTCATATCATGCTTTTTAATAATGTTTCGTCTCCAATTCGACAGTTGCACAGAATTTATGATGAAGTAAACGATGCTTTGATTTATTCAGAAGGATTTTTCGATATTTTAGAATCAGAACAGGAAGTAGAAACCAGTGGCAATTATATTCCGGAAAAAATTGTTGGGTTAATTGAAGTTAAAAACGTAGATTTTATTTATCCAAACGGAACGCAAGCGCTTTATGATATTAATTTTACCGTAAAACCTAACGAAACCTCTGCATTGGTAGGATTAAGCGGTGCGGGAAAAAGTACGATTATCAATTTATTGGATAAATTTTATCTACCATCATCAGGGCAAATCTTTTTAGACGGAATTGATTTAACAGATTACAATACCGATTTCCTACGTAAAAACATTGGTTTGGTTTTGCAGAAGAATCATATTTTTAAAGGAACAATTGCTGAGAATATTTTATACGGAAATCCCGAAGCTTCTCAAGAAGAGGTTGTTGAAGCAGCAAAACAAGCTTATATTCACGAACAGGTGATACAGCTCCCAAAAGGTTACGATTCTGATGCACATTTGCTTTCGGGTGGTCAGCAGCAGCGAATTGCGATTGCAAGGCTTTTTCTTAAAAATCCTCCAATTATATTTCTGGACGAGCCAACAGCAAGTTTAGATGCCATTGCAACCGAACAGATTAAAAAATCTCTGGATGCAATCAAAAAAGATCGAACAGTGATTATAATATCGCACAGTATTTCTCAAATTATTGATGCTTCTAATATTATTGTTTTAGAAAAAGGGAAATGCGTCGAAAAAGGAACTCACGATGAATTGTACGATAATAAGGGAACTTATTACCAAATTTTTATGGCAATGGCAAATAGTTTAAATATTGAAAAAATCACTCAGACTTTTGATTGAAAACATTTAGAATACTTTTTTCTAGAATAAAAGCAAAAGAAGCTCCAAAAGTGTAAGCCAAAATATCGGACCATAAAAATCCCTGACCTAAAACATATCTTCCAAAAAGAGTTTTCCTTAATTCAATCATCCATTCTGCTTGATAGAGCTGAAGAAATTCAATGCAGTAACAAATAAATAAGGAAAGAAGAAAAATTGAAAATGCTTTTTTGAATGGAAGAAATATTCGAACCAGAAAATAAATCATTACTGCATAAAGAAAGTCGCCAATCCATAACGGGATAAATGCAATTTTTCTAGAAAGAATTCCGAGAGCAATAATACTTAGAAAAGTGAGAAAGTAGTAGGTTCTGGCTTTTTTCAAAACGAATTTATGATATTAATTGTATAGATTTAGTAAGACAAAAATACAAAGATCTAAAAGCATTTACTTTATTTTATAAATTTATCAATTCAATTAACTATCTATCAAAATAACCACATGAAGTCAAAGTTTTTTATCATTTTAACCACTTTATTTCTCTTAGGAAATCAGGGATATTCTCAAAAAGAGAATTCATTTAATATTAAAAAGCAATTGGATTATTGCGCTGAACAAGCTTCAAAAACGCTAAAAGTGATTCCGAATGACGGAACTTCTCCGCGAACAGTTCCGAACGGAAGTAAAGATTGGAAATTTGTTGGCTACAAAGATTGGACAAGCGGATTCTGGCCTGGAGAGCTATGGTTTTTATACGAAGCAACCAAAGATAAAAAATGGGAAAAAGAAGCCGATAAATTCAGTCGTTTTTTAACGCCTTTATCTGTCAGCAAAGCAGGAGATCACGATTTGGGGTTTCAGATTTTTAATAGTTTCGGAAACGGATATCGATTGACTAAAAATCCAGAATACAAAGAAATCATTCTAAAAACTGCTGACATATTGGCGACACTTTTTAATCCTAAAGTGGGAACAATTCAATCATGGCCTCATAATAAAATGGGCGGTCATAATACTATTATTGACAACATGATGAATTTGGAATTGTTGTTTTGGGCTTCTAAAAACGGAGGAAGTAAAAAATTATACAATATTGCTGTAAAGCATGCCGAGACGACAATGGCCAATCATTTTAGACCAGATAATACTTCGTATCACGTTATCATTTATGATTATGAAACTGGAAAAAAGATTAAAGGAAGAACGGCTCAAGGATACAGTGACGACAGTATGTGGGCACGCGGTCAAGCTTGGGCTATTTATGGTTTTACAATGACTTACAGAGAAACTAAGGATGTTAAGTTTTTAGATTTTGCACATAAAGTAGCTCGTGTTTATTTGGATAAATTAACGACAGAAGATTTAATTCCGTATTGGGATTTTAATGCGCCAAATATTCCAAATGAACCAAGAGATGCTTCGGCTGCTGCAATTGTTTCTTCAGCACTTTTAGAGTTAAGTTCTTATGCCAAAGACAAGAATTTGAAAGCTGAATATTTAGCGAAAGCTAAAAAAATGATTGCATCACTTTCAAATGATTACCAAAGCCACAATGTGAATTCAGCATTTTTATTGCACTCCACAGGACATAAACCTGCAAATAGTGAGATCGATTGTTCTATAAATTACGCAGATTATTACTATCTTGAGGCATTATTAAGACTTCAAAAATTAAAATAGAAAAGTTATGATCAAGAAAATAAGCCAATTTGCATTTGCAATAATGATGGTATTGCTGCTTGCTAGCTGTAAAAATACCAAACAGAAACTTCAGGAATATGTTGTGACATATAATAAAACGATTGCACCAAGTTTTAGAGCAGATGATGTAACGCTTACAACAGCAAGAGGTTATATCAATGATGATAAAATTGAGTTGCGATTTGAAACCAATTTAGAACAAAACGAAACGAATAAAGCAGCTGCGGTTGTTTCTTTTCCTAAATTAATCAAATTGATGATTGAAAAAGATGAGATTCCAAGACAATTAATTGAAGAAGGTGTACAATTTGATGTTTATTTTTTAGCAGATGACAATACTGTTTTTGATAAGGAAGTACTAACAGGAGAATCTCTTAAAGATTTTTTGAAATAAAGTATGAGATTTATTTAAAAAATAAACCAGTTTAATTCTTACATATTGAAAGTCTCTTTAAGTTTTAATTTAGAGAGACTTTTTTGTATTTATGGTTGAAAGTTAAGTGTGAAATTTACTTTTCTATTCCTACAAAAAAATATGTTTTTTGAGTATAAATGATTTGTATTCAAATAATTATATAGTGATTTTTCGTAATTCAATGTTGTTTTTATGTTGTAAATTAGTTATGTTTGAGTTAAAAAATAACTATAAAACCAATAATTTATGAAAAAAATTACCCAAATCGCATTTGCATTGGCTTTTGCACTTTTTT